>JAIRRX010000148.1 GCA_031255755.1 Prevotellaceae bacterium | reverse complement strand
GCCTGCTGCCCTCAATTCTATTGGAATTGTAGGCAAGATTTACCTGTGTTTTGTGATACAGTCCGCCTTTGCGTCCTGCCTGCTTTTCTTCCTGTAAATATGCCGATAATTTATTCATTATTATTTTAATATTGTTGATGTATCCATAAATTGATATTGTCCGAGTGCGTATTGTTATGTGTTTTTATTTTTACTCTGCGTCTGTTTTTATCGCAAACTCGGTTTAATTCCGTTGCTAAATAGCATAATTTCATTATTTTATTTATAAATCTGATATTAAGCATTATAAATGTCTTTGAATTATCTAAAACTTACATTGCCAAAATTACTACAAAAATACGATTATTTTTACAATTAACAATAAAATACAAAGGACACAAGTATTTTTTCATATAAAACGTTAAAATAGAGAATAATTTAAAAATACTTTGTATTTTTGTAAATAATCAAATAATTTTAAAAAACAATGAAAATGAAATCAAATACTATAAAACAAATAATGCTTTTGACATGTATATGTTTTTGTGCAATAGCTTTTACATCATGCGAAAAAAGCGACGACAAACCAAATGTATCCGACAGTAATTATGTAAACGGTTGGATTTTAGACACCATGCAAATATATTATTACTGGAATTCGTATATACCATCAAGACCGAACAAGGAACAGTCTCCAAATAACTTTTTTTATTCGCTGCTGTATAAATACGGACAACTTGACGGCGACCGCTTTTCGTGGATACAGGAAAATTATGTTGACCTGCTTGAAAGCCTTAGCGGAGTAAGTTCCGGAGATTTTGGATTTGAATATATTTTGTACAGATACGACAGCGACAAAGTAATGGGCGAAGTGCTGTATGTCAAGCCCGGAACAGGCGCCGAAATGCAGGGCGTAAAACGTGGAAACGCCTTTTGTAAAATTGACGGCACGGAAATAACTATGAACAATTACGTATCGCTGTTGCAAAAAGCGTCAATGACCATAACATTTAACGACCCTGTGCTTATTGGCAATACCATAAGTTTCAACAACGAAAGAGATATTGCAATTACTAAAACCAGATACGAGGAAAATCCTGTGTTTCTGGATTCTGTTTATGTAGTAAACGGTAAAAAAATCGGATATGTCGTTTATAACTTTTTTGCAAGCGACAATGGCGATAATTCAAACACATACGACAGGCATCTTAATTCCGTGTTCGGGCAGTTGCAGTCGGCAGGAATAAACAACCTGATTGTTGATTTGCGCTACAATTCCGGCGGCTCCGTTTTGTCGGCAAAACGTTTGGCAAGTATGACTGTAAATCCGTTAAATACGGCAAATGTGTTTTATGTATTGAAATTCAACAGCCTGATAGGTGAATTCAGGGAAAATTTCACATCAAACATAGCAAATGAAAATATAAATAACATCGGTAATAATTTGCAGAAAATATGTTTCTTAACTTCCAAACAGTCGGCATCTGCAAGCGAAATGGTTATAAACGGACTTAAACCGTTTATGAACGATAAAATAGTAATCGTTGGCGATACTACTGTCGGCAAGTCGTATGCATCCATAAGTTTTTACGAACGCAATAATCCTCGTAACAAATGGGGAATACAGCCGCTGGTTGCTATGTACACAAACGGCAATAATGAAGCAGTTCCCGCAAAGGGACTTATTCCGAATTATATTGCGACTGAAACAAACATAATGCCCAAAAAGCCGCTTGGCGATATAAACGAAGAATTGCTCAAAACCGCATTGGATGTAATATCAGGTCAGCCTGTTACGCAAAGAACACAAAGACGGTCTGCGCCTGCAACAAATGTTATAGGCACGTCTGTTGATAAAAAAGCATACAGCAATCAAGCGATATTGGAAAAGATAACTCGATAAAATATTATTCTATACTAATTTTTGTTCGATTGCCGTTCGTACAAGTATTGCGGTATTGTGTGCATTAAGTTTGAGAATAAGATTTTTTCTGTAACTTTTTATGGTGTGGTAACCAAGGCACATTTGTTGCGCTATTTCATTGTTTGAACAGCCTTCGACAATCAGTTTCAGCAGTTCGCGTTCGCGGCTTGTAAGCGTAATGCGCTGAAAACTGTCGTTTTTGAGAAGCATGTCAACTTCTTCGCATAAAAAGCAATTGCCTGATGCTACAACACGTATGCCTTCAATGATTTCTTCAAACATGGAATTTTTTAATACATAACCCGAAGCGCCGCCGTCGAGCGCCCGTGTTATAATTGAAAGTTCGCCGTAACTTGTGAGCATTAAAATTTGCACATTGGGATGCCGTTTTTTGATTTCGGCGCAGGCATCTATTCCATTGCCGTCAGGAAGGCTTATATCAAGCAACAATACTTCAGGCTCTTGCTGTTCAAGCAGCGACATACATCCGTTTATACTGTATTCTTTCCCGATTACTTTTGCAACATTTGATTCGTTTATCAATTTTTCAATACCTTCGGCAATCGCCTTGTGGTCATCAATAAGAACAACTGTGATTAACGGTGGATTCATACCGGTTATTTCCATTATCATTTCTTTTTAATATTATCATTATTAATTGTTAATTCTACGGTTATTTCGGTTCCCTGATTCGGCTTGCTGCTAATAACCATTGTTCCGCCGAACGAGGCTATGCGCGATTGGATATTTTTAATCCCCATTCCTCTTTTAACGCCATTAATATCAAACCCGCATCCGTTATCTTCAACCGTAAATGATATGCTGTCTTCGTCCTGCACTATTTGCGTCAATATTCGCGTTGCGCCGGAATGTTTCATGGCGTTGTTTACAAGTTCGTGCATTACGTGATAAATCATTACTTCTGTTTTGCTGTCCAATCTTTTTTCTTTGCCGAAATAACTGAATTCTGCATTAGGTATGCTGTTGCAGAAATCCGTAAGCGCAATTTTTAATCCGTATCGGCTTAACGATTCGGGCATTAAGTGGTGAGCCACTCGGCGCAGTTCGCGCATTGAATCATCAAGCAGCGACAATGCCTTGTTAAACTGCTCTACGCTTGAATATTCCAGCGTTGCTCCTTTTTTAAGTTCATTCATATTCATTTTTATTCCTGTTAACATGCCTCCGAGACCATCGTGCAAATCCTGCGCTATGCGGCTGCGTTCCGCCGTTTCGCCTTCAAGTACTGCATGAGTGGCAATAAGCTGTTTTTCTTTTTCCATTTGTATTATTTGCTGTTTGGCAAGACGGTTTTTCTGGCGTATGAAAAGAAACAGCGCAAGTAATCCGCCGCTGACGCTTATAAATAAGGCAATTCCTATTACAGTTATTGTTTGTAGCGCTTTTTTCTCCTGCTCAAGCGATGCTATTTTTATTTCGGATTTTTCGGCTTCGTAGCGCGCTGTCAGATCTCTGACATGATTTACGTTTTCCAGATTCATTATGCTGTCGTTGTATATGCTGCTTAAAATATAGTTATCAAGAGCCTGATGTACGTTTCCCTGTTTTTCATTGTACAGGTATTTCATGTGATATACAAGCGCAAAGTAATCTTTGGATTTAATATCGTTGGCTGTTTTTTCCGCCTTGTCAAGATATATTTTTGCTTCCGACATGTTTCCCTGTGCTATATAAACTTTGATAAGCGAAACGCAGGCGTTCAACCAGTGCCAGCGGTCGGAAGAACTTTCCATAACATCGTAAGCGGCGCGATATTCCCGTATGGCTTCATCGAAATTGCCGGCTTTTTCTGCCAGATTGCCGAAATGATTGTGGCAAAGCGAAATTCCGAGCCTTGATTTTGCAATTTTATTATGTTCCATGCTGAGTTCATAATAAACACGCGCCGAATCATATATATGTCGATGTTCAAATACAGAACCGATATTGGCGTAATTGATTGCCATGCCGAGATGACTTCCCAACTTTGTTTCGCCATCAAGCGCTTCTCTGAAAGATTTAACGGCTTCGTCCATATTGCCGAGCGCAAGATTAATATTACCTATTCCGTTAAGCGAAGTAACTCTGTTCTTTATAGCAAAATCGGTAGTTGCATCTTCGTATTCGTCACAAAGTTTCAAAGCGCGATAATGATATGTCGTTGCCTCGTCATAAGAACCAATTCGCCGATAATCGGTGCCTATCTGATTAAGACACATAATCATTTCTGTTCGGCTGTTAAGTTCTGTGGCAATTGTCAAGGCTTTGTTGTGATATTTCAGCGCTTGGATATAATCGTCTGATTCTCTGCTGACGCTTCCGAGTTTGCGAAATACTCTTTCCGCTTCAACCTTCTTTCCCTGCGTTTCGTAGCGTTCAGCCCAGGCGTTAAGCGTATCCATGTTGCGCGTACGGTTCAACACGCTGTCAAGGTAATGCAGTGCGGCATCTTTTTGGTTGTAATTTTTATTACTGTTGCAACATGGCAGGAATGTTGCCATAAATATTGATATTATACATACTGCCGAAAATGTGTTTCTGTTCATTTTTAACTGTTTTTGTTAAGAATTTTATTTGAGTGCAAAAGTAGTATTATATCTTGATTATAACAATACCCCCCAAAGAGGGTTTTTTACAATATTAGAAAAAAAACCCTCTTTGGGGGGTATTACGGTAATTTTAGACAAACTATTTTTGCCGTTGCAAACTTTAATTTCTATTAAATATTGCACTTGAAAATTAACAAAAATAAATATTTTACGAATTAAAATTAAAAAGTATGAGAAAAACAGTTTTAGCGCTTATGTGCATGGTTGCCGTAACAATGTTCACGGCTTGCGGAGGAAATTCCTCAAAAAATAACACGGAAAAGCAAAATGCGGAGAAGTTTGTTGAAGAAGTAATGAATGATGCCGCTCAGCAAACCGAAATTAATGCAAACAACTGGCAGCAGACAGTAAAAAAAGTATTTGGCGTTGATATTGCCTGCCCGAACGGATGGTCTTTTAAAGATGTGAAAACATATTTCAGCGGAGATATTGTAATTGTTTACATGGAAAAAATCGCCGAAGATGCAGAATCCGAAATTGAAGTATGTAAAACTTTGTTTGAGGCTACTCAGGCGGCATCATCCGAAGGAAACTTCAATGTAGATGTTGACTCCGAAACTTACAGGGTTTTTAAAGGTCAAATTTATGAAAACTTCGATGATATATACAATTCCGACAAATACGCTTTTATTGGCGGAGATGGATTTGTTAGCGAGTTCTGGTACTATAAATATTCGGGAGTCAAAGTGCTGACTTTTGGAACCGACAAAGGTCAAATGGCAATTAAATTTGAAAAATCGAAAATATCGGTATAAATAAAAGAATATAGCCCGACGGTTTAAAACTTATTGATTGACGGTTAAGATACTTAACAGTAACAAAATAAAATACTTAATTAAATTTCAAATTTTCTAAAAAGATGAACAAATTTATCAAATTAACAAAAATCATGTGTATGGCTGTAGCAGCCATAACAATTAGCGCGTGCGGCAGCGATGATCCCGCTCCGACGCCTAATCCTCCCGGCGGACAGACTGTAGCAGTTACAGGCGTCTCGCTTAACAAAACAACGATGAGCATTGTGCGCGGACGCTCCGAAACGCTGACGGCAACAGTTGCTCCCGAAAATGCAACAAACAAAGCCGTTACATGGGCTACAAGCAACGCTCAGGTAGCAACTGTAAGCAACGGAGCGGTTACGGCTGTTGCAACAGGCTCTGCAACAATTACCGTTACAACCGCAGATGGCAACCGTACCGCCACGTGCGTCGTTACTGTTGTAAATCCCGAATATGATGTATATGTGGCAGGAAGCGTGCGAGGTTCGAATTCGGGACAGGTTCCCGCATACTGGAAAAACGGAACGCTCGTTGTTCTCGATGGCAGCAGCGATGCCGTTGGCGGCGGTCTTATGGATATTGCCGTTTCAGGCAATAATGTTTATGCTTTGGGAATGGAACTGTTGACGGAAGGCAGTTCAGTAAATGCATATGCCAAATACTGGACAGATGGACAGGCTACTCCAATAGGCGAGGTAAACACAATACCAACACGCATGGAAGTAGTAAACAGCAATGTTCACATTGTAGGCGCAACTGTTGCCAATTCCACATACAACGCCAAATACTGGCTCAATGGAAATGATATGAACATCAGCGGAGATGGAAAAATAGCTACCGATATTTCGATATACGGCAATAAATACTATATCAGCGGATATGCGCTTGCAAATCAGCAGGCATGTATATGGCACAACAGCGCTACGTCAACTCCGTTTACATACGACCCCGGACAGGGCGAAGCTGTTAGCGCCTGCGTACTAAACAGCATACACGCTTACGGCGATGATCTTTATTCTTACGGCGGATATGCGGATGTTATACCGCATCATTCCTCAACTCCTGTACGCTGGGCATTCTTGCCGGGTTATGCAAAATCAGGTGAAAGCGCAACTATGAGTCAGGTATATAGATATGATGGAATATCTTACGGCGCAGGCTATTACATAAACAGCGGACGCTACGAAGCCTTTGTATGCGGCACAGGCGGAACGCCTACTCAGATACTTTCTACAAACGCGGCAAAAGCAACTTCTATTTGCGTAATTGCAGGCGATGTATATGTGGGCGGCACTGAAAACGATGTGGCTGTATATTGGAAAAACGGAACCAAACATGTTCTCGGCAACTCGGGCGAACACTCAACGGCGACTGCCATTGTTGTGGTTGAACGTCCGTAATTAACGGGAAAATAACAGTAAACAGTGATGAACGTGTTTCAATACTGCACAATGAATGGTAAAAACCTCCGAGACTCTCTGTGTTTTCTCCGAATGGTGTTGAGTAACATAAAATATTTGGTGGGAACATGCGGAGATTACACAGAGTCAACGGAGAACCTGCTGTTTGCTGTTGTGCTTAATAAAAAATACAAAGTTGAAATATTATAAAAATATAAAACATTTGAATTTGCAGATAAAAAACAGGCAGAACGTATATAAAATAAATATAAACTGCCGAATAAATTAATAAAATGTAAATATAAAAAAAACAGGCAATGAAAAGAAAATTTAAATTTATGGCTATGGCAGCCATGACGGCAACACTGGTATTTTTTGCATCGTGCGATAAAAACGATGATGAAAAACAGCCATCGGTTCTTGAACGCGACTATTTTACCGTTCAGAATGCAACTATTCATCAGGGAGCAATCCCTCAGTTATCTTCGGCAGGCGCTTTCAATAATGTTACTATTAACCGTAACGTATTGCCCGGTGGCTCGTCTTTTGTATCATTAAATTCCGCAGAGCAGATTTCGGAAATTTATGTAAGCGTTGACGGAATAAACGAATATTTTCGCTGTGTTCCAAATGTAAATGCAACCCAAACGCAATCCATGACAATGCAGTCGGCAACAAATGTTGCGCAGTTTGTAATACTGTTCAGCCAAAATCTCTCGCAGTCGTTTACCATACAGATAAGCGCACTGTTGAGCAACGGCTCGTTGACTCAACTATACACCGCGCCCTTGACATTTGTGAACGCAGGTACGGGAGCCTTACAGGTGAGCCTCTCTTTCGACAATGATAAGGATGTGGATTTATATGTAGTTCAGCCTGATGATGAAGTTATTTACTATAGTA
>JAIRRX010000133.1 GCA_031255755.1 Prevotellaceae bacterium | reverse complement strand
TGCTCTAATTTTATTGTTTAGTAGCGCAAAATTAGCCAAAAAGGGCTGGCTTCCATCATCGGAAATCAGCCCTGATTTTTTCCCCCTCTAAAAAATGTTTACCGGACAGTACTAAATTTTATTATTCATCGAGACAAAAAACTAATTCACTCTTAATTCTTAGTTCTTACCTCAATAAGCTCCTCCCGCATTTCCTCCACCGCCTTAGATTCGACTTTCGGAGATTTGGTGAGAACGATGTTTGTTTCCGCTTCTGCCTTGTCTTTCAGTCCCATTTCGTGATACAGCTTTGCCAGCAGGTAATGAGGATAAAGACGGTTAGGAACAAGATTTGCCGCTTTCTTGAAACTTTGTTCCGCAAGTTCGTACTGTTTCAGAGCCTGATAGTTTTTGCCCATGATGTTATACAGCATCGGGTCGCAACTGATTTGCATCGCACGACGCAATATTTCGTTGCTTTTTTCGTATTGTTCCGATTTCG
The DNA here is from genome assembly GCA_031255755.1 of Prevotellaceae bacterium. GTDB lineage: Bacteria > Bacteroidota > Bacteroidia > Bacteroidales > UBA932 > JAIRKV01. The sequence goes on along the minus strand of JAIRRX010000133.1, from coordinate 3,358 downwards.
ACAAACTTTGGGCATATTCGAATAAAAACTGTATTTCGTCCTGCAAATAAGGATACTGTTTTGCATATTCTTCGGCTGCGTCCCGATGCATGTTCATGCCGTATATTATTCGTGTCATGTTCCACTGTTTATATGCTTCGTACAACGGATATATCTTATACATACTCAGTAAGGCTCCCGTAACAGGCGCAATAATTAGAAAAGCCCATATTGCAAACCCCGGATATTTTCGCGCTTTCGCCCTTTCATCTTTTCGCCCTTTTGCGCCTTCGCCCGCCATGCATAGCGCCGACAAAAACACAAATGCAATCACAAAAGGCAAGACATTGAACGGATACGACATCGAAGCAAATATCAACAGCGATACCAGCGAACCTGCCGGAAGATAATTTTTGTTGCGTATCCCAACAACTAAAACGCAAATCACAAATGCAAGAAAAACAAGAAAGGACGCAATTCCCGTTTCGATGCATATTTGCAGATACTCGTTGAAAGCATATTCTACTCCTCCCGCGACATACTCTTCGCGTTCGGTTCCTGCGCCCGATGCAAAATATGTCGCCTGCGTATCTCCATAGCTTCCGCCAAAATTACCCAGTCCGACGCCTAATGGATTCTCTTTGATTGTTTGCAGGGCGATTTTCCACGTAAATGCCCGCCCCGAAGCCGAATCTTTTTTCAGCAGAAACAGTCCCGTCATCGCCATTACAAACAGAACAATAGCGGCAAGCGAGAGAAGAACAAGACGTTTCCTGTATTTTTTTAGATAGCCGACGACCGTCCTGTTTTGCAAACCATACATGACCACAATAAAAATGCTGCCGCCAATAGCCGCCAGCCATGATGCGCGGCTCATTGCGGCAGGCAGTACAAGCAATGTTCCTAAAACCGTCAGTATGCCAAGAATTTTTACGCCTGTCTTACTTATACGTTCAAATAAACTTTGTGCGACTTCGTGACCTTTGTGGGTAAAATAGTTAAGAACCGCGTACCCCAGCGCCATCGGAAAAACCATTGCAAGCCAGCCCGAATACGGTCCGGGATTGAAAAACGAACCCGTAATCTTAAACAAGTAGTGTTGCGAGGGTGTAAACCCATACAATTGCATTAATCCCCATGCAATCTCAACCAAACCCGTAACAACAAAAGCCAAACCGCACAGACCGTATATCAGTTTGTCTCTACCCGCAAGAAATATCCTTAAATAGAAATAAAACACCATTACAAATATCAGCAGCAGGCATTTATTTGTCAGTCTGCCGGTATGGTTCACGGTTATCAGAACTGCGGCAAGACAAAACAAGAGTATCAACAAATCGGGCAGTGCGAAACTTGCTTTTTCCCTGCGTTTGATTATTGCCGCAGGAATGGCAAGCGCCGATAGCAATGCCACAGAAGCGTAAAACCAAAAGTATTTGCCGGATACTATGCCGTTGGCTAAATCGGTATTCATGACAAATACCGTGCAAATAATCGCCGTTATTGAGATTAGTAAAAGAATATTCAAGTTTTTTCGACACATATTTAATATCATTCTACTTTACTCTTTGACAAGTTTAACAAAAGAGTTCCATTTTTCTTCGCTTACAATCGGAGAACCGGTAAATATTACGTTTTTATTTTTATCAAAAACAAATATTCCATCCTGCGCAACCTTAAAAATTTCATCATTCATTATTCTGAATTTACCTCCATTGTCAAAAACAAAAGGAAAATTTATCTTAAACGATTTCAATATATCAATAACATCCTGTCTTCTTGTCGTGAGAACCACCAGTGTAACACCTATATTATATTTTTGTAAAATGTTCTCATATAATTTCCACGAATCTAAAAAACTTAAAGAACATGTGGTACATTCTCTACCATCTATATATAATAATCTCATATTTATGTATAATAGAAGTTTCTTCTTCTTTTATACCATCCGGAAAAACTACTTTCAAATCTTGTTTACAAGATATTAGAAATATAACCGCAAACAATCCCAAAGTCAGTTTATTTAAACTCATATTCAAAAATCACGTAAAATTCATCGTCTTTCCTGCTTTGCAAAGTTTTTATCAACTCTTCCCTGTTTTCCAAATCCTTGGCAATTTGTTCTTCTGTCAATTGGATTTTCGTTCTACTATTTGCATTGTAGTAATGCCACAGTCCATAAGCATTTTTAACTGTGGTAAACGGAAAAAGCAGTGAAAAATATGCACCTCCCGCTGTGAGTAAATCAGGTTTCAGATTTATTTTGTTGCACTGAAAGGCTTCTCCGGTTTTTTTATTGAAGACAACAAAAAAGAGGAAACCTCTGCGATAATCAAAACAAATATAATCACCAAATTCCATATAATTTTGAATGCAATACGCTCTTCTTTTCGATATTAAATCGAGACCGAACTGCATGCTTCTTGTCTGTTCATCGTCCCCGTTAACATCGGATTTTTGTACCCAGTCTTTGCTTTTCACCGTCAAATACGGACGCAATCCCGTTTCATCTATACTTATAACCGTAGGCATGAGAAGTTCTACAAATTTTGGAGAATCCAAATCGGAAATGAAAAAACTACTGTAAGCCATAAATATCGATTCACTCCATCCGCAATTATATTCGTCGGCATTAAGAAATTCTCTGTAAACACTTGTTTCAATATCCAGTTCTGCAAGTAATTTGTCACTCTTCAATATATTAGCATATATCCTGTTGTTCAGATACATTATAAAATGGAAAAATCTGTCATTATGTTGCATGTTTACAGATTCGACATATTTCCCATTATCCATGTTATACTTGTGTAACCGGTGTTTACCCGGGTCATATATATAAACTTCGCGATTGGCGACGTCAAGGCAAAAATCTCTGATTTCAATATATTCACCGGGTCCCTGTCCGAGGGAACCTATTTGCCGTAAATATTTGCCGTTTTTTTTATCGAATACAAACAATTTTTTTGCCCCATTCCTGTCCAGTACAAAAACATAATTGTCAAATACCTGAAACTTACTAATTCCTCCTATCAACGAATAATCGGTTTCTTCAAGGATAATTGCCCTGGCTTTTCCGAAAATTGAAGACATTTTAATGCTATCAACAGTTTTGATACTGTCAAGATCAATCGTATAAAGAGCGGGTTCTTTTGATTCCGCCCTTTCAACTGTTTTTTTCTGCCTGCATGAATAAAACATGCAAAAGCATATAAAAAGCAAACAAAAAAAAATTCTCATAATTTTTATAATTTTTAAATTATTTTAATATATACCCAGATGAAAAATAAGAGGGAAAAAACAGAAAATCTCTATCTTTCCCTTTCTTATAATTTCATCTTATATTTATATTTCGGTCATTACCATGATGTACAATTTTTTG
>JAIRRX010000117.1 GCA_031255755.1 Prevotellaceae bacterium | reverse complement strand
CGTATGAAAATAAATTTATATACGGACGGAAATAAATTTTCATCCGTATGTAATTTTACGCGGATACGTATGTAATTTTATTCATATACGTATGCAAATTTTTGTATTATTGTTTTTCTGAAAATTTTAATTCCGCCAACGGGTTATTATATCTAAATTTTCATAAAAATACATATCCATTTTTTAGTTTTACAATTATAAGTGGAGCGGTAAAAGATAATATCACATAAAGCGTTACAATGATATTACCTCTAATACGTGATTTTTCTGATTCTTTGTAATATTTCTTTATAATTTTAACACGTTTTTTATACCGCGTATAAGGATATGTTATAAATAAACATAAAATAATCAATAGTATGGAAGTTTCAAATGAAACAATATCCATTCCAAATATTAAAAGGCATATAGTATATAAATTTACAAATAAAACAAAAAACATGGATTGATCACTATTATATAATTTTGATTTATATGTTTTATACCACAAATAATCTAACGGATTGTTCATAATTATCATTTGTTGTTTAAATATCTTTTTTACTTTTATCTTATCAAAATTTTCAAAATTATAATTTACAAAGGTAGAATTTCATCTTAAAATATCTTGAAACATTTTTAGTTTTTTTAAAAAATATGTTTAATTCAGCAAAAAAATAATTATGAATAATTGAGCAGAGTTATAAATTTGTTTAATATTGTCATCATTTATTGTATTGAATTATGAACTCTGCCTGTTAATTTGGAAGTTTTTTGCAGAAAACTGACTTTTTTGTTTATCTTTGCATCATAAAATATTTAAGAAACATGACACGGACAACAGATTGGAGGGCGACATTACTGCAACTGAAAAACCTGTTGGGTTTACATATAGAAAATTGAATTTTGAAAAAAAATTGTATATACATATTTCTTTTTTTGATGATGGCAATGTACACAAATACTTTGTCGGCGCAAAAAAGTTTTATTCGCGGCTTGCAGGGTAAAGACTCTCTGTCGATGAGTAAAGTATTGTTCGGCACAATGATATTGCCCGGTTATGGACAGGCATACAATCGTGATTACTGGAAAATTCCTGTTCTTTATGCCGGAGTTGGCGGTGGAATTGCGTCAGGATTATATTTCAATTCAAAGGTGAATGATGCCATACATGCCCGCAATATGCTGAATTATGCACAGTCGGCAGGATTTCCCGAAAGCGTAATGACCGATTATATAAACAAATATCAAAAAACAGCCGACAGTTACGACACTTATAAACGCAATAGAAATATGTCCTACATTGGCGCCGGAATGTTTTATCTTGCAGGCGCAATCGATGCTGTGGCATCTTATAAAACCGACAAAATAAACAATCCCATAAGTCCGCAGCGAGCGACACTGTATTCGGCATTGCTTCCGGGTTTGGGACAGGCATACAACGGTGATTACTGGAAAATACCAATAATTTACGGCGGACTCGGATTCTGTGTGTACTGGATTGACCAGTGCGACAGTCAATATAAGCGATACAGAACCGCCTACAATAAAAAATATGCAACAGAAAACGGCACAAGCACAGATTTGGACGAATTCGGCGGGCGGTACAGTTTAACAACTTTGAAAAATGCACGCGACACTGCGCGGCGAAACCGCGATTTGACAATATTGGTAACAGGTCTTGTTTATGTACTTAATGTGGTAGATGCAAATGTATTTGCCCATTTGAGTTACTTTGACATAACCGATGAACTTTCATTTCAATGCGAACCCATATTTATCAATGAAACATCGTTTGCATCTGGAAACATAACGCCAATGGCAGGTATAAAATTAAAACTGAAATTTTAAAATACAAAAAAATGAAAAAAATAATAGTTGTTTTTATTGCAAATATTTTATGCTTTAATGCATGGACACAGCACGACACTACATTTGATTACGAAGAACCTGACTTTGAATATAGCAATACAGTCGACAGTTTGCTTTCTGCCTTTTATTTGCAAAATATTGAGACTATTGGATGGTTAAGCGAAGATGATTATATACCGGCAGCAGAACTTCACGACTCGGTTTATATTAACAGGCTGTCAAAAATAGCAAGCGTTGTGCATCTTCCGTACAACGATATTGTAAGACGGTTTATTATTGTTTATACACAGAAATATCGACGGCAAACAGAAAAGATATTAAGCCTGAGCGATTATTATTTTCCTGTTTTTGAAGAAATACTGCACAGTTATGGCTTGCCGTTAGAACTTAAAACAATGTCGGTAATAGAATCGGCATTAAATCCTGTGGCGGTTTCGCGGGCAAAAGCAACAGGCATTTGGCAGTTTATGTTTAATACGGCAAAATATTACGGATTAAACATAACTTCGTTTGTTGACGAGCGATGCGACCCTGTAGCAGCGTGTCATGCGGCAGCAAAATATCTGAGTGCAATGTATAAAATATTCGGCGACTGGACTCTGGCAATAGCATCTTATAACTGCGGCGAAAGAAACGTAACAAAAGCCATTCGCCGTGCAGGCGGCAAAACGGACTTCTGGAGTATTTATCCTTATCTGCCGCGCGAAACAAGAAGTTATGTTCCGCTGTTTATAGGAGCAACTTACGCACTGACATATTACAAAGAACACGGATTGCAAAAAGAACCGCCGATAATGCCTGTTGCCGTTGATACTTTTGTAATAAACAAAATGTTGCATTTTGAACAAATATCAAAAGTAATAGGAATTTCAGTCGAAACGATTCGTCAGCTTAATCCGCAGTACCGCCGCGATATTATTCCGGGAAAAGAAAAACCATACACGCTTATATTACCGCATGCTTACACAAATATGTTTATTGATAATGAAAATCAAATATACGCATACAACAATTCCGTTTATTTCAATCCAAAAGTTCTTGTCGCACCTGCAAATTACAGCATGACATCGGGAAAAGACAGGATTGTTCATACAGTCAAAAAAGGAGAAACTGTTGGCGGAATTGCTCAAAAATACAGAGTTCGTATTAACGATTTGAAATACTGGAACAACATAGGTTCAAACAATCTTATACGCATAGGACAAAAGCTTGTGATAAATAAAAAAGGTTGACAGTAATGAAAACATTCAAAACAATATTGATACCGATATTGTTACTGATTGCTGTTTCTGCAAAATCGCAGTCGGAACAGATTATTGATACGGTAAAAACACATACGGATAAATTAGAAACAAAAGAAAAAGTCAATACAAATTTTGAACTGATAGAACATCTTTATCCGACAAGATTTTTACCAATGTCTGGAATTGATTTTAATAATAATTTCAGTAATTATCGGAATTATTCGGGAGCATTTGAAATGCCGCAATACGATTATCAGCTTGAATCATATATTACCCGCACAACGCCAAATCCTTTGGCAGTGCGAACTCCGCTGTCATACGATTTCAATCATGGCGGCTATATGGGACTTTCGGCAAACAGTTTTCTTACAACTTTTCAAAACCGCAGAACATACATGCTCATAGGCACAGTTGAAAACGTCGGAAGCGCCTACACATATACCAACGGCAGACTGCAATTTACAACTGCCGTTTCGGTTGATAAATATCGCGAAAGCGACAAATCAAAATACGATGCGAACATTAGCGCCGAATTGAATTATCTGCTTTCGGACAAAATAATGTTAAGCACATTTGGGATGTATTCGATAGACAAAAATAAAAATTTGCTGTCGCGAGGCATGTACGGCGGACGCCCGCAAATATATTACGGAAGCAGTCTGAATTTTGCCGTAACCGATAATTTCTACATAAAAACAGGTTTCTACGGAACAAATTATTCAATCGGCGGACTGCGCAACAATGATTTTGGTTTCAACGGAGATATAGGCTTGTGGGTTACCGACAGAGTAAAAGTTGCCGGAATGGGACAATATTCGTTAAGAAACAGTTACGGTCAAATGTCGCAGGGCTTTGGAGGGTATCCGCAGAGTTATTACGGCGGTTATTTGGAGTTTAAGGTTAATGAAAATTTTGGAGTTCGCGGCGGCGCACTGCGACAGTTCGACATTCGCAAAGGTAAGTGGGTTACAGTACCTTATTTTGAATTTGTAAAATATTAAACAACATAAAATGACTGACTTTTTAGACCTCGTAAAAAAACGCCAGAGCGTGCGCAAATATTCCTCACAGGAAATTGAGAAAGAAAAAATAAACCGATGCATAGAAGCGGCGCGACTTGCACCGTCTGCCTGCAATTCACAGCCATGGAAATTCGTAATAGTAGATGACCCCGAATTAAAATTGAAAGTTGCAGATGCAAGCGAGTCGAAGATTTTGGGGTTTAACAAATTCACAAAAAACTGCCCTGTAATTGTCGCTGTTGTGCGCGAAATGCCCAACCTGACATCCAAATTGGGAATGATACTTAAAAACAAACCGTATCCGATAATGGACGTAGGAATTGCCGTTTCGCATTTTTGCTTGCAGGCTGCATCCGAAAATCTGGGAACATGTATTATCGGCTGGTTTAATGAAAAAAAGATTAAAAAACTGCTTGGCATTCCCAAAAGGAAACGTTTGGATTTACTGATTTCCGTTGGATATGCAGCAGATGAAACGATTTTACCCAAACAGCGCAAAAATACCGAACAAATGTCTGCGAATAACAGATATGAATAAGCATATCGTCATTGCGAGGCGGAACGCCGAAGCAATCCAGAATATTAATAGTGAGCATCTGGATTGCTTCGTCATTCGTTGCACTCATTCCTCGCAATGACGGCATTCATCAGATATTTGATTATAATCCTCTGATGAAAGTGTACCACAATTCATTTCTTAATTCAGCCCACGCATCAAGTGTTTTTTGCGAAAAATCATTAAGGTATTTC
>JAIRRX010000072.1 GCA_031255755.1 Prevotellaceae bacterium | reverse complement strand
TTGATTATAATCCTCTGATGAAAGTGTACCACAATTCATTTCTTAATTCAGCCCACGCATCAAGTGTTTTTTGCGAAAAATCATTAAGGTATTTCGTAAGATATTCACGAACCGACTGTTTTCCCTGTTCGGTCAATATTTTTGTTGCTTCACTGTCGATTTTATTTTGTTCGTCAAACAGTTTATCTTCAAAATCATCCCTCATTTTTTCGAGTTTCTTTCGTGATTCCTGCCAGCGGATAGTTGCTAATTTATTTGTCTGCCGATATATCCAGGCAGAGGTATTTTCGATAAAGCGTTTATGTCCTGAAAGTCGGAACGATTCAGGTGTCTGTAAAATATTTGCATATACAGGAATACGCGGACTTTGTGCAGGATTGTCGTTAGTAAAATAAGCGACACAGGCAATTTCATCAGGCAGCCAACTGCGAATTTGAATAACATGAGCATACGAACACTGCGGCACGGCAATATTGCGAACTCTCACAACAGTGCTGTCTTTGATAGCGTTTATGCTTGAAATCATTTGCGTAGAAAACCATGGATTGGCATAATCGCTTTTTACTGTTTCCATTTCTTCGCTGTTCTGTTTTTTGCGTTTTATCAACAGATTTTTAGTCATGTCATATTCCGTTCCTTCGTATGTAGAGCGGAAAAATTTAAGCACATCACGTACAGATACCGCTTTTTCAGGTTTTACCGAAAACGGCAACTCTTCATCTTTCATTGATAAACCAAGAGATGGCGCAACAGAACTCAAAACAAACCATTCGCGTATTGAAAAAGGTTTTTTACCGCTGTATGCCTTCCAGAATTTAAATGTTGATTTTCCATCCCAAAGATTCAGTTTTTTCGCTACTTCAAACACATTATCGGATGCCATAAAGTTGTCTTTATCGTCAAGATTTATTTCAGCAATTCGCGGAATATTTGCAGACACTCCTACATGGTCGTCGGGAATACGCTGCGCAGCCCAGACACCGCCGATTTTATCCTTTCCTTCGCCGAAAAGTTCAAACTGCCAGACTTCATTTTCATCGGCAATAGTAAGACATTCCCCAGTGTCGGCATAACCGTAATCTTTTACAAGTTTTCCCATAAGTAAAATAGCCTGACGCGCAGTAGTACAGCGTTGCAAAACTATACGCTGAAGTTCTTCAATATAAAACATTCCATTTTCGTTTTCAAGCTCTTTGCGACCTTCAATAGTTGTTTCGCCTATTGCAAGATTTTTCTCATTCATACACGGATATGCGGTATAAAGGAAGGCAAATGTTTCTTCGGCTTCTGGAATTTCGCCCTTAACTTTCAGCGAAACTTCAAAATCGGCAATAGAATCGGTATCAGAGTTTGCATTAAGTTTATTTTTGGCAAGCTGTATTTGCGTTATTTCATCCATGCTTTCTGTGAACAGCGTACCTTTTAATATTTTGGTAGTCGCTCCCTTTTTATGTTTTTGAGCGGGAACAATATCCATCCATGTTCTGTAACGTCCATCACAGGTATGGCTTGTGATGATAGAACCATCGGCGCTTGCTTTTTTACCGACAGTAATACTTGTACAACTTCCGTAAAATTCTTTGTCATCGCACTGGCTGCGAAGGTTGACAGTGATTGCCGAAATTAAAATTATCGACATAATTGTTTTTTTCATGCTTATATAATTTAAATTGTTTGTAAATAAATAAAAAACATTCAAGACAGATTGAGCAATTTGAAACTTTCATATCCTTATCCGCAATGTTTTGCAAAGATAATATATATTTATTTATTTTTTGAGTTTAATGATTTAATTTTAAATAATTGAAAATTTATAATTTATTTTCCGTAATTATAATTTAGTGTTCATATTAATTAATCGTATTAAGTCGTTAGGAGTATCAACAGCATGATTTTCGATATTTGTTTGAGCAACTTTAATACTGTATCCGTTTTCGAGCCATCGTAACTGTTCAAGTGATTCGGCTTTTTCGAGATTTCCCTGAGGCAAGGCTGCCAACTGTTTTAAGATGTGCGTTCGATAGGCATACAAACCGATATGTTTGAAAAAAGTAATCTGTTTCTTCCAGTTTTCCTTTTCACTGCCGCGTACAAAAGGAATGGGCGAACGACTGAAATATAATGCTTCATTTGCATTTGATATGACAACTTTGGGACTATTAGGATTGAAAATGTCTTCATCATCGGCAAAAGGTTTTACAAGTGTCGCGATATGAACATCTTCGCTGTCGAACATGTTTTTTACGGTTTGCAACTGTTTTTCGGCAATAAAAGGTTCGTCCCCCTGTATGTTCACAACTACATCTATTTGTCTGTTTAATTGATTTTGTATAATATCAACGGCTTCGGCGCAACGGTCTGTTCCGCTTCTGTGCCTGTCGGAAGTCATCACAGCATAGCCTCCGAACTTTATAACGGCATCGAATATTCTTTCATCATCAGTGGCTACGCAAACAGTTTCAAAAACATTTTGCGCTCTTTCATAAACATGTTGAATCATCGGTTTGCCGAAAATATCTGCAAGCGGTTTACCCGGAAAACGTGTTGAAGCAAAGCGGGCAGGAATTATTCCTGCAAAAAGCAAAGTTGAATTATCAATTTTCATATATCAAAATTTTATGCAATATTAATCAAATTATTCCGATTTATGATTTTAACGGCTGAACTTACAATTTCTGTTTGCAAGTTTTTTGATTTTTGCGTTGAATTTATCTTCGGTCAATAATTTTTCAACAGTGATATGCATTCTGTATTGCCAGCAGTTGTTGCGATTAGCAGGAATGTTGATGCGTTCTTCATCTTCGTTTTTTCTGCGAATATTTTCGTCAATAGCCAGCCAGTCCTGAAACGGAAAAACAGCAAACACAGATGGCGATTCAAGATGCCGCACAAGAATATTTTCTGCAATCGAACCAGTACAGATTTTCGGAGCATCTCCATGCAGATTTAATACTTGATTATAATACTGTTGAATTTTTTCGCCGTTTTCTTTCCACCAGCCGCGTAACGTAGAAGTATCGTGAGTTGATGTTGTACATACCGAAAGATACGGATATACAGCAGTGTTTGCAAAATCAACATTTTGACTTTTGGGCATTCGCTGAACTTCAAGGCTGATTATTCGTAAATCGTTTATAACTTCAGGCACACAGTCGGGTATCATTCCAAGATCTTCGCAGCACGCAAGCATGTTTGTTGCTGTAATCAGCGCAGGAAGTTTTTTCATTGCTACCGATTTCCATAATTCATTGTTTCGATGATAATAAAACTCATTATAAATATTGTCGAATATTTGTCTTTTATTGGCGTCCAATTCTTTATATACTGTTGTCTGCTGTGCTGCAATTCGCGGATGAAAATGATTTTTTTTGTATTCATCTTTAACAAAAAGTACATTGTTTATCAGCAAAAAAAGTGTTGATTTTAAAGTTTTTGTCTCCTCATCGTGCATGTTTTTAAAAAAATCATTAATCTTGAGCTGCGTATCAAAATCTGATTTGAATTTAAATATATTGCCGTCTGTTGTATCAAAAAATGTTTGAATTTCATAATTTGCATGTTTTCCAAAAATTTTATGAATAATATCACCTTTAATATGAGGTTCTGTATAAATCTCACTCACAGGCAATCCGTACTGTTTCAATTCATCAGCGGAATATGGAAGCGCAGGATTGAAACGTCCCAAAAATCCTTGCAGCGAATGAAGCGGAATTTCCCAAATTCTGAAAAAACCAAGCAGATGGTCAATTCTATAAGCATCAAAATATTCGGACATTTTTTCCAGTCGATTTTTCCACCATCGATAATTGTCTTCGTGAATTTTATTCCAATTATACGTTGGAAATTCCCAGTTTTGACCGTCTGTTGAAAATGCATCAGGTGGCGATCCTGCCTGATTTTCAAGATTGAAATATTCCGGATTTTTCCATGTTTCTACGCTGTGGCGTGCAATTCCGATAGGAATATCGCCTTTCAATATTATTCCGTTTTTACGTGCATGGTTGCTTGCCGATTTCATTTGCCTGTGCGCATGATATTGTAAAAAATAATAAAATCGAACGGACTTTTGATTTTCTTTCTCAAATTTGCAAACATCTGTTTTTTTGAAATTTTCATAATCCATCCATGTATCGAAATACGGCGTTTTGAATTTGTCGCGCAAAGTGCAAAATATTGCGTATGGCTGCAACCAAAAAGCGTTTTTGTTAAAAAATTCCTTATATGAAGCAGATTGCACACAGTTATTTCCCTCCCGATTGAAAATTTCCTTGAAAAATTTCCATTTTGTTTTTATAACTTTTGTATAATCAATAGTATTTGATTTGTTAAGTTGAATTTTAATTTTTTCATATTTAAACTGACTTTCAGCCGATAATTTTCCCATCTCCTGCAAGTTAATGTAAACAGGATGCAGAGCATACATCGAAATTGAACTGTACGGAGAACTGTCGCGCTTGTCGAAAAATGCGCAACTGTCATTTACAGGCAATATTTGCAATAATACCTGACCTGTTTTTTTCAACCAGTCAACAAACATTTTCAAATCGCAGAAATCGCCGATACCGAAACTGTTTGCCGTTCGCAGCGAAAAAACAGGAATTGCCGTACCTGTGCCGCGCCATACATTACGACTGTTTAATGAAGTTTCAAATGTATAAATTTTATGTTCATTGTTCAAAAAATCATTTGTAAGAAAATGTCTATTTTCTCCTTCTTCCCATTCAACAATTTGATTGGTTTTATTATTGACAACTACAAACTTAAATTCAAAAGGAAACTGCAATTTTGCAACATCTAATTTGATTTTCCAAAGCGGAAATTCATCATCCTGCATTTTTAACGGATTTGTCCAATTACCTAATGTATTGCTATTTCCAACAATCGCCAATGAATTTTCTTTTGATATTTGCGGTGCATTTGCTCTTAGTTCCAAAGTTTTTTCATAAATATTGAAATCGCACTTTTTATTGTTTCGTTTGTTTATAACATTTGTAAATGCCGTAGAATAAAACGGTTGCGCATTGTTGATTTCATTCCATACATCAAATATATCACAGATTTCAGTTGAGTTGTTTAATTTTATATTGTGATTTTTTCTCCATTCGGAAATAATTTCGTTTCCTTTGCTGTCTTTTACCAGATAAAAATATTTAAGTATTAACCTGTTGATTTCGGATATTTCTATACTCCACCATCCGAAAGTTTCACGGCGCATTGCAAATTCTCTACCATTGATTTTTATAAACAGATTTTCGCCGAATTTTGTAACGTAATGTATATGAAATTTAAGCAGCATGATAGATTTTTAATTTTTCAGTTTTCTTATAATCATCATTCCATCACGTACATTAAACAGAACATTTTCAACTCGCGGGTCATTCTGTACAAAATCATTAAATTCAACAATTCCAACTGTTTGCCTGTCGTTGGATTTTAGCGGTTCGACAACTTTTCTGTCCCATAAAACATTGTCGGCAAAAATAAATCCGCCAATATTTACCAAATCAAACACAGACTTGTAATTGTCGGTATAATTACGTTTGTCGCCATCGATAAAAACAATGTCAAATTTTTTGTCCAGAGCAGGAATAACGTCTTTTGCGTCGCCTGCGTGAAGATGAATTTTATCTGCATACTGCGATTTTGAAATCATAATTTTTGCAGTTTCCAGAATTTCATCGTTTATATCAATGCTGTGCAGTTCGCCTTCGTCCTGTAAACCTTTTGCCAGACAGATTGCCGAATATCCTGTAAAAGTGCCTATTTCGAGAATATTTTTCGGTTTAATCATTTTGCTTAAAAATTCAAGAATTTTTCCCTGAACGTGTCCTGAAATCATTCGTGTCTGTATTACGCTGAGATTGGTTTTGCGATAAATTTCATGCAGCAGTTCATCTTCGGTTGATGTATGTTCGGCAATGTATCTTTCTATTTCTATATCTTTTACAAGCATCTTAAATCTATTTGAATTTTTGTACAGTTATTTTCCTGTATCTATTACGTTTATAAATATTTTTCTGTTTTTTCAAGATGTATTCCGTGTGAACCTTTTATTAAAATTGTACGATTTTCGATTTTATTTTCATTAATATATTTTATACATTCATCAACATTTTTGAAGCATATATATTTTGTATTTTGCGCCGCTTTTGCAAAACAGTCGCCAACAAGCATTACATCATTTATTTTCGATTCGATTATCATTTGTATGATATTTCGATGTTCTGTTTCACTGCTTTCGCCAAGTTCACGCATATCGCCAAGTATCAACATTTTATTGGCTGCGGCTTGGTTAATAAAATTCTGCAACGATGCTTGCATGCTTGCAGGATTTGCATTGTAAGCATCCATATATAAAATATTTTGTTGTGTTTCTATTTTTTGCGAACGGTTGTTTTGAGGATTATACGACGCTATTGCATCTGCAATATCCGCATCGGAAATATCAAAATATTTACCTGTTGCAATGGCTGCCAAAGCATTATCAATATTATATTTACCTATTAATTTTGTACAAACTTCCGTTTTGTTAAATATAAATTTAAGATACGGATTTTCATTATCGGCAGGAAATATTTTTATTCCATAATCCTGTTGACAGTATGATATGATATTTTTTTCATTTAAATAGCGTTTTGCAATTCCTGAAATTGTATCAATATCAGTGTTGACAAATATTTTACCCTTATTTATCGCTAAAAATTCAAATAATTCGCCTTTTGCTTTTGCTACGCCGTCAATGTTTCCAAAAAATTCGAGATGCGCTTTGCCTATGTTGGTAATTAATCCAAAATCAGGACTTGCGATTTTGCATAATGTTTCAATTTCGCCAAAATGGTTTGTTCCCATCTCAATAATAGCAAAATTATTGTCCGATTTAATATTAAGCAATGTTTTCGGCACGCCTATGTGATTATTCAAATTTCCTTCTGTTACGGCAACAT
>JAIRRX010000064.1 GCA_031255755.1 Prevotellaceae bacterium | reverse complement strand
AAAGAAAAGACTAAATAATAATAATACTGGATTGCTTCGCTACGCTCGCAATGACGGCTTGTTTCGGTTGCTTCACCGCTTCGCGGTTCGCAATGACGTGCTGCCTTTGGGTTGCTTCGGGCTTTGCCCTCGCAATGACGAACTGCCCAAGTGCTTCGCTACGCTCGCAATGACGTACAAAGTCTGGATTTGCTAACGCCGAACTCCGCTTCGCTTCGTCGCTTCGCTCCTCGCAATGACATGCTATATTATAGAAGTGTATTGTTAAAATCCGAAATCGGTAACTGTTTTTTCTTCCTGTTTTTGCTGTTCGGGCAAAGTGGCGACTTGATGAACTTCGTTGCCGACTACGAAAATTGCTTTGGTCGGTCGTCCGGGACAAATATATTCACAGCCTCCGCAGCCTACACATAAACTTGTATCAACTTTGGGAATCAATAAACCATCGCGAAACGATACCATGTGAACCGCTTTTGTCGGACAATGTTCATCACATGCGCCGCAGTCGGTGCCGTCAAGTACAACTATGCAGTTTTCTTCAATAAAACGGGCTGTCCCTATTTGTATTACTTTCTTGTCTTCTGGTTTTTGTGAAATCAATGCATAATTCGGACAGACATTGGAACATTTCGTGCAGTCATAATTACAGTAACCGTTTCGATAATCCATCACAGGAAGCATAAAACCATCAACACCATATTCCGCGTACGCGGGACGCAATACTCGAGACGGACATTTTGCAATGCAGGCATGACAAGCCGTGCAGTATTGCTTCAAATGGTCAACGCTTATTGCTCCGGGAGGCGCGATAGCTTTTGTGTTTTTGGTTGCCGCTCTCAATTTCGGGGTAAATATTTTTGTAATTAATGCGACTCCCAATACTCCCGCCGATGTGATAAACGCTTTACGTTTGCTCACATCAATAGGTTGTTTAGAGTTTGCTTTTTTAGCGTATGCAAATTTAATTCCTATTGCATTGTGCTTACACGATACCGTACAATTATAACACTGCACACAGCGCGAACTGTCGATTTGTTCATTTTTGCTGTTTATACACTGTGATTTACAGGAAAATTCGCATAAGCGACAATGCGTACATTTTGTTTTATTAATAGCAATTCTAAAAACCGAATACTTTGAAATCAAACCCCAAAACGAACCTACGGGACAAATGGTATTGCAAAATAAACGTCCTCGCAATGCGCTCATCGTTACTATGATTACAAGAATCAATGCACCGAAAATAATGCTTCCGAATGTAAATGTATTATAATTTATATGATAAAACGTATCGGGAAATATTGACGCTCCAAGATTGTTTGCGCTTATTATTACCGGACGAAATACATTTTCGGCAATGCGTCCGTAATTGCTGTACGGGTCTAAACCTAACAGCATCATTGTATTTCCGTTAAACAATAATGCGATAATCAGCGACATTATTCCATAACGCAATATGCGATACGGTTTGGCATATTTGTAAAGTCGTTTTTTTCTGCTTTTAAAAACATTGGCAATAAAACTTACAACATCCTGAAAAACGCCTGCGGGACAAAAAAACGAACAGTAAACTCGTCCGAATAAAAACGTAATTATAATCAATATGATAAAAACGCCTGCAATTCCTGTTAATGCGCCAAACAAAGCAGGTACAAACTGCAATTTTATAATGTTTTGGAAAAACGAAGCCGCCCTGTCGCTAATATCTGCAAATACAAGAGTAACAGCAATTAAAAACATTATTGAGAAAACAATACGAAAGCCACGCAGAAATTTATACATCTGTTAAAAATTATATTGTTAATATTTTGGAAATTATAAAATGAAAATCACTTTATGCTTTTACAGTCTTATGCGTTCTACCTTTAGTTCATTAAGTTTGGTAGTTCCGACTTGCAATTCTTCACCCAATTTTATATGACTTGCATCATTTAGTGTCATTTGTCTGTACTGGTTAAAAAATGCAACTGCGGCAGTATCAACGGCTACAGGATCTACAGACATAAATATTGCTTTTGCAAGCTGTACGTCATTAGCGCCTTTGCCCTGTGGACCGTTTTGTGTCATAATTCTGTATGCATCAACAATATTAAGCGCAGGTTTTTTGTTGAATGATGAAAAATCGGCAATACATTGCTGCAAGTCGTTTGAATGCCAGTAAGGGCGATCCCATACTACACCCATGTTATTTTTCATCGCAATAGTCATCTTTGCTCCGCCGTGATTTTTCAATATTGGAACGTTAATCCACACATCATAATCTAAAATGGCTTCATGTACTTTTGCCGTTTTCAAACGTTTTCCTCGCGGAATAGATACTGCGCGATAATATTTTTCCTCATGGGCAAAAAGCATTTTTCCGCCTGCGTCTTTTACAGCATCTTCAATTCCGCTTGTTTTATAACAGGATCTCCATTCATCACAGGTATGGTCAAAGACCGCAACTGTGGATGCGCCTGCCGCAAGACAATCCTTAATAATAGCCGCTACCAGTAAAGGATTTGTATCGGCAGCAAGTTCCGGAGTTTTGTTCCAACCGATATTTGGTTTGATAACAACACTCTGTCCTTTTTTCACAAACCTGCCGATTCCTCCCATTGAAGCGATTGCTTTTGCATAAAGTTGAGCAGGTTCTCCACCCATAACAGCAACCAAATCGTTAAATGGTTCGGCATTTGCAGGCAAGGCAGCAAAAAGTTTACCTGATTTCCATTGCATCATACTTGCAGCGCTACCTAATGCAAGAGCTTTCAAAAAATTTCTACGTTTCATAATACAGTTATTAGTACAATATGTTTCGCCAAAGGTATAAATTTATTTTCTAATGATTAAAAATTTACAATAATTTTAGTTAAAAAAAATTAAATTGCTGCATTTAAGCAGTATTTATGACGTTATTGCGAAGCGTGAACGCCGAAGCAATCCATAGTTCGCCGTTAGCCAATAAGGAAAGAAACTATTCTTTACTTCACACTCTCACTCCATTATAATAACATACAAAAATTATTTAAATTCAATGTCCCAAACAAAAAATATGCTGAAATTGTCAATATTTGCGGTGTATTATTATCATTATTTGGTCTAACTTGGATTTTGTTTATCCGTAATTTTTAATTATCAATTTTTAATTGTCCATTATCAATTAATTTACTAATTTTGCAGTGTGCTGATAAATTAAAAATAATCAATACTGTATGATGAAAAAAGGTTTAAACGTTTACATTGCCGTACGTTTTGTGTTTACGACAAATGTTCAAAAAATTAATATTTAACGGAATTATTATGTATGAAATAATAGGTATTATGATTATCGGCGGAATAATCGGATACGTTTTCAAATCAAAAGGTAAACTTATTAGATTATCCGAAAAAATTTACGGATTTGCGCTTTTCGTATTGCTGTTTTCGCTGGGGCTGTCAGTCGGGAAAAATGAAGCGGTAATGAGCAATATTTCAAATCTGGGATTACTGTCGCTTGCCATTGCGGCAGCGGCTGTTGCAGGAAGCATATTTTGCGCATGGGCTGTTTATAAAATATTTTTTAAAAAAGTAAATAAAAACAAATGAAAAACAGCATAACTGCCATACTGTTTTTTGTAGCAGGTATTGCCTGTGCGAAGTTAGAGTTTATTCCGCAAATTGTTTCGGACGGTAATTTTACTTTATATGTTCTTTGTTTTCAAATGCTGTTTGTAGGAATATGCATGGGCGCCGAACTGAACAGAAGCGTAATACTTATAAAATCACTCAATATCAAAATACTGCTCGTACCGTTTACAGCCGTTGTCGGAACGCTGCTCGGAGTTGTTGTGTTTTCTGTTTTTGTAAACGGCATGCCTCTTTCAGACCTGCTGGCTGTGGGTTCGGGATTCGGATATTACAGTTTGTCGAGCATTTACATTAGCGAAATACGCAACGAAACGCTCGGTGCAATTGCTTTGCTTGCAAATATTTCCCGTGAAGTTATAGCGCTTTTATTTACGCCTTTATTTGCAAAACGTTTCGGTAAACTTGCTCCCATTGCCGCTGCCGGCGCCACTTCGATGGATACCTGTCTGCCTGTAATAACATCGGCAGTTGGCAGGGATTATGCGATAATTTCGGTTTTCAGCGGCGTTGTGCTTACTGTACTTGTACCGTTTATTATAACTTTTATTTTCAGTATTATGTAAATAATGCAATAATAAAAACGAAATTTTAATCAATTATTTAAAACTTCATTCATCGTTTTTACTGCCTCCCGTACCGACAAAATAGTCGCTTTTATCTTTGAACAGCACATTAAAAGTTGTAAGAGAACCGTAGATGCGCGTGATGTATTGTTGAATATTTATTTTGTCTTCGTCGTTGAGTTTTGCATTACTGTTGATGTTCTGTTCAAGAACGCGCAGGCGGTCGCGCAGCATTACTATTTTATGAAAAAACGTTTCTATCGGAATTTCCTTATTTTGCATTGATGGATTTGCAGGTTGCAGAATCATTTTTCCGCCTGTCCAGCGGTCGCCGAGAGATACGGTTTCATGCAGACAGTTATATTTTTCAAGAATTACAGTCAACGCTTGTTCAACATCTTCAAATGCAATTTTATCCGTATCATCGTGTTGTGCTTCCGACTGTTCAACAATTTTATAGTCTGTATTTGTTTTCAGAATACTGATTTTACCGCTGCGTTCAAAATAAACTTCATAATCGGTAAAATTTACCTTTGCAACCACTCCCTGTCCGTAGCGTTCGTGGTCAATAATTGTTCCAACTGTAAGTACCATAATATTTATTAATTTATTTTTGCAAATATATCGCTTTTTTGGCAAGAATCAATCAAAATAGATTAATTTTACAAAAAAATTGAATTGTCAATTAATGATTTTTTGAAATATAAAGTTGTTATGAAATTATAAATATAAATTTGAAATTATGATACCACTTGCAGAACGCATGCGACCTAAATCGCTCGAAGAATATGTTGGACAGCGGCATCTTGTAGGCAAAGGCGCCATATTGCGTAATATGATTGAATCGGGAAACATATCATCGTTTATACTTTGGGGACCTCCCGGAGTAGGTAAAACCACTTTGGCAAAAATAATCGCCGAGCGGCAAAAGCGTGTATTTTTCAGTTTAAGCGCAATAAATTCAGGCGTCAAGGATGTGCGCGATGTTATTGAAAAAGCCAAAGCGCAGAGGTTTTTCAACAGTCAAAGTCCGATACTTTTTATTGATGAAATTCATCGTTTCAGCAAGTCGCAGCAGGATTCACTGCTTGGCGCTGTTGAGCAGGGAATAATCATTCTGATTGGCGCAACTACCGAAAATCCTTCGTTTGAAGTTATTTCGCCGTTGTTGTCGAGATGTCAGGTTTATGTTCTCAAATCGCTTGATGTTGATGATTTGCAACTTCTGTTGAATCGTGTTATCAAAGAGGATGAAGATTTGAAAAAACTTAATTTTGACATTCGTGAGGTAAATGCACTGTTCAGATTTTCAGGCGGCGATGCCCGCAAACTTTTAAATATTCTCGAAATAGTTATAGGAACTTATAGCGAAAATGATACCGTTGTAATAACCGACAAAACCGTTGCCGACCGTTTGCAGGAAAACACCGCCATGTACGACAAAAACGGCGAACAGCATTATGACATTATATCCGCATTTATAAAATCAATGCGCGGCAGCGACCCCGATGCAACCGTGTACTGGCTTGCGCGAATGTTGAATGGCGGCGAAGACCCGCTTTTTATTGCGCGCCGAATGTTGATTCTGGCTGCCGAAGATATTGGTTTGGCAAATCCCAACGCTTTGCTGCTTGCCAATGCCTGCTTTGATGCCGTCCATAAGATAGGCGTACCCGAAGCGCGAATCATTCTGTCGGAAACGGCTGTTTTTTTGGCTACGTCCGCTAAAAGCAATTCTACTTACATGGCAATCGAAGCGGCTCTTGCCGAAACGGTTGAAAGCGGCAACTTGCCCGTGCCTCTGCATCTGCGAAATGCGCCTACAAAATTGATGAAAGATTTGGGTTATCAAAAAGGTTACAAATATGCGCACGACTATGAAAATAACTTTGCAGAACAGGAATTTCTTCCCGAACAAATCAAAGACAGAATATTTTATCATCCCGCCGAAAATGCCCGCGAACGTGAAATACTTGCACGCCTTGCATCGCTGTGGAAGAAAAAGTATAAACTGTAATTTAAATTTTATTACATTTGTATTGGTATTAATCAAATTTATTACAATTTATGACAGACAGAAATAATCCTGCAATATTAGGTACGGAAAAGGTAGGGAAATTATTGATGCAATATTCGGTTCCGGCAATTATGGCTATGGTTGCCGCTTCGCTGTATAATATTGTTGACAGGATATTTATCGGCAATGCTGTAGGTCCGTTGGCAATATCGGGTTTGGCAATTACATTTCCGCTTATGAATATTTCGGCGGCTTTCGGTTCGCTTGTCGGAGCGGGAGGTTCTGCTCTTGTTGCAATAAAGTTGGGGCAAAAAGATAAACACGGAGCAAACCTGATTCTTGGAAATGCGATAATGCTTAATATTATTTTAGGTTTGATAATAATGATTGCCGGAATCATTTTTCTTGACCCGATACTGTATTGCTTCGGTGCAACCGAAAATACCCTGAGTTTTGCACGCGACTACATGCAAATAATACTTGGCGGAAATATTATTACTCACGTATATTTGGGAATGAACAATATAATGCGTGCGTCCGGTTATCCGCGAAAAGCGATGTACACAACATTTATCGCCGTTGTTATAAATGCCGTGCTGGATATGATTTTTATTTTTGAATTTGGATGGGGAATACGAGGCGCCGCCATTGCTACTATTATTGCGCAAATCATTGCTCTGATATGGGTAAGCGCACACTTTATGAATAAAAACAGTGTTATACATTTCAGTAAAGGAATATATACATTGAAAAAACGTATTGTTTCGGGAATATTTTCAATAGGAATGTCGCCGTTTATACTTAATATCTGCGCTTGTCTTGTTGTGATACTTTTTAATACGGCTCTGCTTTCGCACGGAGGAGATTTGGCTATTGGAGCATTCGGAATAACCAACAGCGTTGTAATGTTTTTTGTGATGATAGTGCTGGGACTTACGCAGGGAATGCAACCGATTGCAGGATACAATTTCGGAGCAAAACAGTTTGACAGAGTTGTGAAAGTTTTGAAACAGTCAATAATTGCGGCAACATGTATCACAACGTTTGCATTTATTGTAAGCGAACTGTTTCCCAGACAAATTGCAATGCTGTTTGCACAAAAAGATAATGTTTTAGG
This sequence comes from Prevotellaceae bacterium, assembly GCA_031255755.1. GTDB lineage: Bacteria > Bacteroidota > Bacteroidia > Bacteroidales > UBA932 > JAIRKV01. The sequence goes on along the minus strand of JAIRRX010000064.1, from coordinate 1,381 downwards.
TGAAAATGTTGAACTGACGAAACAGCAGATAGAATATGCCATAACAGGACTGCGAATTACTCTTGCGGTATTTCCGATTGTAGGAATTTCGATGGTGATAGCAAATTTCTTTCAATCTATCGGAAAAGCAAAGCATGCTATATTCCTGTCAACAACGCGGCAGTTGGTTTTTCTGGTTCCGTTGATATTAATCCTTCCCGAATTTTTCGGATTAACAGGTATCTGGTTGAGTATTCCTGTATCTGATTTTATTTCAACCATCCTGTCTGTAATTCTGATGCGGCAACAGTTCAAAATATTGAAAAAACAGACAGCATAAACAAAAATCATCTTAAAATTACAAAACATGAACAGAAATATAATAATAACAATAGGCAGGCAGTTTGGAAGCGGAGGACACGAAACAGCTAAAAAACTTGCCGAAATGCTCGAATTTGAATATTACGACAGTAAACTCATAACGCTTGCCGCCAAAGAAATAGGCTTTGCTCCCGAATATTTTGAAACATTTGACGAAAAGCCGAAATTTCACGGCTCGTTAAGGTTGTTTGAAGGTATTTTCGGAGGAAATTATCAATACGATAATTATTTTTCAAACGATATGATATTCAAAATACAGTCGGATGTTATTCTCAAACTTGCCGAAGAAAAATCATGCGTTTTTGTAGGACGCTGTTCCGATTATATTCTGCGTAACAATCAGAACGTGATAAACATTTTTATACATTCATCTATTGATGACAGGATACGGCGAATTTGCAAACGAATGAACGTTACCGAACAAAAGGCTCTCGAACTTGTCAAACAGTTTGACAAGCGGCGGGCTTCGTTTTACAATTACTATTCAAACAAACGCTGGGGACACTGCGACACATACGATATTTCCATTAACATATCGGCGCTTGGCGAAGAACAGGCGGTTGATTTTCTGGCTGAATTTATACAAAAAAAATTCTCCGTCTGAAAAAAACATTTATCACATCTCAACAACAGAACGTCATTGCGAGAAATACAGAGACGAAGCAACCGCATGTCGTCATTGCGAACTGCGAAGCAGGAAGCAACCGCATGTCGTCATTGCGAGCGTCAGCGAAGCAGGAAGCAATCAGCAGCACGTCATTGCGAACCCGTAAGGGTGAAGCAACCGAAGCGCAGCGGAGTTCGGCGTTAGCCAATCCAGTTTTCGGCGTTAACCAATTCATTTTTATTATTCTGGATTGCTTCGTCATTACATTCCACGCAATGACGGGCTTGTTTTTGGATTGCTTCGTCGCTTCGCTCCTCGCAATGGCGGGCTGTTGCTTTGTCCCGCATCGCAATGGCGGCTCTCGATTTTTTGACTTACAAAAAATTAATGTATATTTGTCGTAAAATTAAAGTT
>JAIRRX010000042.1 GCA_031255755.1 Prevotellaceae bacterium | reverse complement strand
TTTTAGGCTCAAACGACTTCATAGAAAATTTTTTAAACAGTTTCTGAAACTGAAAATAAAAATTGTATCTTTGCAATTCGTTTCACACTTGCGGCTGTGGCGTAATTGGTAGCCGCGCCAGACTTAGGATCTGGTGCCGAGAGGCGTGGGGGTTCGAGTCCCTTCAGCCGCACAATCAATATTGAGAATCAGGTATTTGTAAACGTATTACCTGAAAAATTACCCGATTGTAAGAAATCGGGTAATTTTTTGACCTCTCGGCACTATCTACGTTGAACAAAAAAATAATATTAAAATAATTTCTTTACGAACGAAATTAAAGCTATTATCGGTTTGGTTTTCCATAATGCTAAATATGCGCCAATCCCCGCCAAAATAACCAAAACAATGATAGCGAGAATATAACGCCAACGGTACGGGTCGGGCGCGGGCTGTTCCTTTATTTCATCCTGCCGGTTAATGTCCTCGTTTTTTTCCGTATTCCGGTTTACTTGCGCTATTTCCGTACTTTCATTAACGCCCGATTGTTCTATTTTTTCTTTTACTATATAACCTTCAATGCTTTTAATGGATCCTTTGTTATTGGGTGGCTTGTTCGGGTTACTGCTGCCTATATTGCTTAACAGGTTTTCGGGAAAAGTAGAATTATTTGTTATTGTATCGGGGTTATCATCCGGCCCCGGTGGGTAAAACTCGATTTTGAAATAGTTTATTTCTATGTCTTGTTTTTTGGTTTTGTCTGCGAAATTATATGTTTCGCTGCTGGTTGATTCGTATTGTGTTTCGCTGCTGGTTATGGTTTCCGCCGTGCTGCTAACAATCTTTTTAGACGTGTGGCAGCCGGAAACAACGAACAAAACACAAAGGCAAATAAATAAAATTGTCTGTTTCATTTTCCTGCAATTTTTAAAATTGATTGTACATGAATTTTTGTTATCGCTTCTTTTCCATCGTTTGAAAGCAAGTACCGGCAATCTTCGGGGTTATCCATAAACAGGTTTTCCGTGAGAACGGCGGCGCATTTCGTGTCCCGCAAAATAGCAAAATTGCTATCCCAATCCGCATCGCCGTCCGTCCAATCCCCGCGCATTTTCGTACCCATGGGCAAAATGGTTTTTGCTTCGTTCCAAAAGATTGTAGCATATTCATCGCTTTTGCTTTTGCCAATATAAGTATGAATTTCCCAACCTCTGGCCCGGCCTGTGGAAGCGTTGTTATGAATGGAAACTAAAAGGCAGTTTTTTACGCCTACCTTTGCGGCGATGGCGTTTGCTCTTTTACAACGTTCTGAAAGCGTAATATCGGTATTTTCCTTTACTATCCGTTCCACATCAATACCTTGTTTCCGCAATTCTGTTTCTACTCTCTTGGCTATTTCCCGCGTGTATTTCCATTCAAATAATTGCGTACCGTCTGTCCATTTCGGCGAGCGTTTGCCGGGTGTGTTTTCGCCGTGTCCGTTGTCAATCAGTATTTTCATTTTCCGGTTCTTTGGGTTGGTTGGTTTTCAAATACTCGGCTACTTTTGATGCCAGTTCTTGCGTACTAATATCGGCAATAACTTTCCCTACAATTTTGGCGGTTTGGGTTATTTCCGCTTTTTCCTTGTCTTCTGCCTTCTCGTAAACGCTCTTTAATTCAATGAATCCGACAAATATAGACCCTATAAATGTGAGAATAGGTATAATAGGTAAATGTACGTTGATTTGCGGGTTTATATGCGAAATGGCTATCATTTGCATTACGTCAATAACGGTAATTACAAAAATCATATTGTAATACTTGCCTATCTTTTCAACCGTTTTGCGAAATCCAAATGACGACCTAAATTCCCCGCGTATTTTGGCTTTGCGTACTCCCGCCCAAAGGTCAAGGAATATTACCGCCAAAACAAGAAAGTACATTACTGCTAACATAACTATTTGCGGAAAAATACGTTTTAAAATTTCCGTCAGTTCCATATTAAAAAAATTCATAATGTTTGTAATTTATAAAATCCGTAAACTCCGAAATACACACTTAAAAAGGCGGCTAATTCTAAAAAGAATGTCAAACTATTTATTGACGTTTTCCCGCTTCCTAATGTGCCTTTTATTCTTAATCCAAATGAAAAAAATATAGCAGTAAGCGCCAAGGTAAAAAACCAAAATGGGGTATAAATAAATATCCAAATTTGAGTAAACAGGGCGCAAAGTGAGGCACTTATAACGTGTACTTTGTTTGTTATACCTTTGTCTTTGAATTGGGCGGCAGTACCTACGAAAATCAAAAATACACATCCGAAAAATACTAACGCCTGCGCCGTTCCGCCGGAAATGTTTAGCCAAAATACAACCAAAGGAATAGCCACTAAAATAGTCCATCCGTAAAATACCGGCAATCGTATTTTTGGCGGCAAAAGGTAATAACTTTCGCTAATAGATTCGGGTATTCCGTACTTCAACGTAATGGCTGCTAATCCAAAAACGAAAACAACCAATGAAATGAAAAATAGCTCAATCATAATCTATCAATTTTTAAGAATTAAACACTAAATTCTTCTTTTTCCGGGTATCCGATTTTAAAATTGTAGCTTTCCACTTTCGAAATGCTGTTTAAACTCGAAATGGCTATTTTATGGCCTTCGGTTACAATGGCGGCGTTATCGGCATATCTCTGTATCTTTGCAATCATAATTTTTGCCTGTACTACCGGAACGGTAAGAATTTCACCAGCAATAGGAATTTGTATTGTTTCTTCCTGCAATAACTCTGCGGAATCAATCGAATTGCGAAAAACGGCGCGAGTTCCTGCATCAATCCACGTCTTTTTGTTGTTAAACAAAAAGCAGTTTACTTCGTCGCTGTTATCGTATGCGTCAATCTCAGCGATTTTTGTTACGATAGTTTGTTCGAGTGTCCGCCCCGGTTCCGGTTCCATTAATCCCAAAGCCCGCAAATCCACTTTTATCATGGCTTTCAGGTCGGAAACTTTTTTCAAATAAGTTTCGTATTTTTCCTTATCCGCCGGGTCAATGGATAATTTTAGGCTGAAAGCGTTGTATTTGTTGATTAGCGCGGTTTCTTCTGAAATGCTGTAATGTTCGGCGATTACGGCATTTGCGAGTGTATCGTAATCCGGTTTTCCCCAAATATGTACAGTTTCATACTCAAATGCGGTTTTTTCTTCCCCGCTTTCGGTTGTTACCGGCACTTCTTTAATGTTGTAATTGTAATGCCAGCTTCCATCGCCCAAATCCTGCAAAATGGGCGGTCTAACGTTTGAATTGGATTTCATACTTTGAATTTTTAGAAAGTTTATTTATTAAATTTATGCTATTACAATGTTTTGCCCAGCCCCACCAAGGGCAAATACTTTGTTTAAAATCTTCCGGTGTTAATATCTTACGCTTGTTTATTCGTGCCAATCGACGGCAAAACCGTTTTTTAATGCTTTTCCTCAGGCGTGTATGGGTGTGGTAAAAGACGTAACCGACAAAATCAATTCCCCGTGCTGATACCGGGAAAACCTGCCAATTACTTTTTATTTCCAATTTCAGGTTATCGATCAAATAATCTCTCATTTCCCTGAATAACTGATGCAAAAAACGTTTATCGTTATGTAATACTACAATGTCATCTGCATAACGGAAATAGTATTTTATTCCCTTCTTTTCTTTCATCCAATGGTCGAAATATGTAAGATATAAATTGGCGAAATATTGACTTAAATAATTTCCAATCGGTACTCCGTCTGCTGAATCTATTACTTCATCAAGTAATAATAGTAGATCATCGTCCTTTATCTTCCTGCGAATGATTTGTTTTAAAATATTGTGGTTAATGGAAGGGTAAAATTTACGTATGTCTATTTTCAAACAGTATTTTGTTGCTTCTGGGTTTTTACGCAGTACCGTTTTCATCTTTTCGGCTGCGGCATGTATTCCCCTATTTTTTATGCAACTGTATGTATCTGCGGTAAATATGGAAACCCATACGGGTTCTAATACGTTCATTACGGCGTGATGTACTATTCTGTCGGGAAAGTAGGGTAAACGGTAAATTTCCCGTTCCTTCGGTTCGTAAATCGTGAAAATGTCATATTTTGATGTTTTGTAAATTCCTTTTTTTAGGGCTTCGTGTAGATTAATTAGGTTTGCCTCCCTGTTCCGGTCGTGCTTAATAACGCCGTGCGAGCGAAGTTTACCCTTGCGGGCTTTTTTGTCCGCTAATTGCAGGTTTTCAATGCTGCAAATCTGTTCGTATAAGTTACTGAATCGTTTCATTTTCTTTGCTGGTTCAAAGGGAATTTTCGGAAACTCCTACTAATACCCTATTTACAAATTCCATTTTTTGGCAAGTGCCAAGGTCTTTGCTTTTATTAAATTCTTTGCAATGCTGGGAGCTGATATTGGAAAAAACGGTAACACCGACCCCTTACAAACGGCGGAAGTTGACCCTTTGAAAACGGTCCAAACAG
>JAIRRX010000120.1 GCA_031255755.1 Prevotellaceae bacterium | reverse complement strand
AACAAGTGAAGCAATCAGGGAAGATAATTGTTTAAAAGGGAACTCCCTAAAATGTTTAGGGAACTCCCTAAAGTTTTCGGGGAAGTCCCTAAAAGGTTCCCGTAACTCCCGAAATCTTTCAAGGAGCAGTAAATAGAAATACTTATAACACGATATTATAAATTATAAAAAAATTTTACTATGAATACAAACTATTTTATACCGCAAGCCGACAATAAGTTTGCGGTATGGCTTAAAACACAGATTAATTACTTATCTGAAAAATATTCGGAATAGAGTATCCCGAAAAAAGAGATTTTGAATCTTGACACGCTTAAATCCGATTTTGAGGCTGCTCTCGAAGTTTCCGAAAATCCTTCGAGCCGCACCAAAGTTACGATTCAGGCGAAAAATGATGCACGCAAAGCCTCCTAAAACAGGACACCTCTCTCGTCCGCTCCATCTCAATAGACGATTATTTCATCGCCCCTATAAATGATACTTGCTTTGATTTGTTTTGTGTGGCAGAAAAATTGAATTAATAACCGAACCAGTAAAGCATTACTGCATATTTAAAACAAGCAAAGAAGCAATAACATGCTTTTTAATCTGTTTCCGGAAGAAGTCTAATAAATTCCTGTAAAATGCGTTGTGCCTGTTGAGTCAGACTTTGCAGCCGTATGCCAAATCGCCGGCATCACCCAAGCCGGGAACGATATATGATTTTACGGTAAGTTCGTCATCTATTGCGCCTGCCCAAATAGTAACGTCTTTTTTGGGAAAATATTTGCGAATATATTCGATTCCGTCTCTGCTTGCGATTATTGAAACGATATGCGTATGTTCCGGTATGCCGCTTTCTATCAGCGAGCGATATACCAAATGCATCGAAGCGCCTGTTGCGAGCATCGGGTCGGAGATAATCAGAGTTTTATTGTCAAGAATGGGAGTCGAGATGTATTCTATTTTTACCTTGAAACTGTTTTCACTGTCATATTTTCTATATGCCGACACAAAGGCATTTTCGGCTTTATCGAAAAAATTAAGCATTCCCTGATGCAGAGGCAAGCCTGCACGAAGAATTGTTGCAAGTACAATTTCAGTTGAAGGCATATCAATCTCAACAGAGCCGAGCGGAGTTTCAACAGTTTTGCGTTTTTGCGGCAGCGTTTTGCTTATTTCGTATGCAAATATTTCGCCCATTCGTTCAAGATTTTTGCGAAATCTCATTCTGTCTTTTTGTATTTTTACATCTCTTATTTCAAACATGAACTGATTGAAAATTGAACTTTTGTTTCCGATAATTTGTATCATATTTTGGTTTTTTGTTTATTGTATAATTTATAATAGTATATTTTGAAAAAATTAATCAATCTTTGTAAGATGTACCAAATCAATTCGATTGCCGGACATTCTCAGTATTCTGATTTTAAAATTGCCTGTTTTGATAATTTCTTTTTGTTGAGGAATATTTTCGTTTTCGTGTAATATATATCCTGCAAGTGTTTCATACTGTTCTGATTCGGGAATTTTCAAATTGTAATTTGTATTGAGATGTTCTACTTCAAGCCGTCCGGAAAGGATGAATACGTTGTCGTCTATTTTTTTTTCTGTCATTTCGTCAACATCATGTTCATCTTCGATTTCTCCGAGAATTTCTTCCAGAATATCTTCAATCGAAACAAGCCCGGATGTTCCTCCAAATTCATCAACAACAACAGCCAGCGACTGATGTTCCTTGATAAAGTTTTGCAAAAGTTTTTCAGCCTGCATTGTTTCGGGTACAAACCGTATCGGACGTATTATCGAAGGTAAGTCAACATCGGTTTTGAACATGTCTTTTGAATTTACGTATCCTGTTATATTGTCAATCGTATCGTGATATACGGGAATTCGCGTATATCCGGATTTTATGAATTTCTGTTTCAGATTATCCGTTGTGTCGGTTTCATCTATTGCTTCTATTTCGGTTCGCGGTATCATACATTCGCGTACTTTTACTTCCGGAAAATCAAGTGCGTTTCTGAAAATCAGAATATCATTTTCATTATTTTGTTCCACGCTTTCGACTTCGGTTGTAAGTTTGAATAAATCGGAACGGTTAAATACCGTTTTTTTAACGCCTTTTTTTATTTTTTTTCCGAATATTCTCAAAATCATTCTGGCAAGCCATGATGTAAAAATAGAAACGGGATAAAGTATTACATAAAACACAAATGTTGGAATTGCAAAGGTTTTGAGTACTCCGTTAGGATTTATTTTACACAAACTTTTAGGTAAAAATTCGGCTGTTACAAGCACAATAAGCGTTGAAATTATTGTCTGTATTACCAGCACAATTGTGTCGGATGTTACTGCAAATACTGTCCTTATCGGATTGTCAATTATTCCTGCAAATGCTATTCCGTATATTACAAGCACAATATTATTGCCGACAAGCATTGTAGATATGTAATCACTTGAATTACGCATAAAAAGGTCGGTGATTTTTGTATAGAATTTGCTCTGTTTTTTGTCAAGTTCCAATCGTAATTTGTTTGACGAAACAAAAGCGATTTCCATTCCCGAAAAAAAAGCGGAAAGCAGCAACGATATTAATATTATGATTATCGAACTGTTCATTTTATCTTGTCTGCTTTTTGTAGGTCAAGAGATTTCCTAATCATTTTGGGTCTTGGCGCTTTTGGGTCGTTAATATTTTTGTTTTGCGGTTGTAACTGCTGATTTGTACGTGTCGGCGGCGTTGCTGTCGTTGCTGCGGGTTTTGGTTGCGATTGAGGCATTATGGCGACCGTATCCGGAAAAGTTATGACATTTGAGTTTGTACTGTCTGAAGTTTTGCGCCGTCTGTCAAGCATCAGGTCGCCTTCGCGTATGGTTCGTATTTCGTAATCCGAAAGATTTTCGTTGGATGTCCATCCGTTGATTGCATCAAAATTTCCTCCACTGATAAAAAATCTGGTAAAACAGTCATTATAAATTTTACCGTTTATTCTGTCCCAGTAAAGCGTATCGGTAATGATTTTTGTGTTTTCCAGATAATTTGTTACAACTACGCTGTCGTATGCACTGTAAAATTCATCTCTTCCTTCTTTAATTTTCGCAAATTTGGCGGCTATTGTAGATTCAAGCACAAGCGAATCGGTAAACGATTCTACATAAATTCCATCTGGGAATGTTGTATATTTGCCTTCTGTGCCTGTAAACTGTAACATTCGCAAGGCTTTTACGGTCTGTTTTGTTTTTCCGTACTGGCTTAAAACGACATTTAAATTAAGCGTTTCAGACAACAGTACATCTTCTTTTGCCGAATTGTCGGTTATTTCTTCTTTTGTATCGCTGCATGAAATAAAAACGATGACACACAATACAAGCGTCATCGTTTTTATTTTATTCAGTTTCATTTCCCAAGCCAATTTTATCGGTTAGATTTATTTTGCCGAACGAATTGTTGTTGTTCCCGTAACTCCGTTACAGTTTACCGTATATTGCTGACCTTCGGTATATTCATTAAGAAATATATCCTGATACGAAGGGAAAAGTTTACTGTATGTTGCAATAGCCGAATTTGCCGAACTTGTCAGATTGGAATCAAGGCTTTTTGCTTTTTGGAACATATCAACAACAATCCAGAAAATAGCGCGACCGCTAAATTCGCAGTCAGAAGCATTTGCTGCCATTCGTGCGTAACAGTTACCGATAATCATATATGCTTCGCCTGCGTTCGGGTTCAAATTTTTTGCCTGAGTTGCAAGCGATAATGCCGAACTTATACGTCCATCCTGAAATTGAATATGAGCAACTTGAAGTTGATATTTTGACTTTTGCAAATTGTCGGTTTCCTGTTCAATGGCTTCATTCATATACGCCATTGATTTATCCTTGTCGCCTCGTATCACAAAAAGTTGAGCCAACTGAAATGCCGATTCTGCATTTGGTTCAAGACGATAACCTGCTTCTACTACGTCAGCAAATAATTGTGTTTCCTTGCAACCTTCGGCATTTGAAAGTCTATATCTGATTCCGCGAATTAAATTTATGTCTTCTGGATTTGCCTGAAATTTATCCGTGTACATTGCAATAAGAGTTTCGCAAGAATTGAGTTCCGGCATTGAAAGAAACAGCCCATCTATAGTTTTACGGGCTTCTGTTATTTCATCGGATACAGGTAATTTTTCTATTTCGCTAATTAAACTTTCATATCTTGCAATAGTTGCATCTGCATCCAATAATTTCTTGCCGTACATTATTTTTATCTGTTGCATTATTTGTATATACGAATCGGCAGGTTTATATTTTTCGCCTGCTGCAATTTCATATTCCTTTATTATTTCCGAATGATTGTTTGAACGATAATCCATCAATTCGCCTGCTTTGCGAAAGGCTGTTTCACCTTTTGATGGTCTGCCGAAAATTTCATATCGTTTGTCGTACAGCATAAGAATTGTATCAATATATGTTTGTTTTTTGACCTGATCGCTTTCGCGGTCTGCGAAGTCTTTCATTATTCGTATGCCATACAAATAAGTATTTTGACTTGCATTCGGACAAATCTGCATAATTTCTTTAAATCTAATGTATGCAGCTTCATAATTTTTACTTTTAACTTCTTCCGATATGAAATTAAGATTGATAACGCATTGTGCGCTGTCTTCGGGCGTAGCGCCAAATCTGCCTTTTTGTCCAAAAGCATTTGGTGTTAATGCAAACGTTAGCAAAATTGCGCTTAATGTAAATTTACTGATTTTTTTCATTGTAATTTTATTTATAACATTAATTAAATTGAAATTTCTGAAACCATATATCAAATATGTTTATTCCCATCGAAAACGTAACAAATGTTTCTTTAATCAATCCGTTTTTGATGGTTCCTCGTTGCCCAGCTTCAATAGCAACGTTTATTTTCGAGCCTAACCGTCGTGTCAAAGGTATTCCTGCGCCGATAGTCAAACTTTGTTCTATTATGTTTTGTCCGTTACAGTTCATAAATGTTTTTGAATATCGCAGCCCTGCACGATAATTCCATCGTCTGAAATTGTTTTTCAAATTATTTGCTCGCGGAGTATATTCAATTCCTGCATTAAACGTATGACTTTTACCCGGTGTAAACGAGAATGAATGTGAAGATGCATCCATATTAAATTTAGACCAGTCCTGATAAGTATAGTCAGCGCCAAATACAAGTTTGTCTGTTCGCCGCAATGTAAAGCCGAGTCCAAGTGTTGTCGGCATAAAAATATCATTAACGTTTACCGAAACATTTCGCGATGTGTCGGTTGATATGTCTCCTACGGTTATTGTTGTAATTTCTTTTCTTACAGGCAATACTGTTTTGGGTTGATATATTGCTCCCACAGTAAGGAATGTTGCTGAGTTCAACCGTGTATGAAATTGCGCTCCGAAAGTAAGTCCTATTTTGCTTATTCGTGTTCTGCTTTCCGAAAAAATATTGCCGAATGATTGAGATGTTAAATATTCAATAGAATAATAGCGGTTTATTGAGCCGAAATAATAATGCATATTAACTCCTACAGAAAATTTTGAAAACAGTCTGTATCCTGCGCCCCAGTGTAATTGATTAACTCCGCCTTCGCCTGAATATGAATATCGTATATCGCCGTATTGATATATTTCATCAGGATCTGTTTCTTTGCGTTCGATGTCATAACCGACATCGCTTACAGGCGACAATCCGACATTTACAGTCAAGTTTGGCGCTATTCTCAAACTGAAATCCACATAATCGAAGTAGAAAGTGTTTGCGCTTGTTTTTGACAATGATGATTTTGAATATATATTTTTTGAACCGACAGCAAAATCAAGCATCACAACAAGCGAATCCTGAATACTTAAAGCTGCGGGATTATAAGAATTTATTCCTAATGGATCGCGTGCTCCGTAGTTTATTCCTCCCATTGCTTTGTTTGCAATGCTTCCCTGACGATACATATCGCCAATACCGTACAGCGTGTACGGCGAATATGTTCTGAATGCATCGCCGTCTCTCTGTGCCAATACAGTATTGGTTGATAAGACTGTTATTGTTGTTAAAACAATTAATATTTTCTCGTAAATTTTCAACATCTATTTATATAATTTTTTATTTTCAATAAGTCCATTGCCAAATTTGAAGACGACAAAGATGCACTTTTTTATATTCATAACCAAAAAATATGCCAATTTTATTAATCAGCATAACCATTTTTATTTTTTGTCAAAATCATTTTTAAGCATAAATACACTGCAAAGGTAAAAAATATATTGTTTGTAAGCAATTTATTAAGTTAAGAAATACAAAAAACAGTATTGTCGATATTGATAAATGGATATTTTTAAAAAATATATTGTCGAATAATTTTTTTTGCAAATTAATTTAATACAATTTTTTTACAGGCTGAAAGAAAACGCAAAAAAGATTTTACAAATTTACATAAATTGACGAAATTTAATGATATAGATAAATTTACATATAAATATCAATGCTATTATTTTTCAATCCAAGAACTCAAAATACAAAATTTATATTTGAGTATTACTTCCCAAATTTAAAGTTTTCCATTGAAATTAGACTTGTGAAAATTGTCTGTTTTATTTTTTGAACCCACGTTTTTTATCAATCCGCGCATGAAATTTGTATGTGCCTTATGGAAAAGGAATAATTTTTTTGGCGTTAATATCGTTTCAAATATTTTCTCATATTCGAGCATTAAATCAAATTCCTGCTTTTGCAAATCGTACCATTGCTTATTGAGTTGTTTTGCTTTGGAGTCGGTTAGTGAATTTTCTTCTTTTTCAAAACCTGCTAAAAGTTTTTTGCGCTCGTATCCTATTTTGCGATGTTTGGTTTCGAACTGGTCTAATACCGGAAAAAATATTTTGGCTTCTTCTTCGGTAAGGTTCATTTCTTTTGTAAGATATTCTTTTTTCTTTGCTTCCAATATTTCACGTACTTTTTTATGTTCGTCTTTACGTGTAACACTTTTCTTTGCAGTATCTTCACAATATGCAAATAATTGTGTTCGGTTGATATTGATTTTGTCAAAACATTCTAAAAAAATCGAATCACTTACATTTTTGTTAATATCTTGTGCTGTTATTTGTTGTGTGCTTGCACAAATAAAAATAATTGATATGCACATTAATTTTTTCATTGCATCATAATATTTTAAGGTAAATACTGATCTTCAATAAAAATCATTGAAACATAATGTTCATCAACGATATATGTTATTATTTCATCTTTAATTTCGTCGCTAAATTCATCATTATTTTCATACAAATCAAATATTGATTCGTCTATATTTGCTTGCGACAAAGTTGTATCAGTTTTTTTATCTGTTACAACATTTACTGTTATTTGAGAGATACCGACAAGCAACAAAAATCCAGCAGCAAAACTCAACATTGGTTTTACTATTTGCCACAACGTGCGTTTTTTGACTGTTTCGTTCGTGCACTTTTCCATTATGCGGTTTGGCAACGAGTCAAAATATCCGTTGGGAATGCCGAAAGGCGAACTTTTCAACTTATCGGGTAATTTTATGTTTGTTTCATTGTTCATGATATTCATTTGATTAGTTTTAAATCAAAAGGTTTAAATGCTGTTAATATATTTTTTAATTTTTTCAACGGCAATATGATACGATGCTTTAAGCGCTCCCACAGAAGTGCTTAGTATTTCGGCAATTTCTTCATATTTCATTTCATCAAAATATTTCATATTGAAGACTAATTGCTGCTTTGGCGGCAGACTTGCCAATGCCTGCTGTAATTTTATTTGTGCATCGTCGCCATTAAAATATATGTCCTGTTTCAGCGTATTGCGCAAATTACTTTCTACATCCTGCAACGAAACATTATTGTAAGATTTTTGTTTTTTTAAAAAAGCAAGTACTTCGTTTGTCGCTATTCTGTAAATCCACGTGTACAAACTTGATTCGCCTCTGAATTTATCCAACGAATTCCATATTTTTATAAACGACTCCTGTACCAAGTCATCGGCATCGTCGTGATTTATCACCATTTTTCGAATATGCCAATACACGCGCTCCTGATATTTGAGTACAATTTGATTGAAAGCAAAATTTTTGCTGTCGCTGTTTTTAAACATTTCAATCAACAGGTTGTCATTTATTTCGTTGTGCATAAATGTAATTTACGGTAAGATTTTATTTTCTGCTTATCGCTTTTTTTGCCGCCTCCACAATATAAGGATGCGTTAGATGATATTCTTCAAGCAATTCCATTGGTTTTCCACTTTGTCCGAATTTATCATTAACGGCAACTATTTCCATAGGAATTTTGGTATTTGTAACCAAAACCTGAGCAATACTTTCACCTAAACCTCCATTACGAAAATGCTCTTCTGCGCTGACAACCGCACCTGTTTTGGCAGCTGACTGCAAAACGGCTGCTACATCAAGCGGTTTGATTGTGTGAATATCTATGACTTCGGCAGAAATTCCCTGTTTCTCCAACTCATCGCAAGCAAGCAATGCTTCCCAAACCAAATGTCCCGTAGCAAAAATTGAAACATCAGTTCCTTCCGTAAGTTTTTGCGCTTTGCCGATTTCAAAAACATCATTTTCGGGTGTAAAATTAGGAACACTCGGACGTCCGTAACGGATATAAACAGGACCTACATATTGTGCAGCAGCAATTGTTGCCAATTTTGTCTGATTGTAATCGCAAGGACAAAGTACAACCATATTTGGCAAAACTTTCATTAGCGCAAAGTCTTCCATGATTTGATGTGTTGCGCCATCTTCGCCAAGAGTAATTCCTGCGTGAGAACCGCAAATTTTCACGTTTGTATTTGAATACGCTACCGACTGTCGGATTTGGTCATATACTCTTCCTGTTGCAAATGCGGCAAAACTTGCTGCAAACGGTATTTTTCCATTCAAAGCCAATCCTGCGGCAATGTTTATCATGTTTGCTTCGGCAATTCCCGTATTAATAAATCTCTCGGGAAATTCAGCGGCAAAGGCGTCTGTTTTTACCGAGCCGTTAAGGTCAGCCGTAAGAGCCACAATATTTTGACAGTTTCGTCCTGCTTCGAGCAGTCCTGCGCCAAATCCTGCGCGAGTTTCTTTGTTTCCTGTGTTTGTATAGTTCATTGTTTTACGTATTTATTGTTTATTGATTAAATTTGTTAAAATATTCATCTATTTCAGAGCGAAGTTCAACGCCCGCTTTTTCAAAACAGTCAAGTAGTTCTATATATGCGCCTGTTCCGCCAAGAAAATCCCAAAACTCTTCGGCGACTTTGAGTTCATGTTCAAGGTCTAACATGCCAGCCATTGTCCATCGCTGATACGGTTGCGGTTCGTATGGATTATACGGAATAGCAATCAATGTATTGATTTTTGATTCTCTATTTTGAGTATAAGCAATTCCTGCCCATTCGAGCAGAGTTTGTTTGAATTTTTGAAAATCGCCTTTATTTGGTTTCACCGTTTTCAAGTCGAAAAGATACTGTTCTCCTGATTTGCTTTCTACAAACAAGTCCACTTTTGCAGGTTTCAGTTTGTTTACTGTTCCCAATAAGTGTTTTTGCAGAATTTTGAGTTCTTCGACCTTTTGTGGTTTTGGATTTATAGTTAGATTATTTATTATCTCCGTAATTTTTTGCTGACAAGCGCTAAAAATTGTATCTCCGACAATATATTGCGACTCTACTTTTGCAAATCTTGTTTTTGCCAAAGCAACAGCTACCGGTTCAAAAATACTTGTTCCGAATGTTGTATTGAGAGACTGAATAAACGAAAACAACGCCATTCTGTCTTTGCCTAATAGCCGAAAATGGAAGGGCATATTACTGCTTTCAGGATTATAATTCTGAAACTTGCTTCGCAGACAGGTCGTAATTACTTGCTGTATGTATTGTTTTTGTGAGTTAGTTAGTGGCATAGGTAATTATGTTTTTAATATAACTCCCAAACGGAACAAGGTTATTGATAATAATTCTTTCTTCTGATATATTTTCCATAATCTACTTTTCCTTTAAGTGAAACACCGTTTCCGAATACGCGGTTTTATCTTTTTCTGTTCTGTTAAGAACCGGACGGTGGAAGCGATTTATAATTTTCATTCCGACATTTTCGGCAATTGTAGGATACATATTATACTTGTCATTTGCCACAAGAAATATGTTGTAATCATCAACCAAATACTTCTTGCAATTGTTTAACACATCCGAAATTCCCTGTATATAGCTTTGTTTGGCTTCTTTTGTCTGTCCTTTAAAAAGCGGGCCGATTTCCAGATCATCCTGTCTGTTGAAACCGAACAGATCGTAGGCGTAAGCATGCTGTTCGTGGTAATCAATTAGTCCGACATAAGGAGGTGAAGAAAAAATCCCTCTTATCCTCCTGTTTTCGGCAAGCTGTCCGAATATGAGATTTCTATTTGTGATTTGTGCAAAAACATCAATGTTCCGACTGTCTCCGGTTAAGCAAAGCTGAAAAGTATCCGTTCTCAGTTTGTCGAATTGCTGCAAACGGCTGACAGTATCTTTCGCGTAAGTATTCCACCATTTCATGATAGAGAACAGCGGCTTGCACATTTTGCCATGCTTGCTGCAATAGTATGTTGTCGTTACCGGTTCCAGCAGCGTGGCCAAATCGGCATGTGTTGTAGCGCGGCAGCTGCGTATTGTCCTGCTCAAAATAAGGCTGACAATCTTTTTTGTTGCGACATTACTGATTTTTCTAATCTCCTCGAAAGCGAAATCAATTTCATCACGAATATGTTGCGAGTACCACTTATCCAGAAAAGTATCATTCTTATCCTGCCTCAGTCGAATGTCATATTCCGACACCAGACGGTTATATACAGGCAAAAACAGCTGTTCCTTTTCGGCTGCATATTCCGCCTCTCTGATTTCTCCGTTTCGCAGGCGATATTTGTAATCAGGTACAGGGAAATAACGGCTGTTGAAAGCGTTCAGTTCCTGCAGCAGTCTCTCTTCAAACTCGACGGCTTTAGAGTTTTTGACAAAGTCGCCAAGAGCA
>JAIRRX010000053.1 GCA_031255755.1 Prevotellaceae bacterium | reverse complement strand
ACGACTGCCGAACTTTGAAAAACATTCATTTTTTGGTATTTATATTCGGTTATTCAGTCAGTTATATAACCGGCAGGATATTTTGACATACCAATATTCAGTTATTCTGATATTGGTATGCTTGTTCGTCTTTTTCCATATTCAAATATGTTTATTTACACACAGTTATACATTAATTTATTTGTTCCTGCGTTTACTTTTACCTGCATCATTTTTTGAAAATCTACATATAATTTTCAATATGTTTTTTTGTACCGATATATAACGTCGATTGGCGTGCCTTTTCCTTATACAATGTGTCGATTGGTAAGGCACTCAATAAACAACGACTGTCGGACTTTGAAAAACATTCATTTTTTGTTATTTATATTCGGTTATTCAGTCAGTTATATAACCGGAAATATATTTTGATATTCCAATATTTAATTATTCTGATATTGGTACATTTATTCGTCTTTTTTCGCATCCAATCGTTTTTATTTACATATAGTTATGAGTTCCTTTTCTGTTTCTCGTATAGATTTTACACAATGTTCATTTTGCCAACATCAATATATGTGGTTACAGAAATCCAACATAAAGACGTGAAAACGTCATATTTTTCCGGTTTTCCGGTTTATGGCATTGGTTGGCGTTTTACAGGTAGCGTTTGTCATTGCACTATATATCAATTTATTGAAAATAGATGTCTAATTTTGCGCCGGATTTTAACAGATTATTACAGTAATGAGAAAAACAGGTATATCTCCGAATCGAAAACCGGTCGTAAAGACCGGAAACATCATTCCGACAGGCTCAAAACCAACAGGACTGTCGTCCTGTTCGCTTTTGCGCAGATTTCATTTGCACAGGCAAATGAGACAGTCAATTTGGTTA
The DNA here is from genome assembly GCA_031255755.1 of Prevotellaceae bacterium. GTDB lineage: Bacteria > Bacteroidota > Bacteroidia > Bacteroidales > UBA932 > JAIRKV01. The sequence continues at coordinate 2,236 of JAIRRX010000053.1, read as the reverse complement.
ACCGGAAAAGTCATTCCGGCTAACTCAAAGTCAATAGGGCTAACGCCCAATCCCGCTTGCGGGATTTCATTTGCGCCGGCAAATGGCAAGTTGTGTTTTGAGTACCTCAAAACATTTTCAGTGCCTGAAAACCACTTGCCCCCTGTTGCTTCATGCAAGGGGGAAAAACGCACTCCGAAGTCGGCGTTTTTTGATAAAAAGTTCAACAGGAAAATTTCTTCAAAATTTCAAATAAGATGAAAACAGAAAACAGCAAGCTCCCTCTCCGCACAGAGAAGGCGGGTGGAGAGGTCAAAGGCGGGCGCAAACCCAAAGCAGACCCATGCAAACACAGGTATTCGTTCAATCTGAACGACGCAGACAACGCTCAATTCCTCGCTCTTTTCGACGCTTCGGGATTGAAAGACAAAGCGCGATTTATCACATCCTGCATCTTCGACCGCAAATTGAAAGTGGTGAAAATCGACAAGGCGGCGATGGATTATTACATGCGACTGACTACTTTTCATTCGCAATTTCGCGCTATCGGTACGAATTATAATCAAGTTACAAAGGCAATCAAGACGACTTTTACAGAGAAAAAGGCTCTTGCATTTCTTTTTAAACTGGAAAAAGCGACGAAAGAATTAGTCGCAATTCACAAGCAGGTTCAAGACTTGACAGCCGAGTTTGAACGCAAATATTTGAAAAATGATAGCAAAAATGAGTTCGAGTAATACGCTTTATGGCGCACTTGCGTACAATCAAAACAAAGTCGATGATACGCACGCTTCGGTTATTTTTGCCAATAAAATGATTGAATCTGCGGACGGAAATTATGATATAAATTCCTGTTTGCGTTCGTTTGAACCGTATCTTTTGGCGAATCAAAGAACGGAAAAACCGGTACTGCACGTGTCCATTAATCCCGACCCGAAAGACGTTTTGACTAACGACCAACTGTCGGATATTGCACAGGAATGGATGCAAAAAATGGGTTACAGCGACCAGCCTTTCATCGTTTATCTGCACGAAGATATTGAGCGCCGACACATTCATATCGTTTCATTACGTGTTGATGAGAACGGCAAAAAGATTGACGATAAGTTCGAGCATCGCCGGTCGATGGACGCTTGTCGAGAGTTGGAACAGAGATACGGATTAGTTCCCGCCGACCAAAAGAAACAACAGGAAAGTCTTCCATTAAAACCCGTAAACTACAAAAACGGCGACGTAAAACATCAGATAGCAAACGTTATACGTTCCGTAGCACGTGATTATCACTTCCAAAGTTTGAAAGAATACAAAGCATTGCTTACCTTATATAATATAGGTATGGAAGAAATACGAGGCGAAATAAACGGCAAATCTTATCAAGGTTTGGTTTATTCGGCTTTGAATGAGAAAGGCGAAAAAGTGGGGAATCCGTTTAAATCGTCCCTGTTTGGAAAGTCCATCGGCGTTGAAGCATTGGAAAAACGCATAGCAAAATCGACGGAAATCATTAAAAACAAAGGACTGAAAGAGCGAAGTAAAAAGGTTATTTCCACAGCCATGCAGACGTGTAAAAACCGGAAAAATTTTGAAAAAACATTGGAAAAACAGGGTATTTCCGTTTTGTTTCGTACCAACGACGACGGTCGTATTTACGGCGCAACCTTTATTGACCATGAGCAAAAATGTGTATTCAACGGCTCGCGTTTGGGCAAGGAATTTTCGGCAAATGTATTTAACAACCTGTTTAGAAACGATAATTCAACGAATAACAGTGTTGATTTAACGAATAACAGTGTTAATTCAACGAATAACAGTATTGATTTAACGAATAACAGCGCTGATTCAACGAATAACAATGTTGATTCAACGAATAACAGCGCTGATTTGAGGACGGAATTAGGATCAGAAAAATCCTTCAATCGGGAAAATCAAAGTTCAAGTATCGGCGGGATTTTTGACTTGCTTTCACCGGAAATATCCGGCGACAATCACGAAGAAGAAGCCTTTATTCGACGAATAAAGAAGAAGAAAAGAAGACAAAAACGTATTTAATTAATAATTAATAATTAACAATTTATAAGTTATGCAACAGGAAGATGATTTAAGAGGTCTCGCCAAAACGATGGAGTTTATGAGGGCGATTAGTATTTTATTTTGTGTGATTAACGTGTATTGGTTTTGCTATCAAACCATCGTTAATTGGGGTGTTAATATCGGAGTTTTAGATAAAATTCTGATGAATTTTCAACGAACAACAGGG
>JAIRRX010000017.1 GCA_031255755.1 Prevotellaceae bacterium | reverse complement strand
GGCAATAACAATAACATCAAATGAGCCGTTGAAGAAAACAGACGACAGCGAACTTGCAGACGGCGATTTGAGCAGTCTGATTACATTCAAGGAAACAGATGCAAGCGGTGCAAATGTGGCTTTCACTGCAACCATAAATGCAACCAAAGAAGTAATCACAATTACTCCGTCAAGTCCTCTTGATAATTCGCAGGCATATTATATTGCTATCGCTCCTGTTGCAGACACAGCAGCAAATATAACCACAGCGCAGTCGGCAACATTTACAACGTTAAGTTTATCATCGGATGCCGAAATTCTTACGTTTGTAATTCCAGACCAGATTGGCAGCAGCATCATTGATGCAGACGAAGCCACAGTAACGGTTATAATGCCCGCAGGAACTGATGTAAGAAACCTTGTTCCTGTAATCACCGTTTCCAATTATGCATCAATATTGCCATTATCGGGCGCAGCGCAGGATTTCACGAATATAGTTGAATATACCGTTACTGCTCAGGATGGAACTGTTAAGGTATGGAATGTATCCGTAATATTTCCTGCTCCGCCGCCAAGCAATGAAAATCTTATAATATCGTTTACGCTTCCCGGACAGACAGAAATGACGTTAATTGATAACGATACACGTACGGTAATAGCGCCGATGCCTGTCGGAATAAGTCTTGTTGATTTAATTCCAAGCATACACATATCGTTTGGAGCAACAATTTCGCCATCAGCAAATACAATGCGTGATTTTTCAAGCCCTGTAACATATACCGTAACATCCGAAAGCGGCATCAGTGCGTTATGGCTTGTCAAGGTACAGCAGGGTAGTGCAGACGAAGGTCTGTTATTCGATTTTATCAGCGGAACGCAAATATTACATATCGAAAATAAAACGCTCGGAATAGGAAAAATTGATATTTATGCATCAGACGGACGGTTGATGTATTCAGGCAAGCGCGGAACTAACAGCGAATTTCATAATACCGAATTTAATATTGACATGTCGGGATATGCAGGTGGAATGTATATTATACGTATATGGGATAAAAACTATGCTCTTACAAAAACAATAAAAATAATAAAATAAAAATTATAAACAATGAAAAAGATATTACTATTATTAGCATTAATATGCTTACTACAATCTGAGTCCATTTTTGGACAAAGTGCAATACGCACATCGGCAAATTTTCTATCTATTGTTCCTGATGCACGCTCAGCAGGCATGGGAGATGTTGGCGTGTCAACAGGCGCAGATGCAAACTCTCAATACTGGAACGTAGCAAAATACATATTTGCCGAATCAAATTCCGGAGTATCACTGTCGTACACCCCTTGGATGCGGCATTATGTAAATGATATAAATCTCGGCTATTTGAGCGGATACTACAAATTTGACGATAATCAGTCAATAAGCGCATCACTGCGTTTTTTGTCGAATGGAAAAGTTTATGTTCGCAGTGATTTTGAACAGTTGCAACTTAATGACAATGCAAACGAACTTGCATTCGACATTGGTTATTCGCGCAGACTTTCCGATAAATTTTCGGCAGGTGTTGAACTGCGATATATTCGCACGCTGAAAGGAGCAGAACAGGGAAAAGCGATGTTTGCAAGCGGATTTGCAGGAGACATAGCATTATATTATCAGTCTCCTTTAACGGTCTTCTCTAATTCTTCAAAACTTGCTTTCGGTTTGAATATTTCAAATATCGGAACTAAAATCAAAAACAGCAACGGAAACGGTTATTTTCTGCCTGCAAACATGCGGCTTGGCGGAAGCCTCACGATGGATATTAAAAACAATCATCAACTTACTGTTGCCGCCGATATTAACAAACTTTTGGTTCCTTCGCCCACAGTTGATGAAAATGGCGAAGTTAACAGCAATGCCGACAAGTCGGTGTTGGGCGCACTGTTTTCATCGTTTGGCGATGCGGATGGCGGATTTAAGGAAGAATTAAAAGAAATATCATTCGGCATAGGTTTGGAATATAAATATCTTAAATCATTTGCGGTGCGAGGAGGCTGTTTCTACGAAGATACTCAAAAAGGAATGAGACGTTATTTTACATTCGGCGGCGGATATTCTTTCAATGTTATAACGTTGGATGTTTCCTATCTGTCAACATACAGCGGCGTAAATCATCCGTTGGACAATACGTTTCGCCTTACGCTGTCTGTGAATTTAGGCAAATTGAAATGAAAATGATATGAAATATTAAATTATGATGAAAAAAATATTAAATATATTTGTTGCAATGCTTGTGTCGTTTACATTAACGGCACAGGCTCCTGTAAACTATTACGACAATGCGGAAGGAAAATCCGGAGCCGAATTAAAAACCGCTCTTCATAACATAATAAAAAATCATACCGAATTAAGTTATTCGTATTTGTGGACTGCATTTTATACCACCGATACAAAGCCTGACGGCAAAGTATGGGATATGTATTCAAATACAAATTACACATTCGGCAGCGACCAGCAGGGAGGAGGAGGTTCGCCGGGCAGAGAAGGTCAGATGTACAATCGAGAACACTCGTTCCCCAAAAGCTGGTTCAGAGAAAGAACTCCGATGTACACCGACCTGTTTCATTTGTATCCTGCGGATGCGTATGTGAACAGTCGAAGAAGCAATTATCCTTACGGAAATGTAGGATATGTAAGATATACAACAGGCAACGGCAGCAAACTTGGAAATCCGAATACATCAAACTTTAACGAATCCGAGTATGTGTTTGAGCCTGCCGATGAATACAAGGGCGATTTTGCGCGTACATATTTTTATATGGCAACGTGTTATGAAAATCAGATTGCAGGCTGGAAAGGAAATAATGCCGCCACTCGCGATATTCTTGATGGAAATTCATATCCTGCGTTCAAAGCGTGGTATGCGGACATGCTTATAGAGTGGCATAATGCAGACCCTGTGAGCGAAAAAGAAATTGACAGAAACAATGAAGTGTACAGGCTTCAAGGAAACAGAAATCCGTATATCGACCATCCAGAATGGGTTGAATGTGTGTGGAAAGAAAATTGTATAAGTCAGGCTACGGTTATAATTTCCGATATAAAATATCAGCCTGCAATACCAGATGAAACTTCGGCTGTTAATGTATCTTCAATCGTAAATATTTATGGCGATGATGTAATTCAAACAGTAAATTTATATTACGGAACTTCATCCTCTGCCATGAACAGCAATACGGAAATGACACTGACAAACGGACGATATGCCGCGCAAATTCCTGCATATCCAAAAGAAACAACCGTTTTTTTTCAGGTAAGAGCGATTACGCAGAAAGGAGTGAACAAGGGCAGTACTGTGCATAATTACAGAGTTGTTGAGGCTCAACCAAATTTAATAATATCGAATTTAACTCACAGTCCGCAAAATCCCGATGCAACAGACGATGTTACGGTTACATCGGAGATATATGCAGTTAAAGATGAAATATCTTCGGTTACTTTATACTGGTCGATACATGGAAATTCAACGCCGTTTGCAGTTACAATGAACAGAAACGAAAATATATTTACTGCAATGATTCCGCATCAGCCAAATGAAACTGTAATTAAATATTACATTGAAGCAGTAACGCAGGGCGGAATTGTAAAGGTTTCGGAAATGTGCAATTATGTAGTATGCGTAAATATTACTCCCGATGATATTATAATTGAAAATATTATTCATTCTCCATTAAATCCTAAAATAAATGAAACAATAACCGTATCGGCAGATGTATATTGCAGCGTAGCAAAGACAGTTCCGCTGCTGCGCTGGTATGATTCCAACAATCCCGATAAATCATATACTCAGGTAATGAACAATACGGTCGGCAATAACTTTTCGACGCGTATTTCGGCGCCAGACAGGGTTACAAGCGTATGTTTTCAAATACTTGCAGGAATATGCGAAGTTTTTAATGAATCCGCTTTACGCTGTGTTGACATATCAGAAAGTCAGGTTAGTATTTCGGGAAATTTATTGCAACTTACGGAAAAAGCAGGAATTGCGCGAATAGAAATATATAATATTTCGGGGCAATGTATATTTGCAAAAGCATATTCAGGCGATTTGGAAACAAGCATAGATGTTTCATCATTTGCAGGCGGAAATTATATTATTCGCATAAGAACGGTAAAAGGAACATTCTCAACAGTCAAGATTGTACTGTGAAAATAAATATTTGAACGCTCATATCGGATTAATCAATGATGCGGAACATGTTAGTCCCAATAAACCACGAAGCCCTGTACGCTTCGGTTGCTTAACCATTGCTGGTTCACAATGACATACAAAAGAAATAGAAAAGAAATAAAAACGTATAAAATAAATAAAGATTAACAAATTAAAATTTAAACGAAATGAAAAAGATTATTACAATTATTATGATTTGTGCAATTGCAGCAGGAGTACATGCACAAGAGCAAAAAGCAACAGCCGAAGAACAGGGCTTAAAAGGAAAAGTAAAAAGCATGCGCGATATACAGCATTACGCAGTGCAAGGAATGGAACCGATTAATCATTTTTATAAATATGACGACACAGGAAATCTAACGGAAGTGAATAAGTATAATCCAGATGGCAGTTTAAAAGAAAAAGTTATCTGGCAATATGACGACAAAGGAAACATGATTGAAAAGAATGCACACAACCCAGACGGCAGTTCCATCGATAAATTGACTTTCAAATATGACGACAAAGACAACATGATTGAAGAGAACAAGTATAACTCTGACGGCAGTTTAGATAATAAATATACTTTCAAATATGATGACAAAAGAAACAGAATTGAAAAGAACTGTTATAATTCCAACGGCAGTTTATCACATAAAGAGTCGTTCAAATATAACGACAATGGAAACGTGATAGAAAGAAATTTCTCAGACGGCAGTTTTAAGTACGAATATACTTATAAATATGACGACAAAGGAAACTTGATTGAAAAGAATGAATATAACTCCGACGGCGCTTCTTACAAATTTATTTGGAAATATGACGATAAGGGAAACAAAATAGAAAGAAATAACTATGAATCAGACGGCAGTTTAGATCATAAATTTACTTGGAAATATGATGACAAAGGAAACATGATTGAAAATAATTCTTATAATTCAGACGGCAGTTTATATGCAAAAGAGACTCGTATATATGATGATAAAGGAAACGTAATTGAATATAACGCTTATAACGAAAACGAAAGTTTATATAAAAAAGTTGCTACTCAATATGAAGACAGGGGAAACATAATTGAAGAGAATTCTTATAGTTCAGACGGAACTTTATATGGAAAAAGTACTCGTAAATATGATGACAAAGGAAACTTGATTGAAAGTAATGTGTATAAAAGCGAAGGCAACGATAGTAAAACTATATATAAATACGACAGTAAAGACAACTGGATAGAAAGTATAATGTATTACGACGAGAAAATAATATTCGTTGCTGCCAAACGCGAAATAGAATATTATGAATAGAAAATTAGAAACAACCAAAGCAAGCCCGTCATTGCGAACCCTTGTGGTTCGCAATGACGGGCTATTGTTTGCAGTCTTAAAAACTATTGATTTCGGCAATTTTTTCGGCGCATTTTTCTCCGTCCATAGCCGATGATGTTATACCTCCCGAATATCCTGCGCCTTCG
>JAIRRX010000038.1 GCA_031255755.1 Prevotellaceae bacterium | reverse complement strand
GTTGCAAAACGCAAAGGTTCTCATATTCACGACAGTATTGATTCCAAACGGACAATGAGCGTAGTTATACTGGCGTTGATGCCTGCAATGCTTTTCGGAATGTGGAATACAGGATATCAACACTTTTTATCGACAGGCGAAACAGTGAGCCTTATAGATACGTTTTTTTACGGATTTTTGAAAGTATTACCGCTGATAATAGTATCTTATGTCGTTGGTTTGGCTATTGAATTTGCATCCGCACAAATTCGCGGACATGAAGTAAACGAAGGATATCTGGTTACCGGAATGTTGATACCTTTGATTATGCCGGCGGATGTTCCGTTATGGATATTGACTTTGGCTGTGATATTTGCAGTGATTATAGGTAAAGAAATTTTCGGAGGCACGGGAATGAACATTTGGAATCCGGCTCTTTTGGCGCGTGCATTTGTATTTTTTGCTTATCCTTCAAAAATATCAGGTGATAAAATATGGATAGCAGGACTTGAAAATGCGCAAACCGTTGCCGATGGATTTTCGGGAGCCACGCCGCTTTCGTATGCCGCAGCAAATGAAATTGATAAACTTCCCGATACAATGAACATGCTTTTGGGAATTATTCCCGGCAGTATAGGCGAAACATCAGTAGTTGCAATTTTGCTCGGCGCTGCTATTTTGATATTTACAGGTATTGCAAGTTGGAAAATTATGGTATCAACAGTAGTTGGAGCATTGTTTGCAGGTTTTTTGGCAAATATGTTCGGAGGAACGCCATATCTTGAAATGCCTGCATGGCAACATTTGGTAATGGGTGGATTTGCTTTCGGTGCAGTGTTTATGGCTACCGACCCTGTAACTTCTTCACAAACAGAAACAGGTAAATGGATTTACGGATTTTTGATAGGCGTTGTTGCTATCGTTATTCGACTGTTTAATCCGGGTTTTCCTGAAGGAATGATGATGGCTATTCTTTTGATGAATACCTTTGCACCGCTTATTGACCATTGTGTGGTACAGTCAAACGTCAGAAAGCGATTGAAAAGAAAATCGGTAATATGAAAAATTTTATAATTAACGGTTAAAAATAATAAAATGGAAAATTCGGATAAAAAGAAAATAAATATAAACGGTAATACATATACGGTAATCTATTCTGTGGTTATTGTAGTGATAGTTGCCGTACTGCTTACAATTGCTTCAACCGCTCTTAAACCCGCTCAACAGCGCAACAAAGAAATCGAAAAAAAGGAAAATATCCTTAAAGCTGTGGGCAAGGCTGCCGATGCTGATAACGTAAAAGACAAAGCAGCATACATTGAGCAGGAATATGAAAAATATATCGGAAATAACAGTTATGTTATAGACATGTCGGGAAATAAAAAGGATGGCGATGCCTTTAAAACAGAACTCAAAGCTGAACTGGTAAAACCCGAAACCGAAAGACTCTTGCCTGTTTTTGTTTGTAAAGATGGCGAACAGTCGCGTTATGTTCTTCAATTACACGGAAAAGGACTTTGGGGACCTATCTGGGGTTATATTGCTTTAGAAAACGATATGAATACCATAGCAGGAGTTGTATTTGACCACGAAGGAGAAACTCCCGGACTTGGCGCTGAAATATCAACCGTTTCATTTCAACAGCAGTTTGAGAAAAAACAAATTGGTACGGATGAAAAGTCTCCTGTTATTATACAGAAACCCGGCGGCACATTGGATAATCATACCGTAGATGGAATTTCTGGCGGAACAATCACAAGTCGGGGAGTGCAGCAAATGCTTGCCGATAATCTTAAATTATACAAAGGTTTTATTGAAAATATAAAATCCGAAAATAAAAATAATTCTATTGAAATGAACGATAAAAATCAGGAACTATGAGCTCAAACAATGGACTAAAAGTATTTACAACACCTTTTAATAACAGCAATCCTGTAACAGTGCTTGTTTTGGGTATATGTTCGGCATTGGCTGTTACGGTTAAATTACAGCCTGCAATTGTTATGGCAATATCGGTAACTGTTGTAACAGGCTTTTCAAATTTGATAATTTCTTTTATGAGGAATACTATTCCCAACAGTATTCGTATAATAGTACAGTTGCTTGTAATTGCAGCGTTGGTAATTTTGGTTAACGAAATTCTCAAAGCGTATGTTTATGATGTCAGCAAACAACTTTCGGTATATGTCGGTCTTATTATTACAAACTGTATATTAATGGGACGCCTCGAAGCATTTGCGCTTGGCAATAAACCGATACCATCATTTATTGACGGTATTGCAAACGGCATGGGATATGGAATAATTTTGATAATTGTGGCTTTTATACGCGAACTTTTAGGTTCGGGAACTTTGTTCGGAATACAAATAATACCAAATAGTTGGTATGCTGCAAACGGTGGATTTTATTTAAACAACGGCTTGATAATCCTGCCTCCGATGGCGCTTATCATTTTAGGTTGTATAATTTGGGTGCATCGCAGTATTAATAAAGATTTACAGGATAAATAAATATAGGACTTATGGGAAATTTTATAAATATATTTGTACAGTCAATTTTTATTGATAACATGATTTTTGCATATTTTCTTGGTATGTGTTCATACCTTGCGGTATCAAAAAGTGTAAAAACAGCCAACGGACTTGGAATTGCAGTTACTTTTGTATTGCTTATCACAGTACCGGTAAATTATTTTTTAAACGAACTTGTGCTTAGTGAAGGCGCTTTGGCATGGGCAAGCGAGTCGCTTGGCGGAATTGATTTGAGTTTTCTCAGTTTCATAGTTTTCATTGCAGTTATTGCATGGATAGTTCAGGTAGTTGAAATGGTTGTCGAAAAATTTGCTCCGGCGCTGTACAACCAGCTTGGAATCTTTCTTCCGTTGATAGCAGTGAATTGCGCAATAATGGGAGCATCTCTGTTTATGCAACAGCGCGTAGGCGATGTTTATCACAGTTTCAGCGACATATTGGCGTTTGCTTTAGGTTCGGGTGTGGGCTGGTGGCTTGCTATTGTCGGCATTGCTGCAATTCGTGAAAAGATGAAATATTCAAAAGTTCCTAAACCTTTACAGGGATTGGGTATTTCATTTATGGTAACAGGATTGATGGCAATTGCCTTTATGAGCTTTATGGGAATAAAATTGATAAATTAAAAAACAGAATTATGGATGTAAAATTAATTATAACGGCAATCGCAGTTGTGCTTGCGCTAATACTTATACTTGTATCGCTTTTGCTGTACGTAAAGAAAAAAATTTCGCCATCAACATTACTCACAATAAATATAAACGATGGCAAAAAAGAATTGACGGTAAATCCCGGTTCTACGCTTTTATCAACGCTTTCAAACGAAAAGATATTTTTGCCTTCTGCCTGTGGCGGCGGCGGCAGTTGCGGAATGTGCAAATGTCAGGTTATGGAAGGCGGAGGTTCAATTTTACCTACCGAAACAGGATTTTTTACCAGAAAACAACAAATGACCAACTGGCGTTTGGGATGTCAGGTAAAAGTTCGGGATAATCTTAAAATACAAATTCCCGAATTTGTGCTTGGAATAAAAAAATGGGAATGTGAAGTGGTTTCAAACCGAAATGTGGCAACGTATATCAAAGAATTTTTAGTAAGGCTTCCCGAAGGCGAACATCTGAATTTTGTTTCGGGCGGATATATTCAAATAGATGTTCCTAAATACGATATTAAATATTCCGATTACGATATTGACGAACGGTTTCGTAGTGACTGGGATAAATTCAAAATGTGGGATTTGACTTGCAAAAATACCGAACCTGTTGTACGGGCATATTCAATGGCAAACTATCCTGCCGAAGGTAATATAGTGATGCTTAACATACGTATAGCAACGCCTCCGTTCGACAGAAATACGGGAGGATTTATGAAAGTGCAGCCAGGAATATGTTCATCGTATATTTTTTCGCTTAAACCGGGTGATAAAGTTACTGTTTCAGGACCATTTGGCGAGTTTCATCCGTTAATAAATTCAAGCCGTGAAATGCTTTACATTGGCGGAGGAGCAGGAATGGCGCCGTTGCGTTCGCATATTTTGCATCTGTTGAAAACACTGAAAACAACAAATCGCAAAATAAGTTACTGGTATGGAGCGCGTTCTAAAAATGAAATTTTCTATGAAGAAGATTTTCGCGAACTGGAACGTGCATTTCCCAATTTCTCGTTCAATATTGCATTAAGCGCACCGCTTCCCGAAGATAATTGGAAAGGCGATGTAGGATTTATTCATGATGTAATTTATAATAATTATCTGAAAAATCATTCTGAACCTGAAGATATTGAATATTACATGTGCGGACCAGGACCTATGGCATCGGCAGTTATTAAGATGCTCGACAACCTTGGCGTTCCGCGTGAAATGCTGATGTTTGATGATTTCGGAGCTTAAATAAACTCTGTTTTAAGAGGTTAATTTTATAATTTGGATGCAAATGATACAAAGTAAAATTTGTATCATTTGTTTTTATTTATTCTGTATAAAGCGTTTGCCGACATAATAAGCAAAATAAGAAAGACTGCCTAATTTCAACAGTCTTTTGATTATTATTTTCTTCTTTATATTTTTTCTATTCCTGAATTCTTGTTCAATGACCTCGCTCGCATCATGACTTTGTTTTATCAAGCATGGAATGTAATTCCTGTGCAACACTAAATACATAATTTTTCTAATGAAAATCTTCAAACAAATCTAAATAAATAAAACCTATAAACATATAATTATTATTGATTTGATTTATATTAATTTTTATCATACCTTTGTAAAAAAAATAATTTTATTTATTAATTAATTACAAAACAAAAAAATCATTTATGGATACAAATAACAAAAACAAAGTAGGACTTGATATTGAGGCAGCAAATCAGGTTATTGCAAAATTAAGCGAACTGCTTGCAAATTATCAGATATTTTATACAAATTTAAGAGGCTTGCACTGGAATATCAAAGGCGACAAATTTTATGATTTGCACGGAATTTACGAAGAATATTATACCGAAATTGCCGAAAAAATCGACGAAATCGCCGAACGTATTGTAATATTGGGCGGAACGCCTGAAAATAATTTTTCGGAATATCTGAAAATCGCTAAAATAAAAGAAATTTCACATGTTTACGATTGGAAAACAGGCGTACATCATGTAATAGAAACATTACAGTTTCTAACAGGCAAATTGCGTGAACTTCATGCAACAGGCATAAAATCGGGCGACCATGGAACGGTTTCGCTGGCTAATCACGGAATAAAAAGTTTTGAAAAGAAAATCTGGATGCTTGGCGCTTATGCACAAGAATAATTAGACAGAAAAATCTTTATGCTAATATTAATATTAAGTCTTGTATTGTTAACAACAAATACGGACACTCAAACAAATAATAACGACAGAAATATGAAATTTGAACTAATAAAATTGCCTTATTCAACTGATGCCTTAGCGCCGGTAATAAGCAAACAGACAATAGAATTGCATCATGGTAAACATTTGCAAGGATATGTGAATAATCTGAATAATCTGATTCAGGGAACGGAATACGAAAATGCCGATTTGGAAACAATCGTAAAAAAATCGGATGGAACAATATTCAACAATGCAGGTCAAGTGTTGAATCATAATTTGTATTTTACTCAGTTTTCGCCAAACGGCGGCGGAAAACCTTCGGGTAAATTACTTACAGCAATTGAAACCGCATGGGGTTCGTTTGAAAATTTTCAAAAGGAATTTGAAGCCGCAAGTACAGGTTTGTTCGGTTCAGGCTGGGCATGGCTTGCTGCAGACGAAAACGGCAAACTGTTGATAGTAAAGGAATCCAATGCAGGAAATCCTTTAACCAAAGGATTAAAGCCTTTGCTCGGTTTCGATGTATGGGAACATGCCTACTATGTTGATTATCAAAACAGGCGTGCAGACCATTTGAAAGAATTATGGAAAATAGTAGATTGGAAAGTTGTGGAACAGCGATATTAAATACTTCTTCATGACACAATAATATTAAATTTTGTTTTTACAGCGAAGTCTCTCGACTATCGCTGTTTTTTTATTGACATTACAATCAATAGCCATTAATCTTCAAAGATTTAATCGCAAGTTGCCATTGCTAACCGCTTCGCTTCTCTTTGCTTCGCGGTTCCGCAATGACAATAAAACAACATTTATAAATACTTTTCCGAAGGAGTCTATTCAATGCTATAATTGGTAATTGTAAATTTCGTTTTCTGTTTTATTATTTTATTGGCAATAAAATAATCATTCGCTTCATTAGTAACAGAATTATAATGATATAATTATACTGTAACTAAACGAACTTATATATTCTCTGTAAGTTTTTGAACCAATCGGAAATTGTAAAGAAATTCCTTTGCAAATACTCGAATTACCGTGTAGGCGGGTATTGCTACAAGCATGCCCCATATTCCTGCAATATTCCCTGCTACAAGTAAAACTATGAAGTTTTCAAGCGGATGTGATTTTACGCTGTTTGAATAAATCAACGGTTGAAAAACAATGTTATCAATAAGTTGTACTATCACAAATATCATAATTATCGGCGCAACTATGCCGATATTGCCTGTTGTAATAAAATTTGCATCGGTGGCTAAAGCGACAATTACCGTGAGTACGCCGCCGACAAGAGGTCCAACATACGGAATAACATTAAGAATTCCCGCCGACAGAGCAATAACCATTGCTGTTGAAAATTTCAAACCTCCGAAAATCGTCAAACCTGCAACCAAAACTGTCATCATACATATTATTTCAATTAACATTCCTATGAAATATCTCATCAGCAAAGTATTTATTGATTGCAAAACACGGGCGATATTTGCTTCATACTTCTTTGGAAACAAAATTGTGATTCCCGTCAAAAGCAGATTGTCTTCTTTGAGGATGAAAAATGTAATGAAACATACGCAAAATATTGCTATTACAAAATTTATAAGCATGTTTGCAACAGAACCGAAAACAGAGCTTACACTCGAAAAATTAAAATATGATGTCAAATTTTCAGACAGAAACTGATTGAAAGAAAAACTTTCTTTTCCGGGAATTAATTTATTGATTTGCTGTTCAAATCCGTTCAGAGATTTGCTTATCTGCTCTACAAGTTGCGACAGGTTTACTGTTGAAAGTTCCTGCAACTGAGAACTTATCAGCGGAATAAAAGTATAAAGAAATGCGAATACCACAAAACAAATTGCTGTAAGGCTCAACGCCGCGCTAAGCCAGTGCGGACAAAAATATTTGCCGAATTTGAGTTTGTCGAAAAAATTAACAAGCGGACGACCGATAATTGAAAGAACAGATGCTATCAATATATAAATTATAATATTACTGAAATACCACGCAATAAAAAGCACAATGGCAATTACAGCAATAATAATTATATATCTGGCGAGTCTGTTCATTTTTGATTTATTTTAACAATAAGTTTTTATATTTTGATTTCTTCATATTTTTTTATTGTTTTCATAAAATTGCTGTCGGTAGGTAAATATTTATTTTCTTGCAAATAATTTGTCATATTCAAAAAATCATACTTGACTTTTTCTGCAAACAAATCCTCTTCAACTTCGTCGAGTTTTTCTTTCGTAATCTGTATCGCCAAATCCGATTTATCTATTCCAATCCATTGGCGATTATTGATTTGTGCCGATTTTAATGTTGAGCCTGAACCGCAAAAACAATCCAAAACAATGCTACCTTCGTTTGAGGAAGTTTTTATAATTAAATCCAGCATTTCGGCATTTTTTTCTGTCGGATAATCAGGATATTGCGGGTCTTTAAACTCCCAAATATCCTGCACACGCATACCTTCCCGCTCATCGGCATAAATAATTTTTCGCGGATTTCCTTTCGACGACCATTCTATTAAACCCTCATTGTCCCATTGTTCCAATGTTTCAACATTGGTTCGCCAATGCCTGCCTGCGGGCGGCAACATCCCTTTGAAAGGCTTTGAAGAATTGCCGTTTTCTGTTTCTCCCGGTGCGTGGATGGGAACGGTGGTATATCTTCGTCCCTGTTTATTTTTTTTCGGGAAAAGTTTTTCCAAATCTTTGTCGGAATAGGGTTTTCTGGGTTCGTTCCATATTGGGTTTGAATTTTTGGAATAAAACAGGATCAAATCTTTTATATTGCCAAAACCTGTTCTGTCAAAATTTTTAGGATTGCATTTAATTCGTGTAATATCGTTTCTAAAATTCTCTATTCCAAACACTTCGTCCATCATCACTTTTACATAATGTC
>JAIRRX010000010.1 GCA_031255755.1 Prevotellaceae bacterium | reverse complement strand
AACAGGCATATATGCCAAAAGTGTTTGATAAAAAACGTTATCTTACTTTATAGCGTTTGATTATTAATTGTTTAAAATAAGATAAAAAAAAATTATTGAAATTAATTTCAATAATTTTTAATGTAAAGCGTTTGCAGTCGTCAAAACTTACTCTGATTTATTAGTTTTTCAAAAATCTTTTTAAAACTTACCTCTTCGTTAATAATTTCATGTATTTTTGAAATATCTGTGCGTTGCTGTTCCATTGTGTCGCGATGTCGAATTGTTACCGTATTATCTTCAAGCGTTTGATGGTCGATTGTTATACAAAACGGCGTTCCTATTGCATCCTGACGACGATAACGTTTCCCAATGGAATCTTTTTCATCATACTGACAGTAAAAATCACATTTTAATGCGTTCAATATCTCACGCGCTTTTTCGGGTAATCCATCTTTTTTCAACAAAGGCAATACGGCTAATTTTACAGGCGCAAGTACAGGCGGAATGTGAAGCACAACGCGCTGTTCTCCATCAGATAATTGTTCTTCATGATATGCAGCCGATAAAATCAAAAGCATCATTCTGTCAACGCCGATAGACGTTTCTACCACATAAGGAACATAACTTTCTCCTGTTTCCGAATCAAAATATTGAAGTTTCTTTCCCGAATATTTTTGATGATTTCCAAGATCAAAATCCGTACGCGAGTGTATTCCTTCAACTTCTTTGAATCCGAACGGAAAATTAAATTCTATATCGGTTGCGGCATTGGCGTAATGTGCAAGTTTTTCATGGTCGTGAAAACGATAATTATCATCACCCAAACCAAGCGATTTATGCCAGAACATGCGGTTTTGCTTCCATTGTTCAAACCATTTAAGTTCTTCGCCCGGACGTACAAAAAATTGCATTTCCATTTGTTCAAATTCTCTCATGCGGAATATAAACTGACGCGCAACTATCTCATTGCGAAACGCTTTGCCTGTTTGAGCAATACCGAAAGGAATTTTCATTCGTCCTGTTTTTTGAACATTCAGAAAGTTTACAAAAATACCCTGCGCAGTTTCCGGACGCAGATAGATTGTGCTTGCGCCTTCGGCTGTTGAACCCATTTGCAGAGAAAACATTAAATTGAACTGACGAACATCAGTCCAGTTGCGCGTTCCTGATACGGGACAAACTATTTCACAATCCAATATCAACTGTTTGAGCGCATCCAAATCGTTGCTGTTCAACGCTTCGTTCATGCGATGCTTAATATTGTCGATTTTGTTTTGATTTCTTATTATGTTGGGATTTGTTTCCTTAAATTTTGTTTCGTCAAAATTATCTGCAAACTTTTTTCTGCCTTTTTCAACTTCCTTGTCTATTTTTTCTTCTATTTTGGCAATATGGTCTTCAAGCAGGACATCGGCTCTGTAACGTTTTTTTGAATCTTTATTATCAATCAGCGGGTCATTGAATGCGCCGACATGTCCGGATGCTTCCCAAATGCGCGGATGCATAAAAATTGCAGAATCTATGCCTACTATGTTATCATTGAGCCTGACCATGGCTTCCCACCAGTATTTTTTGATATTGTTTTTCAATTCTGCGCCTAACTGTCCATAGTCATACACTGCGCTCAAGCCATCGTAAATTTCGCTTGACTGAAAAATAAAGCCGTATTCTTTTGAGTGAGCAATAAGTTTTTTAAATAAATCGTCCTGTGTCATTTTTAATAAATATTTATAAACCAAAATCATTTTGGAGTGCAAAAATACAAATAAAAGTTCAAACACAAAGTGTAATGCAAAAATTTCATTTGCGAGAAATGAGACAGGCGATTTGCCAAATAAAAAAATGCGCAGTAATTAAACGCGCATTTTTATTATTACGGCACATGTTCAATTTTTTTTGTAAATATCAGTTGTGCGCCGATTCAACCTGTTTACAATTTATCCTGTTACCAGTCAATTTTTTCTTTCTGTATTGAGCCGTCGGCTTTTATCAAAAGTTTAACTTCGGAATCCGAAAAAGTGCGTTCCATTTCTATTTTATAAAACACATCCGTGCCTTGACTGATTTTGTCAATATCTTCAAAATGATATTTCGGATATTTGTTTTCGGCTGCATTTTTCACAATAGCAGGTAGCTCCGAACGATAAATTTCCTGAACAATCATTAACAGATTGCCTTTCGAATCGTAATAAGCCTTATAATCTCTGGTTTTAATATCAAATTCGACTTCATAAATATTTCCGTCTGTTTCCCATTCAATATCGTATGCTTTTGGAAAATCGGTCGTGAATTTTTGTTGAAGTTCGGCAGATGGCATAACGTCATGCGTGTGAGAACGTTTGTGTTTTTCAATCATTTGAGCAATTTCTTCATTTGAATATGCAGTCGAAATTGCAGGATTAGCCTGTGTTGAGGTTTGTGCAAAAAAACTGCAACCTGTGATTACGCTTATTGCGATTACGCTTAAAATTTTAATTGATTTCATTTTATGTTCTGTTTTTATATTACTGAATAATTTATGCAAAGGTATAACATAATTTGGGAAAGATTTTGGAAAAATATTTTTTCAAAGCAAATAAACGGAATTATACATTTTAATCTGTTTGTTTTGTATTGATTTTGAAAATATGTATTTTATCATAACTGTAAGTAATATTAAGATGATACAAATCGGAAATTGATTTCACAATGGACAGTCCCAAACCTGATGATTTTTTATCTGTTGCCGCATTGCGATAACGGTCGAAAACATCGATTACGGCTTCGTTTCCGCTGTTTGCCACTGTAATGCTGTCGGCAGCGTATTTGATTATTACCTTTCCGTTTTGATGATTATGAGCAATAGCATTTTTGATAAGATTTCCGAATAAAATATATGCCAAATCTTCGTTCATTTGCACTTTTGGAGAAAATTCTCCATGCTGTTCTATCGAAATTTCTTTGTAATTTGCAAGGTCTTCAAACTCTTCAATTACCGAATTTAATACTTTTCTCATGTCAACCGCCGAAATATTGTGAAACTGGCTGTTTTTTATCTTTGAAAGCAACAAAAGATTGCTGTTTAGACGTTTCATTCTGAACAAAATATTTAAAATGGCGGAAATATTTTTGGTATATTCTTTATCATTCTGATATTTTTCCATCATCATTTCCAGTTTTGCAATGGTTATTGCCAAAGGCGTTTGCAGTTCGTGCGCCGTATTTTCTATAAATATTTTCTGTTCATTAAACACATTCACATTTTTTTCGAGTAATTCTTTCACCGATTTGTTCAGTTGAACATATTCTTTGACATTTGTTTCGGGAAAATCAACAGTCTGTCTGTTGTCAAGTCTGAATTTTTTGAGTTCGTTTAATAATTGATAAAACGGTTTATTGGCTTTTGAAATAATAATTTTACTTACTATAAATATGGTTAATGAAAGCGTTATCCACAGACACAATAATAAATACAGCATATTTTTTATCAAGTCATCGCTTTCGACCGTTGAAGTAAAAAACTGCAAACGGTAATATTTTCCTGTGAGTTCGCAGCGAAAGGCTGTAACAAGCATTCGCACTTCTTCTTCTTCAAGTTCGGTAGCAAAATATACTTTTGTACTTATAAAATTTTCGATAAACGTTTCGGCTTCTTCAAACGGAATTTCTTTAACTGTGATATTAAGAGGCGCATTATTTTCAAGATTTTCGATAAATCCGGGAATTTGATTTGATTTGACAATAAATTCCTGTTTCAAATTGATAAGACCTTCGTCGTTTCCATCGTGTATTTCTTTCAGTTGCAAAAAGAAATATATTGCCGACCAAAACAGCATCACCACTGCAAAAAACAGCGTTATGCGCAATATCAAATGATTTACAAGTTTCATACCGTTAATTTATATCCTGTTCCGTACACATTTTCTATTGTTAATTCCGAGCCGCCGTCTTTCAGTTTTTTGCGCAAATTTTTTACTTGCCAGTAAATAAAATCAAAATTGTCAGCCATATCAATATTATCACCCCAGACGTGTTCTGCAAGGGCTTCCTTAGTAACTAAACGGTTTCTGTTGGTTGCCAAAAAAGCAAGAATATCAAACTCTTTACGGTTTAATCGTAAAATATTATTATTTACCTCAACAATGCGGCAGGCAAAATCTATTGATAAATTTCCGAGAGAAAGTAAAAGTTTGCCGTCAGACTGTTTGCGGCGCATCACTGCTTTGATTCTCGCATTAAGTTCCGACAAATGAAAAGGTTTGGTAAGATAATCATCTGCGCCCAGATTCAATCCTGATATTTTATCTTCGAGAGAATTTTTGGCTGATATAATGATTATGTTGCCTGTTTTTCCCTTCTTTTTCATTTCATCAAGAATTTGCAAGCCGCTGCCTCCGGGCAAAGAAATATCCAGCAGGATGCAGTCATAATTGTAAATCATCACCTTTTCCACAGCGGAATGATAGTCGGTGGCTTTTTCAACCACATACTTTTCCGACAGTAGAAAATCTTCAATCATGTTCAGCAGAGCGTATTCATCTTCTATAATCAGAATTTTCATGGTATGTTAAAAAATAATCAAAATCCGTGTAAAATTATAAAAAATAATTGAAACACAAAATTAGCACTTACACAAAATATTGAACATGCCCTGCCCCCTGCGAAGTTCTCGGTACACCCCGAAACTCTTGCGGTACACCCCGAGACATTTGCGGTACACCCCGAGACTCTTGCGGTACACCCCGAGACTCTTGCGGTACACCCCGAGACTCTTGCGGTACACCCCGAGACCTTCGGGACATTACCCGAAGTGGTTGTATAAATAAACAATGC
>JAIRRX010000075.1 GCA_031255755.1 Prevotellaceae bacterium | reverse complement strand
TCAAAATACACGGAATTTGACATTTCTGCAATATCAAAAATATTATCCTTCATATATGAATCAAAATCCATGCCTGTAACTCGCGGTATAATTTGATATACAAGTTGAAATGTAGGATTTATGTATTCATATTGTTCGCCGGGTTCAAAATTCAATCTGTCCAAATCAACTAAATATTTGCAAGATTCAATATCGGTTGAGTAAAGCATAAAATCTTTATCAATTCGCGGGCGTGTATCAGGGATTCCAGATGTGTGGCTTAATATGTGATGCAGCGTTATACGATTATAAAAATCGGCTTTGTATTCCGGAAAGAATTTTTTAAGATTATCGTTTAATGATAACAGCTCCCGTTCGGCAAGTTGCAGAATTGCAACAGCAGAAAACTGTTTTGATACCGAAGCAATGCAAAAATTTGTTTCGGGTGTGATTGGTTTTTGAGTTTGTAAATCGGCTATTCCGTAACATTTTTCAAAAATCACACTGTCGCCTTTCATTACAAGTACGGCAGCACCCGGCTCGCTGTTTGCGGAATAAATATCAGAAAACAGGCGGTTTATCTTATCTTCAAAAGAAGATTTATTTTTATTTTCGTTGCATGAAATCATTAGTCCAAAAAATAAAATTGTTGCGAAATTAATAAAAGTAATTTGTTTCATTTTCGTTTTATTAGATGTTTTATGTTTTTTAAATCAATCTTTTCTTTCCGAATAACAAAATATAAATATGCAATTATAAGCACGGAATTTATCGCAAAATTAATCAAATCATTTGATGTTGCAACAAGACGCGACAGGATAAATAAAACTATTCCAATCGAAATATAAATTATAGCAGTTTTCCATTCGTAGGGAATTAAATAATATTTTTTGCACAGTTGCCAACTTACGATTATCATTGTCAGATACGAAAAAAAGTGTCCGAATGCTGCGGCATAATATCCGAAATAAGGCATAAATGCTGCATTTAAGACAACAGTTACCAATAATCCAGACAGTGTAATATTTATTGCATATTTTGTCTGTCCGGATATTTTGTACCACATCGACAGATTAAAATTAATGCCAAGCAAAATATTTGCAAGAAGCATAATCGGTACAACTCCAATACCAACACGAAATGCACTGCCTATAAATAATTTAAATATATCAAGATAAAGCGCAATAAAAAGGAAAATAAAAACGCAGCAGATAACAAAATATTTCATCACATCCGCATAGATTTTCTTTTGGTCATCCTTATTGCTTTGGCTGAAAAAGAAAGGTTCGGCGGCAAAACGAAACATTTGAACAAACAAAGTCATAAATACAGCCAGTTTGACGTTTGCGCTGAATATTCCTACAAGTTCGCTGCCCGATTCTCCTGCGGGTGAAAAAAATCTGAACAGAATACGGTCGGTAACATCATTCAAAACTCCGGGCAACTGCGAAAGTACAATGGGAATTGCATATATCATCAACTGTTTCCACAAAATTGAAGAAAAGGCAAATTTTGTTCTCAGCAGTGTTGGCAAAAAAAGTATCAATGAAATGATGCAACTTCCGAGAATTGCAAACAGAATATATCCTCCGTCCGGTACAGGAGAAAGAAATTTCAACAGAAACGAATCTGGATGCGCTGCCGCATAAGTCGGAAAGCCTAAAAAAAGAATAAGATTAAATGCTGTTTCCGATAATATTTTAATTATTTTCAAAATCCCGAATTTCAAGGCTTTTTGCCTGTATCTCAATCTTGCAAAAATTACCGAAGTAAAACTGTCGATTGCAAGAATTGCTGCCGAACACCAGATAAATTCTCCCCGTCCGATGTATCCGAAAACATTTGCAATGTCATTTGAAAATACAATGCCTGCAACAAGCACAGCAACAGATGTAGATGCTAAAAAGATAAGAATTGTAGAAAAAACTTTGTCGGGATTGCTTCCCTGTTTACTTGCAAAACGGAAAAATGCCGTTTCCATGCCAAATGCAAAAAGCGCCTGCAATATTGCGATATATGAAATAATTTCCGAATAAACGCCGAAAGCATCTGTATCAAGCATACGTGTATAAAGCGGCACAAAAAAGAAATTTATAATACGCGCAACTATTGTAGTCATGCCGTAAATTGCCGTTTCGCCCGCAAGTTTTTTTATGCTTCCCATCTTAAAACATTCTAATATCCTATACCTTTTCGGTTAAAAATCAAATGTCCGAAATTAACTGAAAATATAAATTTATTTTTATACCCATCATAATAATACATGCTTGCGCTTAAAGGACCTATCGGCGATTGCCAGACAAGGGCTGTGTAGCCCATGAAGGAACGGTTTTTAAATTTATCTCCGTAAATTATTTCATTATTTTCGCCTTTTCGCAATTCGCGATAAGGTTGAAAAACATACACTCCGCCTTTAAAATATATGCTTTTAACTAATGAAAATATCGGCATTATGCCAACTGCAATGTATGAATTTGC
Source organism: Prevotellaceae bacterium (assembly GCA_031255755.1). Taxonomy (GTDB): domain Bacteria; phylum Bacteroidota; class Bacteroidia; order Bacteroidales; family UBA932; genus JAIRKV01. The sequence continues at coordinate 26,609 of JAIRRX010000075.1, read as the reverse complement.
TCTGAAATTTTCAAGAAAAAGCGTTTTGCTGTGCTGCGTAGGTTGAAACGCAGGCGTCATAAACATTGCGGGATAGTAGCCTATGGAAGATGGCTTTTTGGAAAACACACTCTCAACCAGATAACCGAGAGAAAAATTATTAATAACCTTAAAATATTTTTCTTCATAAAGCGTTATTGAAAAAATTTTCTGTGCCTTATTTTCCGCAGGAAGCAAAGAAGTATTTCCCGGTTTGTATTTGCCGTTACCTGTTACAAACTGTACTTTAACCTGCCATTTGCGCCCTTCTGTTGGAAATTCATTATAATTCAAACTGTTTTTTATTGTTCCTGCGTTTACTGCAAAATAATTAAGACGATGAATATCGGGAGTATCCTTTACCAAAAAATTACGGGTTTGATAATATTCGTTTTTATAAGTTCCGACTATTGCATTTACTCTGAAAATCGTATTTCTGGTTACAATATAACCAAGACCTGTTTGATAATGCATATCCTGCTGTTTGAGATAACTTGGCTTGTCATCTTCTATAAAAAAATCCGTTCGACTTTCGTAATAGTCATAATTGTTGTAACGAGCGTAATGTTCCCAAAACACAGGCAGACTGAAAGGATAATCGCGGCGAAATCCGAACTGTGCAGCCGAATATAATTTGCCGTAATGAAAATTAACGTTGTAACGGGAATATGCTTTTGCCCAGTGTTTATGTTCAAATCCGATATATGCCTGATTTAACAGTGAAGATGAAATATTAACACCAAATGCAAGTTTGTTTTTTGGCGCAGGCGATGCCTGCAATTTGACATCGAAATTGCCTGAAACCGAATCGTAAACAGCCATTGGAAAAATAGAAGAAACAACGCCTGTTTCCACAACTTTGAAATATCCGTTCTTGAAAGTATTTATTGACATTGTGCCATCGGCATTTTTTTTGCCCTGATTGATTATTCTTTTTATAAACAGTTTTTCTTTGTCAGACATTTTGCCTGTAACTTCAACATTTCTGAACTTGTTTTGAGGAATGGTTGCCTTAAATGCTTCACGCCGCTTTTTTACTTCTTCAACAGAACGCCGTACATGGACCCGCTGACGTATGGAATCTATCAGCTTCAATGTGTTTTGATAGCCTGCCTCAACGATACTGTCCATTTTTGAAAAATCAAATATATCAATATCACTGAATTTTGTATCAATACGAATACTTTTTTCTGCGGGCATTGCATAATCGGTATCATTTACAAGCATTCGTTTTACCTGACCGATAATATTATCTTCATCGGCAACAGTATCGTTATCCGAACATTTGCTTCCTATGATAAAATCAGGATTAAAATCATTTTCCATAACATCACAAGGGAAATTATTATAAATACCGCCATCAAAAAGCAAAGCCGAATCAATGGCTATTGCCCTGAATGCAAACGGGAAAGTCATTGATGCTCTTATAGACACGCCCAAATCGCCATTGCGTGAAATAAACTGTCGGTGCGCATTAATGTCGGCAGAAACGCAGCGAAAAGGAACAAAAAGACTGTCGAAATCGCCTTTGCATGCAACCGTTGCGCCGGAAAAAAGTTCAAAAAAAGCAATATCCATAGGATATGGCAATACTATGCTTGAAGGCAGATTGATTTGCAAAGGATTTTTTTTACCTTTTTTAATATTAAATTTGACCAGAAACAGTTCTGATGCAGGTTCTTTTGATAATGAATAATATCTTTGTTTTTCATCAATATTTCCCGAAAGCCAGTTTTCAAAATCATTAGACTTAAAAATGTTCATCATCTCTTCTGTGGAATATCCCGATGCATAAAGCCCAGCCACTATTGCTCCCATTGATGTTCCTGCAACATAATCAACAGGAATATTGTTTTCTTCAAGCGCTTTTATAACGCCGATATGCGCCAAACCTCTTGCTCCGCCTCCGCTCATGACCAAACCCACGCTTTGAGAATGAGCCTGCAAAGGCAGAAGTATAAAACAGAATGCCGTTAATAAAATTATTGTTATATTGTATTTGATTGCAATCATTATAAATTCTTGTGTGGCAAAATTACATAAAATAAATATAACTCTGTTATAATTTTGAATATTTAAGAATTTTAAAAAGAAATGTAAGAAATAAAGCAACAAAAAAATAACGACAATTCCATTGTAATTATTTAAAATCCGACCGAATTTCGTCCAATCGGATTATTTTTTATTATCTTTATTACTTTAAGCAAAATAACCTTAAAATTCTTCTAAATTGCGCTGCTTAAATTCGGAGACGGATTATTTACTGATTTTTCACATATTATTTAAGAGTTTGCAAAGGTGCATTTTCTCTTAAAGTATCTTGAAGCATTAGTAATTTTTTTCATCATCCTTCTATTTTATAAATTTCAGAATTTTTTCGGCTATTTGTACGGCATTGGTTGCCGCACCTTTGCGTAAATTATCGGCAACTATCCAAAGATTTACGCCGGATTGCGTAGAAATATCGCGGCGTATCCGTCCGACAAAAACTTCATCTTTCCCGAAACAATGTAAAGGCATTGGATATATGTTGTTTTTAACATCATCTTCTACAACAACGCCTTTCGTATTTTCAAGTATATTCACAAGTTCGCGCAAATCAAACTTTTTTTCAAATTCGATATTCACCGATTCCGAATGACCGCCTGTAACAGGAACTCTGACAGTTGTAGGAGATATAGCAATAGAATTATCGCAAAGAATTTTGTGTGTTTCGTTTACCATTTTCATTTCTTCCTTTGTGTATCCGTTATCGGTAAACGAGTCAATATGCGGTAAAATATTACGGTCGATTGGATAAGGATAAACGGCATCGTAAGTTCCCCACTCTACTCCTGTGCGTTCGACTTGCATTTGTTTCAACGCTTTATATCCTGTGCCTGTTACCGATTGATAAGTTGAAACTACGATGCGTTTTATGGCGTAGGCTTTATGCAAAGGCGCAGCCACAAGCAACATTTGTATTGTCGAGCAGTTCGGATTTGCAATTATATAATCGTTTTCGGTTAAAATATCCGAATTTATTTCAGGAATTATCAATTTTTTTGTTGCATCCATGCGCCAGTACGATGAATTGTCTATCACCCTGCATCCTGCCTGAGCAAATTCAGGCGCCCATTCTTTTGATACTTCGCTTCCTGCCGAAAATATTGCCAATGCAGGTTTTTGTGCTACAGCATCGGCAAGTTTGCAAACTTTATATTCGCTGCCTTTAAATTTTATTATCTTACCTGTTGATTTTTCTGATGCAACAGGAATTAATTCTGTTAATGGAAAATTTCGTTCTTCGAGAATGTCAATTATTTTTGTTCCTACCAAACCTGTGGCTCCAACTACTGCTACTTTCATCTTGTTTTGAATATATCTAATTTAATACTTATCGTTTTCGGACTGCAAAGTTCGCATTTTTTTTTGTTTTTAATAATGTTTAATGATTTTTGTCAGGGTTAATGCTGTAATTATAAAAATTGCGGAATGGTTAATTCCACTCCGCAATCATTCAAACATCATTTAATAATTATTCGTATTAATCATTTCTCATTTTCTCTTTTGCTTTTTTGATTTGCTGTTTCAATGCTTCTACGCATTGTCTGGTAGCTTCTTCAAATGTTTTGCATTTTCGCTCGGCAAACAAATCATTTCCCGGTATCGCTACTCTGATTTCAACTCTTTTGTTTTCTGGTTCTGTGGAATTTCCCAACTTCAACATAACATTGTATTTTACAATTCCATCGAAAAATTTGTCTAATTTTTCTACTTTTTTTGTTACAAAATCGAGCAATTTCTTATCTGCGTCGAATTTGATTGATTGAATTACTACTTTCATGTCTTTACAATTTTACAGTGTTAAACATTTTTTAATTATTAGAATTTATATGTCTTATATACTTTCTATCGGTATTGTTTTTTATTTTTATTTATTTTACTTGTTCTTATATACTTAATTTTATTTGTTTTTGTTTATTTTCGAGGATGTGTTTTCTTGTGTATTTGTTTCAAATCTTCAAAAGTTGTGTGCGTATAAATTTGTGTAGCGGCAAGACTTGAATGACCAAGTACGGTTTTTATGGAATTTAAATCCGCTCCGTTATTCAGCATGTGCGTTGCAAATGTATGGCGCAGTACATGAGGGCTTTTCTTTCCTGTAAATCCTGCTGTTGTAAGTGTTCCTTTAACCAGTCTGTAAACAAAATTAGGATACATTTTTTTTCTTTTATCTGTCAAAAAAACATATTCGTCATCGTTTTCTGCAATTATTTCCTTGCGTTTTTTTATTAATTTCTGCAACAAGGTAACCAGATTGTAAGTAAGTGGAATTAAACGTTCTTTTTTGCCTTTTCCCATCACTTTGATGTAATCAGTGGATATGTCGTTAATTTTAATATTTATAAGTTCGTCACGGCGTATTCCTGTTGCATACAACAGTTCTATTATTATTTGATTGCGTATTGAAAAATAATTGTCGTCTGTATTATCTTTTTTAATATCAAGATAATTATTCAACTGCTTTTCTTCCAGAAAAACAGGAAGCCGTTTTTTTTCTTTCGGTGTCAGTATTTTGTTTATAGGATTTGAGTCAATAATTCTTTCACGTATCATATATTTGAAAAATCCGTTTAATGCAGATAATTTGCGATTTATTGTTCTCGGGCTTTGATGGTCTTCATCCATTAATTTCAGCACCCAACTGCGAATTTGGCTTGGAGTAGTGTTATTGATTATTTCCTCATATTCACTCAAATTCATATCAACAAAAAAATTGTACAGGTCAGACCTGTATGCACTAACTGTTTTCGGAGAATAACGTTTTTCAGATACCAAATATTTTAAATACATATCTAACATTGCCCAAATATACGACAAAAGAGTGAATTTTAAAATAAAATCCACTCTTTTTAATGTTAAATATTTTTACATATCTAATCTTCTGCTTGTTGTAGCTGTTGAACATAGACGGCATGTTTAATTTCATCCCTACGTCGTACTGATTTTTTGACAAAAGACTGACGCGCACGCAATTCTCGAACAACGCCTGTTTTATCGAATTTGCGTTTGAATTTTTTTAATGCTCTTTCGATATTTTCGCCTTCTTTTATTGGAATTATTATCATTGCACAACACACCTCCTTCTTATTTCGGGCAGCAAAGATATATTTTTTTTACATACCTGCATAGAAAAGTATGTATTTTTTTAATTTTTTTTTCATAATCACAAGTTCAGAATAAAAATTAAGTGTTTTTTATGATTGAAAATAAATGTAATAAATATTATTTGCTATTTCATTTAGGCAATCAATCAATGAAATAAGTTGCTCTGTGATTTAGACAATGATTTTTATTGATTTGCAAACAAAATATTTGATGTTTGTCTTCTTATTTATTATTTGACTGCCGCAATTATTTAAAATCATTAAAAATTTTGATTTTCCAAGAAAAAAATATAATTTTACAAAAAATAAAAAATGAGAAATGAAAACATCAAATAACAGCGATACTTTTGTAATTATCGCAAAATTTACCGCTTCGGCAGAAGCTAATCTTGCAAAGTCTAAACTCGATGCAGCCGGCATTCAATGCTTCATTGATAACGAAAATTATCTTTATTCGCGTCCTGTCGGTTATGTAAATTTGCAAGTTTGGGAAAAAGACAAAGAACAGGCATTGACAATATTGGATTTAACTGCAACGCCAGATGACGAAACAGAAGAAACAAACGATATTACTGTGATTTGTCCGTATTGCAAATCTCACAATGTAAGTTACGGAATAAATCGCGATAAGACGAATGCATTTTTTGTTACAGGAATGTTTTTCCTGCAATCGTTACCTTTTTATAAAAAGAAAATTTATTATTGCAACGCATGTCAAAAACATTTTAAAGTAGTGCAGTAGAAAACTGATAAACAGTTTGCTTTTTTATTTTCAGCGTTACATATTATTTTCATTTTCTGTTAATAATAAGAGCATTTGCCTGATCTGTCGGAGCGACAACAATATCATTTATACATACGTGAGGCGGAAGATTTATTACAAATTTTATTACGTTTGCAATATCATCTCCTGTAAGAGGCGTCATTCCTGCATAAGTTGCTTTTGCCCGTTTCTCGTCATCCTTGAAGCGAACAATTGAAAATTCGGTTTCAACCGCACCGGGGCAAACATTGGTAACTTTTATATTGTGTTGAAGCATATCTATGCGCATCGCTTTGCTCAGTGCATCTACTGCATATTTGGTAGCACAGTACACATTTCCGTTTTCGTAAACATCTTTACCTGCTACGGAACAAATATTTATAATATGTCCACGATTATTTTTAATCATTAACGGCGCAATGCATCGTGTAATATAAAGCAATCCGCGTATATTGGTGTCAATCATCCTGTCCCAATCATCGAACAGTCCGTCCTGTATATGATTTAATCCGACAGCTAATCCTGCATTATTTACAAGAACATCAATATTTTCCCATTGCTGTGGAATATTTTTTACTGCATTGCACACTTCATCTCTGTTTCGTATGTCAAAACATAATGGCAATACTTCCGATTTATATTTGATTTCTATTTGCGATTTAAGTTCATCCAAACGCTGTTTGCGGCGACCTGTAATAATAAGGCTAAAACCACATGTAGCAAGCATGATTGCCGTTGCTTTTCCTATGCCTGATGTTGCTCCTGTTACTAAGGCTATTTTTTTCATAAAGATATTTTTGAATTATATTTTAGAATGCAAAATTAATAAAAAAGATGATTATGATAAAAATTTATTATGGTAATATAATTGATAATTAAAATTTTTTAAAACTTCCGTACATTATTTTATTTTGTTTGCCGTTATATTTGATTAATATGAAAATTTTATATGGTTATGATTATAATTTTATTTATATTTGCTACTCTAATATAATTATAAAATGAAAATAACATTTCACGGAGCAACACAAACCGTTACAGGTTCAAAACATTTGATAACACTTGGCAACGGTAAAAATATTCTGCTTGACTGCGGCATGTATCAAGGATTAGGCACAGACACGCCCGAACTTAACTGTAATTTCGGATTCAACCCGAAAGATATTAATTACGTGGTATTATCACATGCGCATATTGACCATAGCGGACTGATTCCAAAATTAGTTAACGAAGGCTTTAACGGCAGAATTTTCGGTACGCCTGCAACGCTTGATTTGACTGAAATTCTTTTGTTGAACTCGGCGCACATACAGGAAACAGATACTGCCTACATCAACAAAATACGCCGCAAGGAAAACAAAAAGCCTGTGAAACCGCTGTATAGTAACGAAGATGTAAAAAATGCTCTTCCACTGTTTGAACCTGTCGAATACAAAATTCCGTATCGTGTTGATGATGATATTGAAATCAGACTTTTTGATGCCGGACACATTATCGGCAGCGCAACGGTTGTATTGAAACTGAAAGAAAATAATAAAACCACAACCATAGCTTTCAGTGGAGACGTAGGCAGGTACGGCGACCCGATTCTTAATTCTCCGCAACGATTTCCGCAGGCTGATTATATAATCATCGAATCAACTTATGGCAACAAACTGCACGATGATGTTGAATCGTATTCAAATGTTTTAAAAAAACATATTATTCAAACATGTATCGAAAAAGGCGGAAAACTTATAATTCCCGCATTCAGCGTTGGTCGAACACAGGAACTTCTGTTTGCCTTGAACGAACTGGAACTGAACGGCGAATTGCCTTGTTTAGAATATTTTGTTGACAGTCCTTTGTCAATTGAAGCAACGGAAGTTGTAAAAAAACACAAACAATATCTCAATAAAAATGTTCAGAAATTGTTTTTGAGTGATAATGATGTTTTTGATTTCAAAGGTTTGCGTTATGTGAAAGATGTGGAAGAATCAAAAAAACTGAATACCAAAAAAGAACCGTGCGTGATAATTTCAGCATCAGGAATGGCAGATGCAGGACGTGTAAAGCATCATATTGCAAACAGCATACACGAAAAACGCAACACCATTTTGATAGTTGGTTATTGCGAACCTCATTCGCTCGGTGCGCGACTACGACAGCATCCTGATGAAGTAGGAATTTTCGGCGAAAAATTTCAGGTAAAAGCCGACATCGAAGAAATAAATTCGATGAGCGCACATGCCGATTACGGCGATTTGGCACAGTATCTTGCATGTCAGGATTACAGTCTGATAAAAAATATCTTCATAGTTCACGGAGAACCAGAAGTACAGCAGAATTTTAGAAAAAGACTGATAAAAAAAGGATTTTACGATGTAACAATTCCCGAATTGCATCAATCTTTCGGTCTTAAATAATAAAAATTAAACAATAAAAATATAAATAAGGTATGGATAAAAATAAAATTATAGAAAAATTAAAAAAACAGGGCGAATCAATACGTTCGTCAATTGCTGAAATACAGGATTATCCCGAAGCAGGCGTTTCGTTTAAGGATATTACGCCTGTTTTGCAATCGCCGGAACTGTTTAGCAAAGTAACCAATGCAATGGTTTATTTTTGCAAATGTTTCGGCAACGTGGATTTGGTTGTATCGCCGGAATCTCGCGGGTTTCTTTTTGGACCTGTAATTGCCGACAGACTTGGAGCAGGATTTATTCCTGCGCGTAAATCAGGAAAACTTCCGCGAGCAGTGATAGAAGAATCTTACGGCAAAGAGTACGGAACAGACATGATACAGATTCACTCTGACGCAATTACAAAAGGACAGCGCATAATTGTTATTGACGATGTACTTGCTACTGGCGGCACGGCAAATGCAATATCCCGACTTGTAGAACGTCTTGGCGGAATTGTTACAGGCTATGTGTTTTTTTTGGAACTGTGTTATTTCAAAGGCTCAAATCTGCTCGGAAACGACAAAGTACTGTCGCTTGTTGAATACAAATAGTTCGTAAACGCAAAACATCAAAATATTTCTTTTGAAAATCAAATATTACAGGTTTTATTTCTAATCTGTTGTTTCGGTATAGTCAGTAATTAATACGATATTTACGTATATATGTCAAAAATTCTGAAAAACCGCAATTTCTGGAAAAGCATAAAATTTGATTATTTTTTCAAAAAAAGTTGATTTTAATAAAATAAGTATAAATTTGCATATTGGTTTAGCATAAATTATTAATCAAAATATGAAAAAAATATCACTGTTAGTATTGATTATAGCGTGTATTTACGCTTGTGGAAGCGTTCCGGTAACAGGGCGCAAGCAATTAACGCTGGTTTCAGATTCTGAGGTTTTGACATTAAGCCTTAGCAACTATAATGAATATATGAAAACAGCAAAAAAATCCACCAATCAAACAGCAACCGCCATGGTTGTGAAAGTCGGCGGAAAGATAGCCGCTGCCGTTGAATATTATTACAAATCAAACGGAATGGAAGACATGCTTAAAAATTTTGCATGGGAATTTAATCTTGTAGAAGATGCAAGTGTTAACGCTTTTTGCATGCCCGGAGGAAAAATTGTAGTTTATACCGGAATTTTACCTGTTACAAAAGATGAAACAGGACTGGCTGTTGTACTTGGACATGAAGTTGCTCACGCTGTTGCAAAACACGCCAACGAAAGATTGTCGCAACAAATGGTCGCAGAATATGGTTCTGTTTTATTGGGTTCATTATTGGACGGCGCTTCAGACCAAACCAAAACACTGGGACAGCAAATATACGGGCTTGGTACTCAAGTCGGAATAATGTTGCCGTTTGGCAGAAAACAGGAACTTGAAGCCGACCATTTAGGATTGATATTCATGGCAATCGCAGGATATAATCCCGAAGCGGCAATTCCATTCTGGCAGAGAATGTCGCAGTCGGGAGGTTCATCTATGCCTGAATTTTTAAGTACTCACCCGTCGAATGATACGCGAATAACCGACATTCAGAAAGAATTACCGGAAGCAATGAAAATTTATAATGCTCTTCAGAATAATAGCTCAACACATAAAAATACAACAGTAACGCCATCAAGTAGCCGAACAGATGAAAACTGGCATTTTTGATGACAGTCATCAGAATTTTGAAACTGATGAAAAATTTTTTACAGATGTACTTTTTATTTTACGAAATATAAAATTAATTTTATGATATTATCAGCGCAGACAATAGCCAGTCATTTAGGCGGAACGGTTGAAGGCAATCCTGATTCGGAAGTATCGGCAGTAGCCCGTATAGAACATGGAAAACCGGGAACGTTATGCTTTCTGGCAAATCCAAAATATGAAAAATATCTTTATACAACCAAAGCAAGTATCGTTCTAATCAATAAAAGTTTTGAACTTAAACAGCCTGTTGCGGCAACGCTTGTTCGGGTTGATGATGCATATCAGGCTGTGGCTGCCATGCTTGATTTGTTGAATACGGTGAAAATGCAAAACAAACGCGGACGGTCGTGGCGCAGTAAAATTTCGTGGCGGGCAAAACTCGGCAAAAATGTTTACGTAGGAGCATTTGCATATATAGCAAAAGGAGCAAAAATAGGAAATAACGTAAAAATATATCCGCAGGTTTATGTAGGCGAAAATGTACATATTGGCGATAATACAATATTGTATCCGGGAGTAAAAATTTATACAGGATGTAAAATAGGAACAAACTGTATTATTCATTCCGGCGCGGTGATTGGCGCTGACGGCTTTGGCTTTGCTCCGCAAAATGACGGGTCGTATAAAAAAATCGCCCAAACGGGAATTGTTATAATTGAAGATAATGTTGAAATAGGTTCAAATACATCTGTTGACCGTGCAACTATGGAAGCAACAGTAATTCACAGCGGCGTAAAAATCGACAATCTTGTACAGATTGCACATAATGTTGAAATTGGCGAAAATACGGTTATTGCAGCACAGGCAGGCATTGCAGGTTCGTCAAAAACAGGAAGGCAGTGCGTCATTGGCGGGCAGGTCGGTATTGTTGGTCATATCAGCATTGCAGAAGGCACACAGATAGGAGCGCAATCGGGAGTAATCAAAAATACTGTTGAAAATGCAACAATAGCAGGTTCGCCTGCTGTTGACTATGCAAAAAATCAACGCAATATTGCTGTATATCGAACTTTGCCGCAAATACGAGACGAAATTCAAGCCATTAAAAAAGAAATAGAAGAGTTAAAACGGAAAAACGGATAATTTATAAAACTTTCATATTTATCTTTTTTTTAAATATTTTCTATAAATTTTTTCTATTTACAGTTTGTTATAAGAAATTTTATTGTTAAATTTATAAAATAATCAAACTTTAAAGAACAAAATACCACAAAATATTTTTTACAATAATTTATCATCGGTGCGATATGTCGCAAACGTATATTATGATTATTTTTTCAAACTGTTTTCAAAATATTTGCAATATCTGTTTATTCCACAGTCCAAGCAGTGTGGAGAACGTGCGGTACAAACGTATCTGCCGTGTAAAATAAGCCAGTGATGCGAAATGGCGCGAAGTTGTTCGGGAATATTGTTTTCCAGTCGTTTTCCGACTTTCTCAGGCGTTTTGTCTGATTCTTCTGCCAAACCTGTGCGATGCGCTACCCTGAAAACATGAGTATCTACGGCAATTACAGGTTTGCCGTAAACTATTGAAGCCACAACGTTTGCGGTTTTTATACCTACTCCGGGCAATTTTTGTAAATCATTAACATTGTCAGGAACAGCGCCGCCGAAGTCATTTTCGAGCATTCGAGCCATTGCCGTAAGATGTTTGGTTTTGCTGTTTGGATACGATATTGAGCGAATAAGTTGAAAAACATCTTCGGCGTTTGCTTCTGCCAGCAATTGGGAATTGGGATATTTCTTGAAAAAATCGGGAGTTACCATATTTACTCTGACATCCGTACATTGCGCCGACAATATTACCGCAACCAGTAATTCATAAGGATTTTTGTAGTGCAGTTCCGATTCGGCAACAGCCATGTTTTTTTGAAACCAGTTTATTATTTCACTGTATCGTTCTTTGCGTTTCATTTATTTTTTTGATTATCCGCAAAGTTAGCATTAAATCTTCAATTACATACAGACGGATAAAAAATGTATAATACAAAATTTATAGAGGAAAAATATAAAAAAATATTTTTTACCTTTGCAGAAAAACAACAATGATTAAAAAACTGTACATAATATTAATGATTACCTGCTTTATTTCTTGCGAAAAAGATATTGAACAGATTAAAGAAATAAAAGTTAACAATCCTGATTTGCGGACTTTTTTACTTGAAAATTATGACAAAAATAATGATGGTAAAATTAATAAAGAAGAAGCTTTTAATGTAACAACAATTAGTGTTATCGGTTCGCAAGAGCCAATAGATGGATTAGAAAATTTTCCGAATTTGGAAATACTTTATGTACCGTCGGGGAAATTTACATCCCTTGATGTCAGCAAAAATATTAAATTACGACAATTATATTGTTATAACAACAAACTGTCAAGTATAGATTTAAACAATAATGTTGAATTGGAATGTTTAGTCTGTTTTAATGGTGAATTAAAGTCTATTATACTGAATAATCATCCAAAGTTTTTTTATTTATCGTGCGGGCATAATAAATTGACGACTCTTGATTTGAGAAATACACCAAATCTTATTAAGATAGAATGTGAAAATAATTCGTTACGTTCTATTATTTTAGGATATAATTCCAAGTTAAATGAATTATGGTGTTGGTTTAACCATTTACAAACGCTTGATATAAGCGCCTGTCCGGAATTAAGAACGTTAGTGTGTTCTGTCAATGAATTAGAAGAATTAGATATAAGCAATAATTTAAATTTATATTATTTGGATTGTGAATCTAATGCCAATTTAAACACCTTGTATTTGAAAACAAATCAAGAAATACAAAATTTAAGAAAGGATGCTCACACAACAATAGTTTATCTTTAAACTTATTTGTACATAGAAAATAGAAAGGTGAAAAATTTTACTGTTTTTCACCTTTTATTTTTATCAAAATATTTTTTACCTTTGCAGAAAAACAACAATGATTAAAAAATTATACATATTACTGATGATTGCCTGTTTTGTTTCCTGTGAAAAAATAGACCCAATTAAAGAAATAAAAATAGATAATCAAAATTTGAAATCTTTTTTGCTTGCGCGTTATGATAAGAATAAAGATGGTAAAATAAGTGAAGAAGAAGCACTTGATGTTGTTTTTATTCATCTCTGCTGTTCTCAAGAGTCTATTGATGGTTTGGAAAATTTCCCTAATCTTGAGATACTTGAAGTTTCATCGGGAGAGTTTACTACGCTTAACGTTAGTAAAAATTTTAAGTTGAAAGAACTGGATTGTTCTTCTGGTAATCTGACTGTTCTTGATTTAAGCAATAATCCGAATCTTATAAAATTGAATTGCGAATATAATAAACTAATAACTCTCAATGTAAGTAATAATGCTAATCTTATTGAATTGGACTGTGATTATAATAAATTAACATATCTCGATGTAAACAATAAACCAAATCTTACGAAATTATCTTGTGCATTTAATAAATTAACAACTCTTGATTTACATACCTGTTATAATTTAAAGTTATTGGCTTGCAGTTATAATTTATTGGCAGAACTAAATTTAAGCAACAGTTACGATTTAAAAGAAATTTTTTGCACAAATAACCTATTAATATCTATTAAGATAAGTGAAAGTACAAAATTAGAAGATTTAATCTGTTCAAATAATTCTCAATTATCAACGCTTGATTTGAGTAAAAATATCGCATTATCACAACTTTTTTGTGCAAATACATCAATAACAAATCTTGATGTAAGCAACAATATAAAGTTAGAAAATCTTATATGTCATAGTATGAATTTAGAGACTCTTGATATAAGCAATAATTTGAAATTAAAATATTTACATTGTAATTTTAATCCAAATTTACATACTTTATACATGAAAACAGGACAAACATTGCAAACATTAAATCAAGATACTCACACAACAATAGTTTATCTTTAAACTTATTTGTACATAGAAAATAGAAAGGTGAAAAACAGCAAAACTTTTCACCTTTTATTTTTAAAATTTAAATCCCAAGTCGTGGATTGATTCTGCTTGCTGCGTAGTAGGTATTTTTCATATTATAACCAAAATATTTCATATTAAAACAAAAATATATCGAAGCAATTTAGAAATGTTTCAAAACAATTGTAAAATGTATCGCGTCTTTTTAACTGTACGCACATACTTTAATCTTATGTAAAAACAATAAAATAAATATGTTATGTTTGGAAATTTAAATTAATTTACTGTAACTTTCTGCTTTTAGAGAACGATTGCTTATTTGTGAGACTTACATTTTGGACACAGCCCGTAAAAATACAAAGCATGATAATTCACTTCAAATCCTGTTGAAACCGTTGCGGCTTCCTGAATTTCCTTAACGGCAGGATTCCAAAATTCCACAACTTCACCGCAAGCCGTACATATCAAATGGTCGTGATTGCCGCCTTTAAACGACTTTTCGTATCGTGAAGTATTTTCGCCGAACTGATGTTTTTTTATCAGTCCACATTCGAGCAAAAGTTCAATAGTATTGTAAAGAGTAGCAATGCTTACCGCATATTTTTTGTTTTTCATTTTTTCATAAAGCGATTCAACGTCAAAATGTCCGCTTATGGAATAAATTTCGTCCAGTATGGCAAAACGTTCGTGCGTTTTTCTGTATCCTTTACGTTTCAGGTAGGATATAAAAATATTCATTACCGAATCTTTTTCCTTGCTGGGTTTCATAATTTGCTTTTTATTGTTTTACGTGTCAAATTTCTGTAATCGTCTTACGTCTTCCATTCCTTTTATTCCCGATATTTTTTTGATAAGATTTTCCAGATTATCTGTGCTGTGAACATAAAGTTCTATGGCGCCTTCAAATATTCCGTCGTGGCTTTCGACATTCATTTTTCGCATATTTACGTTCATTTCGCCTGTAATTATTTTTGTGGTATCGTTCAAAATTCCTATTCGGTCTATGCCTCTCATGGTAATAAATGCAAGGAATGATTGAATTTTGTGAGTAGTCCATTTAACATTGATAATTGTATCTCCTTTTTCGGCTGCAAGTTTATTTGCTTCAGGACATTCCTGCCTGTGAACAACCACATTTCCATCGCTTATTTCAAAACCTATAATATTATCTCCCGGAATAGGATTACAGCAGGTTGCCGTTTTATATGTAAGTTTTTTTTCAAAAGTTTCTTTCAGTAAAAACGGTTTTTTCTTGTCGATTTTTGTTACGGGTTCATTTGTTGTTTTACCTGTATTTTCGTTTTCTATTTCATCTTTTTTTACAGTTTTTTTTGTTCCCGGAATTATTTTTTTTATCAAATCAAAACCCCAGTATATTGCTGATTTTTGCGGAGGATTTTCTTTCAGTTGTTTTTCAAAATCATTAAGTTGAATAATTCCCGAACCTGCTTTACTGTACAGTTCGCGTTTATTTGCGACACCGTAAGCGGCGCACAGTTTGGTAAAAACTCTTGATTGAGGCTCAACATTACATTCCGCCAGTTTTTTTCTTATAAGTTCTTTTCCATGATCTATATGCCCCTGCACTTCGGCTTTTAAGGCTGTTTCAATGCGAACTTTTGTACGCGGCAGTTTGGCATATTCAAGCCATTTGCGTACGGGTCTTGCATTTTCGGCAGTAAGCACTTCGACCTGATCGCCGTTATTGAGAACATAACTCAACGAAACTAATTTATGATTTACCTTTGCTCCTATTGCTCTGTCGCCAATGCGCGTGTGAATAGTGTAGGCAAAATCAATAACAGTTACGCCTTTGGGTAACATGATGGCTTTTCCTCGCGGAGTGAAAAGAGTTATTTCGGATGAATACAGATTTAATCTGAACTGGTCTAAATATTCTACCGCATTTGTTTCCGGATTTATAAGCACATCGCGGATTTTAGCAAGCCATCTATCAAGTTCTTCTTCCTGAGCGGTATCGTCCTTGTATCGCCAGTGAGCTGCAAATCCGCGTTCCGCTATTTCTTCCATTCTTTTTGTTCTAATCTGCACTTCCACCCATACGCCGAAAGCCATTACCGTACAGTGCAAGGCTTCGTAGCCGTTTGTTTTCGGCGTACTTATCCAATCGCGTAAACGTTCATTTTTTGATTGATAACATTCTGTAATAATTGAAT
Organism: Prevotellaceae bacterium; assembly: GCA_031255755.1. Taxonomy (GTDB): domain Bacteria; phylum Bacteroidota; class Bacteroidia; order Bacteroidales; family UBA932; genus JAIRKV01. The sequence goes on along the minus strand of JAIRRX010000075.1, from coordinate 10,432 downwards.
AAATATGCCAGCACTGCGTTCGTTCGGGAACAATATCAGTAGGTTCAAATATTATGCGAACTGCAAACAAATCATATATCTCTTCAAAATCCACAGACTTGGTACGCATTTTGTTCCAAACCGAATATACAGATTTGGTGCGTGCGCTTGTATTGAATTTTATATTGCTTTCCTGCAATTTTTTTTCTATTGGTTCTATAAACCTGTCGAAAAAATTTTGTCGCCCTGCTTCGGTGGCGTTAATTTTGCCCGCTATTTCGTTAAATTCTTTAGGCGACAAATATTTAAGACATAAATCTTCAAGTTCGCTTTTTATTTCAAAAAATCCGAGACGGTAAGCAAGCGGAACAAACAGAAAAAGGGTTTCATTGGCTATTTTCTGCTGTTTTTCAACAGGCATTGAATCAAGAGTGCGCATATTGTGAAGTCTGTCGGCAATCTTTATAATTATAACCCGAATATCATCATTCATTGTCAACAATATTCGTTTGAAGTTTTCCGCCTGTCCGGATTTATCTTTGTCAAAAGCGACGTCAATTTTTGTAAGACCGTCAACAATGTAAGCAATTGTTTCGCCAAAAACACTTTTTACCAAATCAATGGTGAAATTCGGATTATCTTCAACAACATCATGCATAAGCGCCGCACATATTGACTTATAACCCAAGCCGATTTCCTGCACAACAATTTTTGCAACCGCAACAGGATGCAGTATATACGGAACTCCCGAACGGCGTTTTATTCCTCTGTGCGCTTCGTTGGCAATCTCAAAAGCCTTTCTGATAAGAGATATGCCATCTTCGTTAGTATTATTACGGCACAACTGTATAAGTTCTTCAAACTCGCGCCGTATAAGTATTTCATCATTTGTTTGAAGTTCGCTCATAACGTTTATTGATAAATTAAAGTTACCGTACCTTTCTGTTCAAATACCTGTTCGGAATTTTTGAATATGATTTTGACATAATACAGATAGGTATCTTCGGGAAGAATATTGCCTTTTGCGGATGCTCCGTTCCAGACATGTTCGCTCAAAATTGGCGAATCCATTGGTTTTGTAGTTTCAAATATTATACTGTTCCAGCGATTGAATATTATCATGTGATATTCATAATCGCTTTCTTTACCGCCAACTATTGGTGCAAACTGATTTCTTCGCCTGCCTGTTTCAATGTTATTTGAAAACGAACTTGTCGGGTCGATTGCATTCGGCATTGTTACTGGTTTATTAATACTTATGCAGTATTCTCGCGAAATGCTTGTGTAGTTCGTAATTCTGTCAACAGTTTTAATTTGATAACAAAAATCATATATGTTATTGCTAAAATCATATTGAACATCCATATCAGTAAATTGTTGACCGTTCAAAATTAACCAGAACATACCGTTTCGATGTAAATAATATACGGAATCGCTGATAAAACCGTTCCACGATACTGCAATGTTAGGTTTTGCATATCTTAAATTCAAAATTATACTGTTGAGCATATCGCTTATTACCGCAGGCGTTTCATTGCAATATGCAATATTGTTGAAAGCAGTTATTCTGTAAAAATATTCTTTGTTTACATCGCACGTATTATCATCGTAAACGGTTGTAGTTTTATCGGGAAATGTGTGTATTGCTTCAAAAGCGCTGTCAAGGCTTTCACAGCGTTCAATCTGAAACTTGGTCATTTCCGTAGAATTTTCTATTTCAAAATGAAGGTGATTGTGAGTATCAAACGAAACCAGCGAATCAAGTTTTATGTATTTCGGCGCGGCAGGAATATTGTTTCCCGTAATCATTTCTTCGCGTACATTTGAATAACTTATTTCGCCGTTGGGCAAATATATTTTTACACAAAACAAATAATTTTGATTTACAGACATTCCGAAATTTATAACAGTATCATTGGTAACGGGACTTAGAACATCAGCATTCATCAAATTAAACGGCGAGCCTGACGGCGCAATATAACCTATAATCTGATAAGTTACCGAATCGTTGAATTTTTTCTCTGCCGACCTTATTTCAAATGCATCTCTGTAAGATGTTTTATATGGACTCCACTGCACGTTTGCCGACATTTCACAAGGGTCATAATGCATTATGGGATTAAGAAATACGGAATGATGATTTTCGGAATGTTCGTTACCTGCCGGTCCTGCTTTTGTAGTCATTCTGTAAATTTGCAGACGTGTATTTGCGCCTGCATTTACGTCTGTATAGTTTGTTGTTCCTGACGGAACCAGAACCAAAAAATAAAACTGCTGTGTAACATAATCATACTTGTATATTTCATATCCTGTTGTAGTGCAAATATTTTCGGGATTATCGTGCCATTTTATCATTACATCGCCATTTGTATTCGGAACAACCGTTATGCTTTCAATTATCGGCGGCGGAGGCAAACACTGCGAACTGGTGATTGTTACTGTTACAATCATCAGCATTGATATTAGAAAAATCTTTATTCCATTTTTCATTTCAGCGTCTCCCTGATATTATTGTTGTTAACGTATCCGTATCCAAATATTTATTTGCCAAATCCAATATTCTGTCCGAACTTATTTTCAATATTTCATCAAACATCTGTTCAATATATTTGAAATTTGTATTTATCTGCCTTACATCTATATATATATCAGCAATTTTCCACGCTCCATCTATTGCATGAAGCATATTTCCTATGATATAATTTTTCACCAAAGATAATTCATCTTTCGTGATTTTTTGCTGTTGAAGACGTAAAATTTCATTTTTTATTTCTGTCAGCGTTGATTTAACGTACTGGTTGCCAACTTCGGCTGATATTGTTAAATAGCCCGAATCCCGCATACATATTACGTTTGAATATATGCCGTAAGTATAACCTTTTTCTTCACGGATATTTTTCATAAGACGCGACCCGAAATATCCTCCGAGAACAGTGTTAACAAAAAACATTCCGTAATAATCATCATGACGTTTATTGAACAGTACTTTTCCAATGCGAATTGCAGACTGCACCCCATCGGCTTTGGACACATGAATTATTTTTTCGGGCGAAGTAACAATTTCCTGTTGCTTTGCGTTGGCTTTCTGCGCGCTTCCCCATGTTTCCTTTCCGAAAAAATCAGATATTGTTTTTATTTCCTTCTCTGATATTTTTCCTGATGCAACAATAAATGCATTACTGCTTGAATAATGTTGTTCATAAAATTCCTTTAACTGCGAAGAGTTTAATTTATCGTAATCATCAGGCTGTGCAAAAGCGCCGTAATAATGGTTTTTGCCAAACAGCGCGGACACAAGCGTTTCGCGGGCAACAGTTGCAACTTTTTCGCGGTCAACAATCAATTGTTGTTTCTGATTTTTTTTGTAAACATTCAATTCCTTTTCGGGAAATACTGGATATTTTATGATTTGTTCGGCTATTTCCATTACTTTTTCAAAATGCCGCACGAGAGAATAAAACGTAATGCACGACCAGTCTCTGTCTATATCAACATCGACAGCTGCTCCGTAAAAATCAAGCATTTCTGCTATTTGTTCCGATTTGTATTTTTCCGTTCCTTCGGTTAACATATTCAATGTTGAACTTGCAACAAGAAACTGCGACTGATAGCGTGTTCCGGCATCAAATACAATACTGAAACGCAAGACATCGGCAGTTCCGATGTTTATTACCGAAAGCGATAATCCGTTTTGCAAGCGAATATCGTTTACGGCAGGCAATGTCAGTTTGTTCGGTAATTTAAATTTAGGTGCAACGGTTCTGTTTAATTTCATAATATCTTTCATTATTTCACATTTATAAAATTATTTTGACATCGCACTTTTGTAATAAAGCACAGAACATCTTTCATCGGAAAACACATCTTGTGAAACTTTCATAATATCATCAACGGTAATTGCCTTGTAATAATCAAGTTCGGAATTGATTAAATCAATATTTCCGAGCATTTCATAATATCCGAGCATCATTGCCTTGTTCATAATACTTGTTTCGGAATATATTTGAGATGATTCGATTTTATTATTAACTTTTGCAAGTTCATATTCGCTTACTTTTGTAGTACGCATTTTGTCTATTTCGCCATCAATAGCCTCTTCTGCTTTTTTTATGTCAACATCAGGAAGTAAATGAGCCGACACTATCAACAAACCTTCGTCCAAATCGCCTGAAATAAATGCATTTGCGCTCGCAAACAAATTTGTTTTTTTTATAAGATTCCTGTATAATCGCGATGATTTTCCGCCTGCAAGAATATCCGTAAGCAGGTCGCAAGTATAATAATCCGCATTTTTGCGATTGCACATTTTATAGGCTTTATATAAATATGTTAACGGAACATTACGTTCTACCGTAAGCGTACGCAATTCTGTTTGCTGCGGTTCTTGAGGCAATTCGCAGTTAACAGTCGGACGGTCGGGAATTTCACCAAACCACTTTTCTACAAGTTCATAAATTTTTTCATGTTCAATATCGGCAACTATGCTGATAATGGCATTATTCGGTGAATAATACGCATCAAAAAAACATTTTACATCATCAAGCGTTGCATTTTTGATATGTTCAATACTTTTGCCTATGGTAGCCCATCTGTACGGATGAACTTTGTATGCAAGCGGTCGCAGCAATAGCCATATATCACCATAAGGCTGATTCAAATATCGCTGATTAAATTCTTCGATAACAACGCTTCGCTGCGTGTCAACATTTTGCTGTGTAATATTCGGATACAACATTCTGTCTGATTCTATCCAAAGCGCCGTTTCGATATTTTCTTTAGGTAAGGTTATGTAATAATTTGTATAATCGCTGCATGTAAAAGCATTGTTTTCACCGCCTGCAATCTGTAATTCTTTGTCAAATGATTTTACATTTTTTGACCCGCTGAACATGAGATGTTCAAACAAATGTGCAAAACCTGTTTTTTCAGGATGTTCATTGCGCGCGCCAACCTTATAAAGCACATTTATTACGGCAACAGGACTTGATGCATCTCGATGCGTAAGTAATGTTAATCCGTTTTTCAATATAAATTTTTTATATTCAATCATAAAACAAAGGTATGAATTTTATTTGACAGACTGCTGTATTTTTGTTATCTTTTAATTTCAATAATAAAAAACAAATTCAACATAACGGACAAGACAGTCTGTATTAGTTTTGATATTAGCGTAAATTATCTGTTTTAAAAAGCAAATAAAAAAACAGACAATTGTATTTGCCTGTTTTTGTGTGGGCCCAGTAGGGCTTGAACCTACGACCCCCTGATTATGAGTCAGGTGCTGCTAACCAACTGAGCTATGGGCCCCAGAAAAAATATTATTTTTTCAGTTTTGAGGTGCAAATTTACAACCTTTGCAGTCGATTTCCAAATTTTAATCAAAATAAAATGAAAAAAATAATTTCTTAAATAAATTTAATGCTGATATTCACGCCATTATATTTGCTTTACGCTCTCTTTTATATTAATAATGGATTTATGCAATGATAATCAGGTAATAATCTAATCTTTTTGTACTTTTGTGCGGATATTCGGAATATAAAATGACTTTTTGCGACCAAATAAAATCGTTTATCAACGAAAATTACGATGGAAATACAAACCGTATTTTAAATGATATGTACGAACATATTGTTATTCCCGACAAAAAAATTGTCGTACTACCTGTTCAGTTGCCTGTAAATCATTTTGACAAAAACCAGAAACTGTTTTTTCAAAATCTTGCAATAGCAGCCGCAAAACAAAATTTACAGTTGATAACAATCAGCGAAGATAAATGGATAACAAAGAAAAATATTATTTGCTGGCGTATGTTATCGCATTTGGGAAAATTCGTACGTATTCACGGCAGACTGTGCGACATCAAACGTATCACAAAAACGCAAGCAGATGAGTTTCTGTTTCAAAATCACTTACACGACTCGCCTCAGGCAAAATATAAATACGGACTGTTTTACAAACAGCAGTTAGTTGCCGTTGCAACGTTCAGCGGCGGGAGACCGATTATTCGCAACGAAAAGATTTATCGTTCATGTGAACTTGTGCGCTTCGCAAATTATCAAAATTATATTGTGTACGGCGGCATGGGAAAACTGATTGCACACTTTATTGCCGAACAAAATCCGGATGATATTATGAGTTATGCGGATGTTGACTGGTCGTCGGGAAAAAGTTATGAAAAACTCGGATTTAAGTTCATTGAATACACCGAACCTCAAAAATTTTATTTAAACGTAAAAACATGTCAGCGATATTATCCTCAAAAACTTCCTCATGAATTACTGTGCGAATTTGCTCAACAATCATTGCCTTTAGATGATTTTTTATCTGAAAATGATATTTTTACTGTTTATAATTCAGGTAACAAAAAATATTTGTTGATATTAAAATGAAATTACTGAAAAGAAACTGCAACATTTCTGATACTGTTTTTAAAAGCATGTTGTTATAAAAAAATCTCAATGATGTTTCATTTTATTGTAAAAAGTATAATTTTGCATTAATTTATTTACGATATGATTGCATCAAACAGCAAAATTTATAAGGAAATTCGTTCGTATGTCGGCATTACGGCAGGTTTGTTTTTGTACGTACTTGCCTGGGTTGCATTTCTTATTCCCAATGAAATTGTCGGCGGAGGAGCAACAGGCGTAGCAACGGTAGTATATTACATTTCCGGGCAGATTATTCCTGTGAGTTATTCGTTTTTTATTCTTAATGTTGTTTTGCTGATACTCGGTTTCAAAATACTTGGAAACAGTTTTGGAATAAAAACCATTTACGGAATTGCATTTACTTTTATCATGCTTGCTGTTTTGCCGGAACCTCTGTTTATCACCAAATCATTTAATGAAACAGACAAATTGATTTGTGCCATACTCGGCGGAATTATAAGCGGATTTGGAATAGCCATTACTTTTCAAAACGGAGGAAGCGCCGGCGGTACCGACATTGTTGCAATGATTGCCAACAAATACAGAAATATTTCGCCGGGAAAGGTTTTTCTATATGCCGACCTGATAATTATCGGCTCATCGTTTTTTATTAATTATGATTTCAGAACAATAGCGTACGGATATGTAACAATGTCTGTATTTTCGTATTCGGTTGATTTGTTGCTTTCGGGTTCAAAACAGTCGGTGCAGATAATTATTATTTCATCAAAATATGAAGAAATTGCCAACAAAATAAACAGCGAAGCATATCGTGGAGTTACCGCATTGCGTTCAATGGGTTGGTATTCAAAACAGGAAGGAAACGTGCTTCTTGTCATTGTGCGCAAAAGAGATATGAAACACATTCATCAAATCATAAATAATATTGATAAAGATGCGTTTATTTCGGAATCAAGCGTTATGGGAGTGTACGGACGTGGATTTGATACAATAAAAATAAAATAATACGCTATGAAAATACATGTGAATGGTGTTGATTTGTTTTATGAAAAATCAGGAAGCGGGCAACCGTTTATTTTGACTCACGGCAACGGTGAAAATCATGAAATATTTGACAAAACCATTGAACTGCTCAATAAAAAATTTTGCGTATATGCCATTGATACGCGAGGACATGGAAACAGCAGCAAAGTAAAAACATACAATTATCAGGATTTTGCAGACGACTTTGCAGAATTTATAAAACGCCTCGAACTTCAAAAACCTGTTTTTTACGGTTTCAGCGATGGCGGAATTGCAGGAATAATTTTGGCATATCAGCATCCGGAACTGCTCGGCAGACTTATTATCAGCGGCGCAAACGTAACGCCGCAGGGAGTAAAAAAAAGATGGATGTTTTGGTTTGGATTAATATATTTCTTTACACGCAATCCAAAAATAAAAATGATGCTTGGTCAGCCGAATATAGCTGATTGTCAGTTGCAGCAAATCAAAACGCCAACGCTTATTTTGGCAGGTCAAAAGGACATAATCAGGAAAAAACACACCTTAAATATTGCTTCACAAATTAAAAACAGTAAACTGAAAATCATTCAAGGCGAAAATCACGGAAGTTACATTGTCCACAGCGACAAACTTTTTGAAATTATCAAAGACTTTGTGCATTAATCCTCTTCGGAAAAGTAATTGTAAATACAGCCCGTCATTGCAATGGATAAGCAATCCAGACTTTATACGTCATTGCAGCGTTAGCCAATCCAGACACTGGATTGCTTCGTCATTCGCTTCGCTAACGCTCGCAATGACGTTATGCGGTTGCTACGGGTTGCTGTTCGCAATGACGATACCTGTTTCATGAGTGGGCAGAACAGGGTAAAATTAGAGCCGCAAAAGGATTTTTGTCTTCTGCGGCTCGGATTATTATTTTTTTATGAATTATGTCTTTTATTCTGTTTTCGTTTTTGTACTTTCTGTTGAAAAAACAAACATTCCTGCAAAGGTAAGCGCTGCGCAAAGCAAAATCAGCGAAAATCCGAAACTGAAAATATATTTTTCTATAACAAAACATATCACAGGCACTGAAATACATATAAAAGGCACTGCTTTGTCAAGCGTTTTCATTTTAGTCATTATTCCGAACATGAACAGCCCAAGCAATGGTCCGTAGGTATATGCGGCAATCTGGTAAACCATATTTATTACTGCGTCATCTTTCAGGTCATTAAAAATAAGGATAAGCAGAATAAAGAGTGTAGCAAGCAAAAACATTACCGTCATGCGTATAAGTTTTTTTGTTTTTTCGTCCCATTCGCGTTTTTCCATATTAAGAATATCTATGCAGCTTGATGTTGTAAGCGAAGTAAGTGCATTTGCGCATGTTGGATAAGCGGCAGAAATTAATCCTACAAAAAAGAAAATTCCAACAATTCCTTTCAGGCTGAACGCAACAACAGGGAATATTTTATCGGCTTCAACAATACCTTCTGCATTTGCGCCTATTGCTCCAAGCAAATGCGGATTTTGTCCGATATATATTGCAAGAATTGCGCCGAGAGTAAGAAACAGAACATTTACAGGAATCATCATTGCAACTGATGTTATTATATTTTTTTGCGACTGGCGGATATTTTTACAGCTAAGGCTTTTTTGCATCATTGCCTGGTCAAGACCTGTCATTGCTATTGGGACTATTGCGCCGCTGACAAACTGTTTAATCCAGTTTCTGCTCGAACTCCAGTCGGTATTAAACACATCCGAATGTTTATCATTAAACACGCTTGAAATCATTTCTCCAAAACTCCAGTTCAGTTCGTTACATATAAATATAACCGCCGCAACTATTGCAACTATCATAAAGGTTGTTTGCATTGTATCTGTCCACACTATTGTTTTCACGCCGCCGCGCATTGTATAGATAATCGCTATTAGCACAAAAATTATGGCTGCAATCGAAAAAGGAATACCCATATCTTTAAATACAAAGTTATACAGAACAAACACAACCAGAAACGTACGAAGCGTAGCCCCAAGCAAACGTGAAAGTATAAAAAATGACGCGCCTGTTTTGTAACTGTAATTTCCAAAACGTTTATCAAGATAGGTATAGATTGATGTCAAATTCATCTTAAAGTACAGCGGAAGAAGCACAAATGCTATTACTGCATAGCCGGCGATAAAGCCCAAAAGCATTGGCAAATAATAAAAATTCTCATTATAAACGTTTCCCGGAACCGACATAAACGAAACGCCGGAAAGAGATGCGCCAATCATTCCGTAAGCCACAAGAAACCAGTTTGACTTCCTGTTACCTGTAAAAAATGACTGGTTGTCTGCTTTGCGCGATGTAACCCACGCTATTACAAACAGCAATGCCGTATAGGCAAAAAATGTGATAAGTAAGATTGTTGCATTCATTTTACATATTTTTAATTAATAATTCAAGTTTAGCATTGCAAAAATAGTTTTTTAATTCATAATAACTATAATTAAGTTTATTGAAAACTTTAAAATCATAACTTAAACTGTTATGAATAATAAAAAATCATGTATTATCCATGAAATAAAATTTATCTAACAGGCAGAATAATACGGCAAATACAAAAGAATTAAAAAAAATTTTATTTTTATATCAATTTTAATTGAGATATATTGTTTTAATGTCGAACAAGGTCTTTAAATTATTGAAGTAAAATTTTTAAAAGTTGAAGTAAAATTTCAGGAATTTGAGGGACTGTAAATAATTTTGTGTAAATAGGTATTTCATGTTGAACATATCTTTCATTTTAATTTTGTTCAAATATAATCATAAATTGGTTAATCACAGTTCCCCAGTTTCTGATAGGGAGCGTCCATTTCTTTTCTGCATTTCTAACAGCAAGAAATACAGACTTTAACACAGCATTATCATCCGGAAAAACAGTTTTGGTTCGTGTGTATTTACGAATCGTGCTGTTGAGACTTTCAATGATATTAGTTGTATATATTATCTGCCTGATTTCATTTGGATAATCGAAATAATGCGTTAGATTTTCCCAGTTGTCTCGCCACGATTTGACGGC
>JAIRRX010000071.1 GCA_031255755.1 Prevotellaceae bacterium | reverse complement strand
CAAATAATGAATGTCTGCGATTTCTGCTTTTGTTAAGTCAAATGAATGAATTACACCATGCAATCCGCACAAAACATGCAATTTATAACCAAAATAATAACGGTTTTGCGAGGAACAATAACCAATCGAAGACGCTTTTTCAGAGTCGGTTTTGCCAATAACATTACGCTTTGCACGCACCAGTTTACATAATTCTAATGGTTTGGAATCAATGCAATATATGTCTTCAAACTTGTCTATCGCCTCTGCGAGTCACATTGCCATGTTCGTTGGTAAATTTTTTACCGAATTGAGCGCATATATCAAAAATTTTACCGAAATTTGTTGCCAAATTGTGCATCTCTTTTATAAGTGTTTATTTTTATTATAACGCTACAAATATAATACTTATTTAATTGATGTACAACTTTTTGTGTTATTATTTTCCGAAAATTTTAATTCCGCCAACGGGTTAATGGATACTGCTAAACCATCACTTTTTCTACATCGTTATTGTCAACATACCACAAAAAGCCATGAACATTTTTATAATTCATTTCTTTCATTAGCCGCATGTATTCGACTACCTGAGCATTGTACAAAGCGTTTTTTTTGCCGAATTTGAAATCAACGATGACTGTTTTGTCATCATTAATCATTACTCTGTCGGGTCGTTTTGTAACTGTTTCTCCATTATTGTTTTTTGTAATAACAGCACATTCGGTAAAAAGTTTGCATGCGCCCGAATACCAATGTTCTACATGTGATTTAGTGATTGCATTAACAACAAAATCTTTTAAATCCTGTTTGCTTTCGTACCGTATAATTCCATCAAACTGAAATTTATCAACAGCGGCATCAATATCGCTTTGAGTTTTTATTTCGGCAAAAATACGGTGCAAAAGTTTGCCTCTGTTAACGGGAACCATGTTATATGCTGTTTCACCATCAGCCGATTCTGCAAATGTTCGCATTGAATTTGACTGTACAAATGTTGCATTATATTTGTTGGAAACAAACGGAACGGACAAAGACAAAGGCAGCATGTCAAGTTTATTTTCACTTTTTCGGTTAACCATATCTTTTGTTGCGACAATTTCGCCATCCGTAAAATTTTTATTATTCAGCGCGGCATACATTGCGCTTGAAACATTGTTTTTTCGGTCGGCGGCATCTTCTTTTGCAAGTATTATCAAATTGTTTTTTGCCCGTGTTGTCGCCACATACAGAATGTTGATATTGTCAACGCACAGTTGCATGGCTTCGTTTCTGTATTCGTCCGAAAATACGGAATTTTTAACTTTGTTGGTATATTGTATCGGAATAAGTCCGATTTCAGCAAACGGCTCTGCTGCTGTTTCGCACCAGATATAATTAACGCCTCCGGAACCCAATAACCAGTCGCAAAACGGAATAATTACCGAATGAAATTCCAGTCCTTTTGCTTCATGTATTGTCATTATTTTTATTCCGTTCAATTCGCCGCTTATTTCGACTGTTTCGCTAAACAATTTTGTATCCCAGTGTTCTATAAATCTTGATATATCTGATGCTTCAGTATTTAGATATTCATTTGTTCGGTCTAAAAACGAAAACATGTATTCGGCATTTTCATCAAGTTTTTTCAAATTAAAAATCAGATATATTTTTTCAATCAGTTCGTATAGCGGAATCATTTTAAGCGTTTCGGATTCTTTTACAAATTCTTCGGGCAGCAGATTTTTTATTTCACAGGCAAAAATTTCATGATTTAAAATATCGTTTCCGATAATATTTTTTTGATAACAATATGCCAAATCGGCTTTTGCAACGGTATTTTCAGTATTTATTAAAACACGTAATGCATTTATAATCACATTGATTGCGACAGATGAATTTAACGTAAAAGTTTTACTTGAAACCAAATCATAACAGTAATTTTTGTTGGGGTTATTGTATTTATATTTTTCAAAATAATATGCAATCTGCTTTGTCTGATTGTTTGTACGAACAAGTATTGCAATATCCGAAGCCTTTACTCCATTGGTTTGCAGCATTTCGATGTTTTCAATCAGACGTTTGAAAATATTTTCTTCATAGTCGGATTTTTCTAAAAATTCTACCGAAACAAATCCCAAAATATCACGTTTACATTCCTGTTTTATGTCTGCGTAAGCCTTTTTCAAGTCATCGCAATTTTCGCCGTATTCATCTGAATATTCATTTTGGAGAATATCAACAATTTTTGGAAACAGATTATTGTTAAAATCAACTATTTTTTTTGCGCTGCGCCACGAATTGACGAGCGTTTCAATAACAGGATTGAAATTGCGAAGATTTCTGTTGTTTTCTATATTGTTCAAAATTTGCCAGTTGCCGTTTCGCCATCTGTATATTGCCTGTTTGACATCTCCAACTATCAAATTTTCGTATCCCTGTGAAAGACATTCAATTAGTAAAAGTTCAAAATTGTTCCACTGCAACTGCGATGTATCCTGAAATTCATCAATCATTACATGTTTTAATGTTGTTCCCGTTTTTTCAAAAATGAAAGATGTGTCGTTGCTTCCAATCATTTTCGACAGTAATGCTGGCGTATCCGACAGCAAAAAAATATTATTGTCTGTACTGTATTCGCGAATATATTTTAAAATATCACTCAAAAGCCCGAAATTGTTAATGTTTTGAAGTATTAAACAGTACGAATTTACGATTTTTGCCGATTCAATACGTTGCTGCTCGGCTTTGCGCAATAAAGGAATTAACATACTTTCTGCAAGAGCGGTTATTTGAGCGGTTTTTGTTTTGTTTCTGCACCATTTATCGGCATTTTCCGCACAGGTTCTAACATAAGTATTAAAACAGTTTTCTTCTTGAAACTGGTTGTTGTCAAGTTTGATAAAATATCCGTAAACGCCTTTGTTTGTGTAATAAAAATCATCGACTGTCAAATCATTTTTTTGTGTAATTTCAAAAAACTGTTTTGCAAATTCTTTCATTTTTTCGATTTCTGATTCTACCAGTTTTTGTAATTTTAGTTTATACAAACGCAGGAATTTTTTTTCACTAAAACGTTTATATATTTCATCTTGACGCGATTTGAATTTTTCGGAAATAATATTTTCGTAAAAATTTTCTATATCATCGGCAATTTTCCAACTTTTGTTTTCTTTTAATTTTTGGCTTACGTATTCTCGTAGCCATTGAAGCAAATCTTTGTTTTCATTAGCATTTTCAATCATTAGGTCAATAGCGTTTTTCAATATTTCGTTGTCGCTCAGGCTGACATTGAATCTCACGCCGACACCGAGTTCCTTTGCCATATTTTGCAAAACTGTCTGGAAAAAACTGTCAATCGTTTCTATTCTGAATTTGCCGTAATCATGTAATATCAACGCCAGCGCCAACGCCGCACGATTACAGATTTCGTTTTGTGATTTTCCTGTTTCGGCGCATATTGTCTGCATGTAATGTTGCGATTCGCGTAAATTTGCAGACAATCCGTAAAGTTCGCCGATAATTCTGTTTTTCATTTCGGCAGTTGCCTTGTTTGTAAACGTTACAGCCAGAATATTCTTATACGATTTCGGATTTTCAATTAGTAATTTGATATATTCAATCGCTAATCGAAAAGTTTTTCCCGAACCGGCAGATGCCTTATAAACAACAAGTTCTGACTTCATGAATTTTATTTTATTTCGTTGACATATTCGTACAAAGGTAAAAAAATATCGCAGAATAACAAATTATAATCTCGGTTGAATTTGATATTCCGAAGAGATATATTCAATCATTTTAATACCTTTCTTAAAAATTCGGCGGTATAACTGTTATTACATTTGCTGATTTCTTCTGGCGTTCCGTAACACAATACATTTCCGCCTCTTTCGCCTCCATCTTTTCCTAAATCAATGATATGGTCGGCAACTTTCATAACTTCAAGATTATGTTCAATTACAAGTACGGTATTGCCTTTATCAACAAGTTGATTGAGAACGCCAAGCAGCACTCGCACATCTTCAAAATGCAAACCTGTTGTAGGTTCGTCAAGAATATAAAATGTTTTTCCAGTGCTTACTTTTGCAAGTTCGGCTGCAAGTTTCACGCGCTGACTTTCGCCGCCCGAAAGCGTTGTTGCCTGCTGTCCGAGCGTAAGATATCCAAGTCCTACATCCTGCAAAACTTTCAGCCGCCGATAGATATGTGGAAGTTTCTCGAAAAAACCGCAAGCTTCGGAGATTGTCATATCAAGAATTTCAGCTATATTTTTTGTTTTGTAACGCACATCAAGCGTTTCGCGATTGTATCGTTTTCCGTTGCACGTTTTACATTTTACATATACATCGGGCAAAAAATTCATTTCTATTGTTTGTACGCCTGCGCCTTTGCAGTCTTCGCAGCGTCCGCCTTTTACGTTGAATGAGAATCGTCCTGTTTTATATCCGCGAATTTTGGCTTCCGGCGTCTGTTCAAAAAGTTTGCGAATATCGTCAAACAGTTTTGTATATGTTGCCGGATTTGAACGCGGAGTACGACCTATGGGCGACTGGTCAATCTGTATAACCTTATCAATATATTCAATTCCTTCAATAGAATCATAACTTAACGGATTTTGGCGTGAATGATAAAATGTTTTGCTTAAAACGGGATACAATGTTTCATTTATCAATGTTGACTTTCCACTACCCGACACGCCTGTGATGCAAATAAATTTTTCAAGAGGAAAAGATACATCTATATTTTTCAGATTGTTACCTTTGGCGCCGCGCAATACAAGCATTTTTCCAGACCCGCTGCGCCGTTTGTCGGGAATTTTAATTTCCATATTTCCCGAGAGATATTTTGCTGTAAGCGAATCAATTTTTTTTTCACTAAGTTGTTTGGGCGTTCCCGCAAAGAGAATTTCGCCGCCATGTTTTCCTGCACGAGGTCCAACATCTACGATATAATCGGCGGCACGAATTGTTTCTTCATCATGTTCGACAACAATTATCGAATTGCCTTCATCTCGAAGCGATTTAAGCGAATTTATCAGTTTTGTATTGTCGCGCTGATGCAATCCTATACTCGGCTCGTCTAAAATGTATAATACATTCACAAGTTTGGAGCCTATCTGCGTAGCCAACCTTATACGCTGACTTTCGCCACCCGAAAGCGTGTATGTAGCACGGTTCAGCGATAAATAATCCAAGCCGACATCCATCAAGAACGAAAGCCGAGAACGTATTTCTTTCATAATTTCGCGTGCAATGTTTTGCTGTCGTTTTGTCAATCGTGTTTCTACATTTTGCGACCATTCATAAAGTGTTTTTATATCAATGTCGGTTAGGTCGGAAATATTTTTACCATCAATTTTGAAATATTGAGTTTGCTCGTTAAGCCGTTTCCCGTGGCATACGGGACATTCTATATATTTTATAAATCGGTCAGCCCAGTTTTGTGACCATTCGCTGCCTGTTGCAAGCCTTTCGTTTATGTAATTTATAACACCTTCAAAAGTAATAAAATACTGAGAAACTCCGCCTTGAATTCCATCGACTCTAAACGACTCATCCGAACCGTACAGTATCATATTTATAAGGTTTTCAGGGATATTCTTAATAGGGTCGGATAACAGAATTTTATGTTTTCGGAGAATTATGTCAATCTGCGAAAAGATATGCGAACCATTATATTTTCCGAGCGGTTCTATGCCGCCGTCTTTAATGCTTTTTTCAGGATTGGGAATTATTTTTGAAATATCCATTTCACTTACTGTGCCAAGTCCGTTGCAATGCATACACGCTCCCTGCGGAGAATTAAACGAAAACGAATGTGGCGCAGGTTCGTTATATGAAATTCCTGTCGTTGGACACATTAAATTTCGGCTATAATGCTTCAGCTCATTTGTTTTAATATCAATAACCATCATTGTACCTTTGCCTTGTGCCATTGCAGTTCCGACAGAATTGTACAACCGTTTTTCGTACTTTTTGTCGGGAATTAATTTATCAATTACAATTTCGATAAAATGATTTTTATATCTGTCAACTTTTAATAATGGTTTAAGTTCCTGTATTATACCGTCAATTCGCACATTAGTAAATCCTTTTCTTCGCTGCTGTTCAAAAAGTTCTTTATAATGACCTTTGCGCCCTTTTACAAGCGGAGCAAGAAGCATGGTTTTTTTATTGCCGAACTGTTTTATTATCATTTCTACAATCTGTTCATCCGTATAATGCACCATTTCTTCGCCTGTTTCCTTTGAATATGCAATGGATGCACGGGCAAACAAAAGTCGTAAGAAATCGTATATTTCGGTAATCGTTCCTACGGTTGAGCGCGGGTTGCGATTTGTAGTTTTTTGTTCTATCGCTATCACAGGGCTTAATCCGCTAATACATTCCACATCGGGACGTTCCATATTTCCCACAAACTGACGCGCATAAGCCGACAGTGTTTCCATGTACCGCCGCTGACCTTCGGCATAAATCGTATCAAACGCTAATGATGATTTGCCGCTGCCGCTCAATCCCGTAATGACGGTCAGTTTATTGCGAGGAATAGTTACATCAACATTTTTCAGATTATTGGTTCGCGCTCCCGTGATTTTTATTTCTTTTTCTTCAGACATTTATTCAATAAAAAATACGCAGTTTTTAAAAAACAGACCTGCAAAGATATTAAAATAAATTCAGTCGAAATTGATAGTGCGTAAAGTTTGTTTAATCTAAAACCTATTGCCCAATAAGTTTAATAAAAGAAATCATTGCTTTTGCCTGTTAGGGTTTGTGATGAGTAAAAACAAAAAAATGACGTAATCATTAACATTACGTCATTGTAAAATTTCATCGTAATTAATATTACGCCTTTCCTGCGCTTCCAAGTACGTTTATACATTTATGTTTGTAAAGTTCTTTAAGCGCGTCTCGTGCAGGTCCCAAATATTTGCGCGGGTCAAATTCGGCGGGCTTTGTTGCAAACACTTC
>JAIRRX010000037.1 GCA_031255755.1 Prevotellaceae bacterium | reverse complement strand
TGCATAGCGGATTTGGAAATATCGAAGATTTTAATCCGATATTACCGATGTTTGCTAACGATTACCACATTATTGGCATAGACAGTCGCGGACACGGAAAATCAACATTGGGCATTGATAAATTGACATACGCGCGTTTGCAACTTGATGTTGAAACTATTATAAACCATTTGCATTTGACGGATATTGACATTATTGGGTATAGCGATGGCGGAGTTATTGCGTATCGGCTCGCGGTTGCAAACAAAATTCCGCTAAGAAAAATTGCTACAATAGGAGGAACGTGGAGTTTGGCAGATGCCGAACTTATGGAAAAATTTATGAAGGATTTTACTCCTGAAGAATGTCGGGAAATATTTGCTCAAAAATTTGATTTCTATGAAAAAAACAATCCTTTGCCCGATTTCAACAAGTTTGCAAAATGCGTAATCGAAATGTGGACTGATAAAAGCGCGAGTGGCTATCCTCAGGCAAGCGTGGAAAAAATCAACATACCTTCGCTTATAATTCGCGGTAATGACGATGATATGTTTCCGCTCGAAAGCGCAGTGGAATTGACACAAAAAATAAAAAAATCTCTTTTTTTTAACATCCCTTTTGCTCCGCACGGAGTATTTAAAAAATATCCACAAATTTTTGAAACCATAACAAAGGAATTTTTTTTAATGCAATAAATCACTCTAATAAAATTGAAGTTCAGACAAAATATTAAAAAATATCGAGTTATATTTTTGTGAAAAATATTACATTTGCCGAAAAAACACTGTTTTGAAAAAAGTTGAATTAAAATCCTGTTTTGGCGATGTAAAGCCTGAAGTCGGCTGTGATGAAGCAGGACGAGGCTGTTTGGCAGGTCCTGTGTTTGCTGCCGCAGTAATTTTACCTGATAATTTTGACTATCCTTTGCTTAATGATTCAAAACAACTTGGTGAAAACCAGCGTAATGAACTTCGTGAAATCATCGAAAGTCAGGCGATTGCATGGTCTGTAGCGGCGGTTGACAATACGAAAATTGATGAAATAAACATTCTGAATGCTTCCATTCTCGCCATGCACAAAGCCTTGTCTAATCTTAAAATACAACCTGAATTTATAATTGTTGATGGAAATAGATTCAAACCGTATGAAAATATTCCGTACAAAACAATCGTAAAAGGAGATGCAAAATACAAAAGCATAGCGGCAGCCTCAATTTTGGCAAAAACTCATCGAGATGAATTTATGGAAAATCTTGCATTGCAATATCCACAGTACGGATGGCAGCAAAACAAAGGATATCCGACAAAAAAACACCGTTCTGCGATTGTGGAATACGGCGTAACGCCATTTCATCGACTGTCATATAAACTGTTTGATATGCAATTAGAATTGAAATTTAATTAGTTACACAACATAATATTAAAATTATAAAATTTGTGATGTATTGATGAAAAAATTACTTTTGTGAAATAATATATACAGATAATAAAATCATAACGCGATGAATTATCACAATTTTTATGAAAGCATGCTATGCGAACGGAAAAATCAAAAGCGAGCCGATGATTTTTATTTAAATCGGTTGGGCGCAACAAATATTGTAAGACACAATCGTAATACGGAAGCAGATATGAAAATACAGCGCACGGATATTGATGTTTCGTTTCAACGCAAAGGTAAACGTATAAATATTTCCGAAAAATTTCGCACTAAGGATTTTAATGATTTGTATATAGAATTTTACAGTAAATTTCCCGATATTCACGGTTGGCTCGACAAATCGCAAGCCGATTTTATAGCATATTTTTTCCCTGCGCGGGTTTTTATTATAGATGAAAAGGCTCTCGCCGAATTTTATAAAAATTATTTATCAAATTCCATCCGTAAAGATGTTTTTAAACGTTTAATCGAAACGCATCCCAATGATAATGCACAAAAATCGACTTGGATAACAATCAATAACCAAAATTATAAAATACAACTGATTCAAGCGTACAATCAAACCGAAGATGCATCATGGTACACAATGGGAATAGCAATTCCGTTTAAGGTTTTATCTGATTTTGGAATTTACTGTAAAGAATTTGATTTTTAAAGTTTTATAAAATTGAAAATATCATCATTTTTACAAAATATAAATATTTTACAAATTACTTTTGCAGTAACACAAAGCGTATTTTGTTGTAGGAGCGGCAAAAACCGCTGCGGTAAGTATTGCCGAAACATTTGCTATATCAACGAGATTTCCGTTGGGATAAAGTATTTTTATGTTTTCATTTTTTGGCGTATATGCTTTTGATGAAACCGTTTCATGGCTTACAAAATAATCAATATCTTCATCTTTAACACATAACAGTGATTTTGTTTTTTGTCGTATTGCTTCAATTTTTTCGAGGCTGAAAGGACTTTCGGAAAGGCTGCAACGAAAAAGTTTACGGTTTACAAGCATTTTACAAAGATGCGACAATACAAAATCTTTGTGAAAACACCATACTTTTATTGCCGATTCTATATCACAGTCGGTAAGATTTACAAAATGTTCAAGCGGCAATTCTTCGTTAAAATATTTTCTAAACTCATCAAAAGTTACAGTGTTTTTTAAAAAGAACTGCAAAGCAGGCGCAGCAAAAATATTTTCACCGCTGTGCGAAAGTTCTTTTGCTCGCTGCAAAATATTGACAAGTATTTTTTCGGCAGCCAGTACGGTTTTATGTAAATAAACCTGCCAATACATCAGATGCCTTGAAATTAAAAATTTTTCTATTGAATAAATTCCTTTGGCTTCAACAACAAGTTCGTCATCAACTACATTAAGCATTTTTATTATTCTGCCCAGACCAATCATTCCTTCGGCAACGCCGGAAAAAAAACTGTCGCGGCTTAAATAATCAAGCCTGTCAACATCAAGTTGACTTGAAACCAGTTGATGCAAAAACTTTTTATGATATGTATTGTTGAAAATAGCAATAGCCAAATACAGCCGACCGTCCATTTGCATGTTGATTTCGTGCATAAGTATAGATGAAATTTCTTCATGACCGACATCCTTACTTATTATGCTGTGTTCAAGCGAATGACTGAAAGGACCATGACCTATATCATGCAAAAGAATTGCACAAACGGCGGCTTCGCTTTCTTCATCTGTTATCTCACAGCCTTTTGAACGCAAAACATCTATTGCCTGCGACATAAGATACATCGCCCCGAGCGCATGTTGAAATCTGTTATGACATGCTCCGGGATATACAAGATACGAAAGGCTGAGTTGTTTAATATTGCGCAAACGCTGAACATAACTGTGTTCTATCAACTCGGCGGCAAGATTCAACGGTAT
>JAIRRX010000150.1 GCA_031255755.1 Prevotellaceae bacterium | reverse complement strand
TTGAAAGTTCGATTTGCTCAAGATTTTGAGAAACATAAAAAAATCCCTTTTCGTTAGAATATGTACCTCCGTCAATACCGATAAAAACTATACATGCATATTCTATCGGTTCGCGAGTTAACGAATCTACAACAAAAAATTTTCTGTTTTCTTGTGCAAAACAACTTAAAAACAACAGGTTTGCAATGATAAAAAGTAAAATATTTTTCATCGTTTTTTGTGTAAAGATATAAATTTATTTGTAAAAAATGGCTGCCGTATTGAAACCTGCCATGCAACAAACTTGTTTAATACGAAACAATTAATTATTTTTGTGCTAAGAATTACTAATATAAAAATTTGTTTGACATTTGAGCGGTTTTAACAGATATATGGTTTTACCTGAAAATGAAAAAATGAATGAACATATATTAAATCGAAACAATATCAGAATGATACGAGGTGCAAATACATACAAAATATTAATAAGCGGAGCAACCGGATTTGTAGGAAGACATTTAATTCCGCAAATTGCTAAAATATATAACAATGCCGAAATTTTAACCGTAAATCGCAATGTTGAAAAAGCGCAAAGTTTATTTGAAAATTTAAAATGCACACATATATTATCAACTGATTATGAAAATATTATAAAATTTAATCCTGAAATTGTTATTCATTTGGCAACATTATCATCCAGTCGTAACGATATGGAAATAATAAAGCCGATGCTTGAAGCAAATATAGAATTTGGCGTGCATTTACTGTCAACTTTGACTCAATGCTCTAATATGAAACTGTTTGTAAACGTTGGCACGTTTGCCGAATATCGTACGGGAACAGATAAAATTAATGATGCTTATTTATATGCGGCAACAAAATCGGCATTTCGCAATTTTGTAGATTATTATTCAAATTTATCTCATTTCAAATATATTACGGCTATTCCTTACAGCATTTACGGAAGTAATGATTCGGCAAAAAAAATTATGGATTATATTCGCGAATCTGTTTCTGCAAAAACGCCTGTAAAAATGACCAAAGGCGAACAGATACTTGATTTTATTCATGTTAGCGATGTAGTTGATTTTTTTATTAAAGTAATAGAAAATCAGCAAAATATAATTGAAAATATTCCCAACGGAGAAAATTTTTTTGTCGGAACAGGCATTGGTACAAAAATTCGAGATTTGGCAAAATTGATTGAAAAAATCGAAAACAAAAAATGCAATATAGAATGGGGCGGTTTACCATATCGCCAAACGGATGTGATGCACGCCGTCGCTCCGATAGAACAAAATAACAGTATAATTGGCTGGAAATCAAAAATAAAACTGGAAGACGGAATTAAATTATAATCGATGGGAATAATATTCAGACAAAGCATTAAAGGAACAGTAGTTCATTGGATTGGCGCTATTATTGGTATGGTAACAATGCTGTACATTCAGCCAAAATTTTTAAAAACCGAAGAAATAGGTTTGATGAAAGTTTTGTACGAATCCGGACTTTTGATTTGTTCTTTCGCTTTGCTTGGCACAACCTCATCAACAATAAGATTTTTTCCGTATTTTAAAAACAACAAAAATAAAGATAACGGATTTTTCTTTTATTTGCTTCTGCTTCCTGCTGTTGGCGTTATCATATTTATACCTTTGGTAATATTTCTTAAAGATATTATTATTGATTTTTTTGCGGAAAAATCGGCGCTTTATGTTGAATATTTTAACTGGGTTATTCCGCTGATACTCTTTTTAGTTTACTGGATAACATTTGAAACTTATTCCAACGTAAAAATGCGCATTGCCGTACCCAAATTAATTCGCGAAATAGGCGTACGTGTTTTATTGCTTACAATATATGTAATGTACGGCTTCAAATTATTGACGCTTACCGAGATGGTAACATGTACAATAAGCGTTTATGCTGTTGCGATGATTGTTACATTTTGCTATATCAGGAAATTTGATTCGATTACTTTAAAACATGACAGAAAATTTATAGATAAGCCATTGCAAAACAAAATATTAAAGTATATTGGATTTTTGTTTTTGGCAACAGTAAGCGGAAACATTCTCAATCAACTTGATATTTTTATGCTGGCATCGCTGAAAGGGCTTAATATAACCGGCGTTTACACAATTCTTATATACATTGTGGCGATGATAGATATGCCTTCGCGAGCCATAACGGCAATATCTTCGCCGATAGCAGCCGAATCGCTGAAAACCGATAATTTTGAACAGGCAAACAATTTATACAGGCAAGTTTCATTACATCAATTGATTAGCGGCAGTATAATTTTTATGTTTATATGGATTAATATTGATAATATTTTTGCAATAATTCCTAAAGGTGAAACATTCGCGCCCGGCAAATGGGTAGTGTTATTTCTCGGAATAGCAAAGATAATAACAATGACACTGAATTTCGGCGGAGTTCTTATCTCATATTCACGTTATTATTATTGGAGTTTGTTTTTTTCGTTCTTTATTTTTGCCGCAGGAGTTGCTACAAATCTGTTATTGATACCGATTTTAGGAATGACAGGCGCTGCGCTCGCAACGCTTACAGCATGTATATTAAGTTACAGCGTTCAACAATGGATTGTTTTGAAAAAAATAAAAGGCAATCCATATACAATCAACACGCTGAAACAAATAGCATTAATATTATTATTAACAGGAATAAATTATCTGCTGCCGAACTGGAGTCATAATCCGTTTATTGATGCAGCATACCGAAGTATTATCATCGGATTGTTGACAACAGTCTTACTGTATAAATTTAAAATATCGGCAAACATAAACACTGTTATTGACAAAAGCATTGAAAAAATAAAAACATATATTTTGCCGAAAAAACACGATAATCGCAAATAATTCAATGCTGCGTATCTTACGGATACAGTACGCATTAATCTTGTTTCGCGATAATTTTTATAATTCTAATGTCGCAATATGATTTGCAGTTTTATTAAATTCATCTACAATTTCGGCGATGATTTCGCGTACTGAAATTATCTTTTTAAGATGAGAGGCTATTTGTCCTATTTCCAGTTCGCCTTCGTTCATATCGCCTTCAAATATTCCTTTTTTTGAACGTGCGCGACCAAGAATTTCTTTCAGTGCATCGGCGTTTGCTCCTTGCTCTTCCGCTTCTGCGATACGGTTATAAAAACTGTTTTTTATCATTCGCGTGGGAGATATTTTTTTCAAACACAGCATTGTATCGCCTTCGTTTAGCGTACAGCACAGGTTTTTAAATTCATCGCTTGCAGAACTTTCATTGCTCATGGCAAATCGTGTTCCTATTTGTACTCCGTCAGCTCCGAGAGTCATTGCCGCCAGCATGGCATTTCCTGTTGCAATTCCGCCTGCTGCTATAAGCGGCAACGTTGTTGCATTACGCACTTGCGGAATAAGCGTAAGCGTTGTTGTTTCTTCGCGTCCGTTGTGTCCTCCTGCTTCAAAACCTTCGGCTACAATGGCATCGACTCCTGCGTCTTCGCATTTTTTTGCAAATTTTGAACTTGATACCACGTGAGCAACAGTGATGCCTTTGTCTTTCAAAAATTTTGTCCATGTTTTAGGATTTCCTGCCGATGTAAAAACAATTTTCACTTCTTCATCAACAATAATTTTCATTAATTCATCAATATCGGGATATAGCAAAGGAACGTTTATACCGAAAGGCTTGTCGGTTGCCTGCTTTGTTTTTTGTAGATGTTCGCGCAGTACATCGGGATACATCGAGCCTGCGCCAAGCAAACCCAAACCGCCCGCATTGCTTACTGCCGATACCAGCCGCCATCCGCTGCACCAAACCATTCCACCCTGAATTATCGGATATTTTATTTTAAATAATGATGTAATTTTATTTTCCATAATTAACTGCTATTCTGTCAAAGTCATATAATATTCGCGCAGGTTGAGATCAAATTTTTCAAGGGCATAGCGAAGCGCTGTTCGAGGCAATTGTGCGGCATATTTGTCAAGAAATTTCAGTTCGGTTTCAAGGTCCCGCTTGCCTATTTCACGCAGCATCCACCCTATGGCTTTATGAATAAGATCATGTTTATTATCCATAAGTATTTCGGCAATGGCAAGCGTATCTTCAAAATTGGATTTGCGGATAAAATAAAGCGTGGCAAGAATTGCAATACGCTGTTTCCATAAATTGTCGGATACGGCAAAATCATAAAGAATGGTTTTGTCCTTATCGCAGATGAATGCGCCGAGCAGGTTCGGAGCGGATGCATCAACCAAATCCCAATTATTTATACCATTGATATTGTTGAGATAGCACAGCAGAATTTTGTTCTGTTTATGTTCATCCGTTTCTTTTTCCATTTTATTGACAAGAATTTTGACTCCGACACATCGTATTTCATGATATTTCGACTGTAACAGTAAAGCCGTTTGCGATAAATTTATTGCCTTGAAGTACTGTTTCGCAATTTTATTTATATCAGGCATTCCGATGCCTAAAAAAACATCGTTTTCGGCATATTCCCCATAGCCCGTTTTGAAATATCGCGCCATTTCTTTTGCTTTTTGTTTGTCGCTTATTGAACGTAATTTTTCGATAATGACACTTGCTGTTTTCCTGTTTTCTGACATAGCGATTAAAATTTTTGCCAAAAATACAAAAAAAATATAAATCAATAACTGTTTTGTAAAAATACTTTATATCCAAGTATGCAATATGTTCTGATAAAAATAAAATTTACTATTGATAACAGGCAAACAAAACAGAATTTTTTACTGTCCATAAACGACAGGTTGAATTTGATAACTTTAAAAATACTAATATATTATTTAATAACATTCATATTTACAATGATAAAATATTCATACAATGTAAACTTTATGTAGAAATAGATGTTTGTTGCGAACCTAAATTAAAAAAAGGATATTCAATCAAACAGACGAATATCCTCTTTTTGTGCCCGGGACAAGACTCGAACTTGCACACCGCAACCGGCGCCACCCCCTCAAAGTGGTGTGTCTACCAATTTCACCACCCGGGCATATTGAAGTTGCAAAGGTATAATATTTTATTGATTTAATACTATAAATGTGCGAAAATTTCATACATCAAATCTGAAATTTTTGATAATTTTTTTAATTGTCGATTTTTCTGCATGCCAATAGACTTTTTCGGGAAACGTTTAGATACCGGTATTATCGTAATCATTACAATAGTGTGATGAAGTAAGATATTATAAGTGATTTTCTGCAATATATAATAAATATTTTACAGACGTTTTTATTTGTAAATTATAAATTTTCTCTGTTTTTTAGAATAAGCAAACAATGGTATAAACAAAATTATTTCAATTATTTTTGCGGCGAATATTTGTGATACAAAAAACAATTATTATTTTTGTAATAAATTTATTTAAAATGTATTTTGTATATAAACGGGAAAACTGTCCGGAACTGCTTTGGGATAATGAAGCATTATTAAATCCGCTTGCAGATGTCAGATTTTTGCAGGGATTAACTATCGGCAAAGTGCAGTCTCTTGCATTTGATTTGCAAAATGAAGCGCTGCTTGAAATATTAACTTTGGATACGTTGAAGTGTGCTGAAATAGAAAACATATCATTAGATGAAGAAAAGGTAAGAATGTCTTTTGCCTGTAAATTTGGATTTTACAAAACAAAAACGGATACAAATAGCGATATTGACGGAATAATCGAAGCAATTACGGATGCCATACTGAATTTCAATGCGCCGCTGACCAAAAGACGTTTGTTGTTTTGGTATGAAAATTTGATTTTAAAAAGAGGACAGGAAAAAGATAACAGTACAAATCAATCATCAAAACTTGCGCGCATAAAAAAAGTTGTATATAAGGCAATAGGCAAAGAAGGCGCGAGTTTTAAAGCGATGGCAAACAGAAATATATCTAATTTTATTACGTGGTTTAATACCGAAAACAATCTTGATTCCCTTGTAAAAGCGGCGATAGCGCATTTATGGTTTATTACTATTCAACCTTTTGATGAGGGAAATGCGCAAATGGCTGGAATTATTACAAATATGCTTCTTGCGAGGTCAGACGATACTTTCTGCCGATTTTACAGTATGCACGCTCAAATAAAATCCGACCCGAAAAAATATTATTCGATTTTGAAAAAAACACAAAATGAAAATTTTGATATTACAAATTGGATGCTTTGGTTTTTTGGTAGC
This sequence comes from Prevotellaceae bacterium, assembly GCA_031255755.1. GTDB lineage: Bacteria > Bacteroidota > Bacteroidia > Bacteroidales > UBA932 > JAIRKV01. The sequence goes on along the minus strand of JAIRRX010000150.1, from coordinate 13,243 downwards.
ATGAAAAAGGCTTTGAAAGCAACAGATACGGTATTGGCGAATATTCTGAAAAAATCGGAATTTTGGAAAATACACAATAAAACGCCGTTGAACATTCGGCAAAGATTAGTTCTGAACAAACTGCTAAGCGGAACAGATTTCAAATTACAGTCGTCAACATGGGCGAAAATAGCAGGCTGCTCGGCGGATACGGCTTTACGCGACATTAAAGATTTGATAAAAAAAGGAATTTTATGCCGAAAATCACAGGGCGGACGCAGTACAAATTACACATTTACAAATCTTTAATCATTAGACCAAAGCTTATTAAGGTATTTATAAACTGTTGACTGATGATTTTATTGAACATGCAAACATAAAATTGATGTAAAAATAACTGTAAATTCAAACGTATTCAAATAATTGAATAGTTTACCATGTATTATTTCGTCTCTGCGCTTTTCTCGATAACAAACTGATAAAATAAATCGGAATATTATTTTTTGCAGTAATCGGATATTGATTTTGCAAAAATATCAAACTCCGCAAGTTTGTTGTTGTCCGGCATGCCTTTAATTTCAACAGGTTCGGCGATTTGTTCCCATCCGATATTTTCTGCAAATTTTTGCAAATTCCGTAATCCGCCGCCACTCCAGCTTCCTGTTCCGAACAGAGCAAGGTTGCGGTTTTTCAGTTTGTAATGTTCCATTTCGCGACAAAATATTTCCATCATCGGATGCATTTCGCCATTATACGAACACGAGCCGAGTACAATTGTGCCGTATTGCCATGCTTCACTCATAAGGTAGGAAACATGAGTTTTAGAAACATCGTAAACGCGAACGTTTTTGACATCGTTTTCTACAATTTTTCTTGCGATATGATCTGCAATCTGTTCCGTATTTCCATACATCGATGCAAACAGTATCAAAACACCCGCTTTACTTTCGTAATTACTCCATTTGCGGTAATATTCAAGCACTTCGGCAGGATTTTTGCGCCATACAATTCCATGAACAGGACAAATGATTTTTATTTTAAAATTCTGTAATTTGTCAAATGCTTTTTGCACCATTGGACTGTGTTTACCGACAATATTTGAGTAATAACGGCGCATTTCGCTTTCGCAAAAATCGGCTTCATCATCAAATATTTTACCATCCAGCGTTCCGAATGACCCGAATGCATCCTGCGAAAACAGAATTTGATTTTCGGTATCGTATGTCATCATCGATTCAGGCCAGTGAACCATCGGCGTTGTAACAAATTTCAAGTTGTGCCTGCCGAGATTCAGTTCATAACCGTCGGTTACTTCAATCAAATTTTCTGTATAATTAAAATATGACTGCAAAATTTTAAATGTTTGCCTGTTGCCTGCAATTTTAACGTTAGGATATTTGGTTATTATGTTTTGTATTTCACCCGAATGGTCAGGTTCCATGTGGTTAATAATAAGATAATCAAGCTGCCTGCCTTTTAAAATATTGTCAATATACGACATAAAATTGTTTGTGCTGCCGAGTTCTACGGTATCAAGCAGGGCTGTTTTTTCATCATCTATCATATAACAGTTGTAAGCAACGCCGTAAGGCAAGGGCCACATATTTTCAAACAGATGTTTCCTCCTGTCGTTTACGCTTATTATGTAAACGTCATCACATATCAGTATGGGTTTCATATCAATAAAAATTAATTTTCGGCGCAAAGATACAAAAATGTATTGACTATTTAAAAATATGTCTGTTGAATAATCTTTTTTAATAATCAATTCAACTGTACAGGTGGCAATTAACAGAAAGCGTTTTAATATTTATATAAATATCGGCAAAGTATTGTAAAATTTTATTATATTTGTCAAATATTTAAAATACGGATTTTATGATACATACCATACGCACCATCAGTCAGCAACTGGCAAATCATCAATTTGAAAAAGTCAAAGATATTGTTTCGTGGATGGGAGCCATTCAGGCTCAAGATTATAATATGTGTAAGTGGGCAGCGGGCGTTCGCCTTAAATCTGCGACAATCCGTGATATTGAACGGTCAATGCGAGACGGCGAAATTTTAAGAACCCATATAATGCGTCCGACGTGGCATTTGGTTGCTGCCGAAGATATACGGTGGATGCTCGAACTGTGCAGAAAAAGATTAAAAGCGGCAAGCGCCTCGCGGGATAAATATTTGGGAATAACCGATGAACTTTTTGCAAAAACAAATAATCTGATTATAAAGATATTGGAAGGGAATAATCATCTTACGCGGCGTGAAATTGCAGAAAATTTCAACAAAGCAGGCATACAAACCGATATATCTCGAATGATACATTTTATGTATCGCGCTGAAATAGAAGGAATTGTTTGCAGCGGAGCAGATAAAGACAGGCAGCAAACTTATGCGCTTATAAATGAAAGAGTTAAACAGGTAAAAATATTAAATACAGATGAAGCGCTTGCCGAATTGGCAACAAAATATTTTAAAAGTCATTCGCCTGCAAGTTTGCAGGATTTTAACTGGTGGTCGGGATTGTCAATCACAGATTGTAAACATGCAATATATTTGATTGATAATGATTTAATAAAAGAAAAAACATCAACATCTGTTTTATTTATACACAACTCGATTGATATAAAACCAAAATTTGCCGACTGTATCTGTCTTTTACCTTCATTTGATGAATTTCTTATCAGTTATAAAAACCGAGACAGCGTTATTGACAAAGCTAACCAGCCCGAAGCATTTACAAAAAACGGAATATTTCGTCCTGTCATAATGTACAACGGTAAAATTGTCGGAACGTGGGACAAGTCCCTTAGCAAAAGCAAAGCGGAAATTAAAGTTTCGCTGTTTAATGCAAAAACAAAAATTGACAGTGAATTATTAGAAAAAGCAAAAAATAAATATCTATCATTTGTTTCATTAACAAATTAATAATATTCATACAATAATAAAAATTACTTAATAAATTTTTTCAGCCGATTTTCATAAACTGTTTTTTCGACAATTCGATAATGAGGATGATATGAATCACGAAAAATTTTACTGTGATGCAGAGCCATTTTGGGATTTTCGGCTAACAATTCTGCAATTTTTTGTTTATCTCTGTCAAAATCTTCTATGTCAAGATGCATTTCTTCTAATATTTGTACAATGCTGTTCCATTCGGCAATCCATCCGTCTGCTTTTGTGTCGGTTTTTATTGCGCTCTCAATAAAAGCCTCCAACAGTTCGGCAGCGGGAATTTGTCCGTTTTTTACCAGAGACAGAGGAATTCTTATAAAATCATGTCGCCAGCCAATTAATTCAATAACTGCATCATTATTAATACTTTGCATATCAGATAATTCACGTATTAAATATTCTTCAACTATTTGTTTATTAGGAATAGCATGTTCTGCGCCAAAGTAATCCTGATAAAAATTTTTGTAAATATCTTGTAATGTTGACTTTGGATACCGTTCGATTTGAGATAAAATCGCCTGTTTAATTTTTTGTTCCTCAGTCGTTTTACAGCCGGTAAAACTTAAAAATATGAAAAATGAGATTAAAATTTGATATTTCATGTGTCGATATTTTAAATTTTTATTATAATTTCTATTTTATTTAAATTTTTTGTTTAAATAACTGTAAATAATATTCTGTAAATAAATATCTTAATCAATATTTCTGGAATTTTTTATCGGAATTTTGATTTTATACGCTTTTTTTGCCCTATTTGTGAGTTTATTTTTACGCAGCCATGGATTTAAAATCTTAATCATTTTGTAATTTGTATTATGCTTTTTCGCAAAATCAGCAATATCTTTTATTGAATAATTTACAGTAATTTCATAATATTTAAATGGTTTAAATTTGTCATTTTCAGAAATATAAAACCCATACAATTCGGGATTGGCAAATATGGTTTTATACGCAGCAATTCTATACAGGTATCGAATAGTTTCAGAATTTAGCATTAAATCATAATAATTGTTAGTTTGCTGGTTTTCTATCGCTTTATTGAGATTTTTATTTCCCATGTTGTACGATGCCGCAGCCAGCGTCCAGTTATGATATTTTTGATACGATTCTTTTAAATATTTACATGCTGCAACTGTCGATTTTTCAAAGTGATAACGCTCATCAACTTCATCATTTATTTCAAGATGGTATTGCTTTCCTGTTTCCGATAAAAACTGCCAAAAACCCACAGCCTTTGCAGGAGAAATTGCATTTTGAAGATTACTTTCGGCAACGCAAAGATATTTAAAATCTTCAGGAACGCCATACGTTTTTAAAATTGAATCAATAATATTAAAATAACGTCCTGATAATCTCATTGTTAATAGCGTCAAGTTATGACTGTAAATTATTTGATTTAATTCGCGTTCAAAAGATTCGCGTACGTCAAAATGCGACAGGGGAAGTTCCTCGCCTGCAAACGATACAGTCTCCGGAGCATGTATAACTTTTATAACCTGAGAATTATTATTTACATAATTTGTTTTATATCTGTAATTGCTATCAGTAGCGGTTTCAAGCATGGAAGCAATTTGCCTGTTGGTATTAATATTAATGTACACAGTTAGCATTATCAAAGTAAATGCCAAACAGATTAAAACTATGATTAGTTTTTTCATAATCGTCAATATATCAAATTACGGTTAATCACATTTGTTGCATAATTTCGATTACAAAAGGATTTGCCAGTTTTTCGTGTCCTATTGTAGTTCTGGGTCCATGTCCGCAAAATACAGCTGTGCTTTCCGGCAATTGTATAAGTTTTTTGATGCTGTCTTTTAATACGTCATAATTGCCGCCGGGTAAATCCGTGCGACCTATGCTTTCTGCAAAAAGCGTATCGCCGCAGAATAACATTTCGTCGGCTGCGCTGTGCAGACATATTCCGCCGCCTGTGTGTCCGGGAGTAAAAATAACCTTTAACGAACTGTTGCCGAATTTTATTTCGTCTCCGTCATCCACAAAATGATCAGGTACAGGCGGAGGCATAATACTCAAACCAAAATAGGAACTATTCGATATTGCTCGTTCAAAATTACTTAACTCATTTTTATGTATATATGCTGCTATTCCATAAGTTTCACATACAAAATGATTTCCCATTACGTGGTCAAAATGCCCATGAGTGCAAATTAATTTTTTGGGTTTCAGATTATTGTCTGTAATTGCCTTTTGCAAAATTTTATTTTCATTTTCATCAAAGCAACCGGCGTCAATTATAATACATTCGCCTGTTTCATCATAAACAAGATAAGTGTTTACTTCAATAGGATTAAAAAGAAATTTCAGTAATTTTATCATTTTTCAAATATTTTTAAATTGTAAATATTATAATATATTCATTGTATTAACATTAATCTATAATGTTTTTCATATTTTTATTTTAATTTACTCATAAATTTTTCTATATTAATTAAAAAACGTTTGTGTGAACCTTTGCCTACCATTCCTTTACTGTCGTACGCTTCCAGTTCAAATAAAAGTTCTCTGTTACAGATATTAACGAGCGTTGCTTTTGCAATAATTTTTTCGCCTGTTGCCGAAGCCTTCACATGTTCTATATTTAACGCAATCCCAACTGTAGTCAACGTTTTGTCAAAACAACCATCAATACATTTTATTGCTGCATTTTCCATAAGAGCAATCAGAGACGGCGTTGAAAAAACAGGCAAACTTCCAGAACCAATGTGTATTGCAGTATTGTTCATATCAACAGTTACTTCGCTTTGCGCTGTCAGCCCCAATTTTATTGTCATAACTCATTTTTAATCTTACAAAATTAAAAAATATTTGCATAGCAATCTAAATATTTTAGTTAAATATTAATAAAACAAACAGACAAATAAGTTTTATGTAATAATAAATATGTTTTATGAGTAATTTAATTTTATTTATTTGTTAAAAACAATATAAAAAGAATATTTTAAAACATTTACGGCTAAATTTGTGTTTTTATCTTTTCAATCAAGGCAAAATGATATTAAATTAAGATTTGTTGCTGATAAATTATAATTTTATTATCTTTGTACAAAAATAAGAAAATGGAAACAGAATCAACACGACAACAGAAAGTTGCAAGGCAATTACAGAAAGATTTAAGCGAAATTTTTCAGCAACAGGGAATGGGAACTTATGACGGAGCAATGATTTCGGTTACCGGAGTGCGAATAAGTTCGGATTTGAGTTTTGCAAAGGTTTTTGTCAGTATCTTTCCATCATCAAAAGCTGAAAATGCTATGAAAATTATTTCACAAAATACAAAATCAATTCGTATGGAAATAGGCAAGCGAGTAAAAAACCAATTACGCCTTGTTCCTGAAATTGCTTTCAATATTGACGATTCTCTTGATTATGTTGAAAGAATCGAAAGTCTTTTGAAAAAATAAATTGTATTTTATTGTTAAATAAACAAAAAGCCATAAATGAAATTTCCTGTTTTCATAGCCCGTCGATATTTATTTGCGAAAAAAACGCACAACGTTATAAATGTTATTTCGTATATAAGCGTTGTCGGAGTTGCAATAGGAACGTTTGCACTTGTAGTAATCCTTTCTGTAGCAAATGGTTATGACAGTTTAACCAAGAAATTATATTCGGTATTCAGTCCTGACGTCCTTATTACTGCAACAGAAGGAAAAACCTTTGTATCAGATTCATCAATGCTTGAAAAAATAAAAAATGTAAAAGGCGTTTTGGATTATTCGCAAGTGATGGAAGAAAATGTCTTGATAAGTTATAAACTTGATAATAATTATATAAATAAACCTGCTACGCAAACCATTGCTATAATGAAAGGTATAGATGAAAATTATGAAAATGTATCCGGAATAACACGAAAGCAAATATACAATGATAGCGAACATTCATTTGTTGTAATGGGCGATTTTAATCTTTGGTATTCGGGTGTTCCTCAAACAGTTATTGGTATTGGAATTGCGCAGACGCTTGATGTAAATTTGAATTTTATGGCGCCCATTGAAGTTTGGATTCCTAAACGGGGAACGAAAGTATCATTGACCAATACGCTTGATGCAATGGTAGTTGATTCCGTTTATCCTTCCGGAATTTTTTCAATAGAACAGACTTTTGATAACAATTATTTCTTTGTTCCGATTGAATTTGCTCAAAATATTTTAAATTATACGGATAAAGACATTTCGGCAATCGAAATAAAAATAGATTCTACGGCAAATATAAATACCGTTCAAAAAGAAATAAAAGCCATTGCAGGCGATGGATTTGATGTAAAAAACCGCTATCAGCAAAACGAAACGCTGTACAGAATGTTATCGTCCGAAAAATATGCAATATATGTAATACTGGTTTTTATAATTACGCTTTTTTCATTTAACATTATCGGATTAATATCCATGCTGATTGTGGATAAAAAGAAAGATATTGACACATTGAAAATACTTGGCTCGGACAATAAAACACTGAAACAAATATTTTATTATCAAGGATGTATGATTGCAATAGGTGGAGCAATAGTCGGTTTGATACTGGGAATAATTCTGTGCCTGCTACAACAGTATTTCAAAATTCTAAAACTGCCGAATATGTTTATAATAGATGCCTATCCTGTTGAAATTCACGTTAGTGATATATTTTTAATTTTGGCATTTGTTTTTATTGTGGGTTTTGCAATGGCTCGCCTGCCGATTTGGTATCTGTCAAAAAAAATGAAATGGTAATTCCAAATGATAACAATACTAATTCATTGATATACAATAATAAAATTAAAGAAAATACAGCAATTAATATTTGATGTTTTGACTAAAAATATTGTTATAATTATTATAAAATAAGCGATTTGCAGTTTACGTCTTTAATTTTCTTCCTTATAATAGATTTTGTAGAATGTACCGTTTTCGTCCGTACCTCGTTCGATAAGGTTTCTATCGCCGTGTACGTAAATGTGGAAGTTTTTGTCTAACTTGATAACGCTTTTGAATACACGAGCTTGCTTTTTTACGGCGCTGTCGGAAATGGAAAAATCATCGACAATATCAATATCGTATTCTTGTTGATAAGCGGATTTATATTGATTGAAACTTTCAATCACTTCCGGCTGTTCCATTACTTCGTTGACAAATTCGTTCAGATTAAATCTGTCTTTTTCCTTGAAAAACTGCAACGACTTATTCAAAAGAGTGGATTGTTCGGGTTTGGAAACGTCAAACTGTTGCGGCAATTCATCTTTGATATAGTTTTTGCAAAGCGATAACGTCTGTTGTGTATGGTAATATTCATCGCGGCGTTGGCGAATATGCAGAAAATCATCTATCCAATATTGAGCATCTTATTTTGACACAAACAGTTTATCGAAAAAAGGATTGTGCCTCTTTCGCGCAAATTCTATCAATTTTGCAAATGTCAATGCCTCAATATGTAAGTTGATATTTCCAAACATTTTATAAAAAGACCCAAATGGAGTCTTTTGCCAACCTTTATCTTTGTTATATTCTTCTAATGCGATTGGAAGAACATCAAGTATGACATAGCCAAATTTAGGAGTAGTTCTATCCACTCTTATTGATCTTCCTTTATAATTCTTCTTGTCAGGATTATAAATAAAATCATCAAAATATTTCATGATCAAATCAGAATATTCCCATCTATAATCTGTTTTATTTTTTTGGTGTGCTGTTTCCCCGGGTCGTTTAAGTTCGAAAATCACTAAGGAAGATATTTCTCCGCTATTATTTGCTCCGTAACTTATTCTATTGTCAAAAATATTGTCAAAATTTTTCAGCGGTTCATCGGTCAGAATTAAATCCGGTTCTTTCGTACTTTTCTTTTGACTTACAGAAGAAAGAGGTTTGTCTGAAGCGATAAATTTATATGTTGCAAAACGCTCATCAAGTAACCACAAATTATGTGTCTCATAATCTACATCGTCAATGGTAATCCCCATTGGAAATATAAGTTTATGTAGATCACTTTCGAGTTTATATTCTCCATTTTTATCTGCTTCCAAATATTTTTCAAATAAATCAATTATGCCTTTTCGTCTAAACATATAATCGGCAAGGCTATCTGCGTCATATGCTGTTTTAGCTTTTATTTCGTTTGTGATTGATTCAATACTTTCTTTATCTATCTTTTTTGTCGATATGAATTTTTGTATTTGTTCTTCAACTTTATTACGAGCTTTAAATGCGATTTTATATAAATATTCTTCCTTCTTTTCATCTGCCAATCCATATGGAATCATATTTAGACAATCTTTATTTCTCAAGAAACTTCTATATCGCGGCGCTTTTGAAGTGATATATTGTTCTATTTCCTTAATATTTCTATCTCTGGAATCTTTAACGTGTGTATCAAATAATTCCTCTAAAACATCAGACAATTTTGTTTCTATATCTTGAAATGATATTTCCGACTCTGTACCAAAAAGAGGATTATCATTTTCTTGAGGAATCGTAAAGCCATTTCTGCTTCTATACACCTTTTTATTAAGATATTTTGAAACAACATATACGTCTAAGAAATATTGTTTGCCATCTTTTACAATGGGGTAAGAAAACAGACTGTTTACTTTATTCAGATTTTTGGAACGTCCAACAACTCTTGAGTTTGCGCAATAATGAATATAATGATTTTTTCTACTGTTTTCTTTCAATGTTTTCATTATGTATATTTTGAAAGATTGACCTTTTACGTCAAAAGAACGTTCTCTCTCTTTAGAGAGGTTTTTATATAAATCATTTACATTTTCGGCATCTTCCATATCTTTATCCAATATTTCAATCAATGGTAAATCATCATTCAAATAATAGATAAGACAATGCTGCATTATTTCATATTCAATATCTTTTACACTAATAGCCGTTCTATCTAAAATAGTTTGATTGTTGCAATTTATTAATTCTACAATTGTCTTATTTTTATTAATATCAGGCTCCTTTTCTACTATATCAAAAATTTCTTGTATAGCATTAAACTTAAATTCTCGATATTTCCAAACGTCATTTTCACAATAAGTACTTTTAACGTGAATTTCTTGGAATGCAGCTAATCCTGTAAAACGTCCAATCCCTTTACAGCCGAATTTTTCCTTATACAATTGACTGAGAGGAGTTTTAAACGATTTGTAGTTTTCCTCGTTAAATCCTATTCCATTATCAATAATTTTGATATTTGAAATAGTGTCAATGCTTTCTATCTTGGTTTGAGTTGGTGGATTTCCACGAAAAATTTGAATTTGTATTTTTTTCTTTTCTTTTTCAATTTCTGATTGATTCAATGAGATAATTGAATTAACGACACACTCAAAAAGAGGAAGCAATGCATCTTCCGGTGTTAAATCAACCGCATCTACTAAATTTTTTACCGGTGTCTCCATATCTTATTTATTTTATCATTTCAAAATATGTTTTCTATTTCCTTTTCTACCATATCCTTAGCTTCATTCAGCAACTTTTTGCTTTCGCGGCGAAGGTAGAAACTTTTTTCGACTAATGCGGCGATTTGCTGTTGGATTTGAATGTCTACAACGGGGACTACTGCTTTTTCAATCTCATCATTCGCCAATGCAAAATGATTGAACCGCTGGCATCGCGTTCGACTTGCTGCTGAACAACTTTGGAGTTTTAATGCTAAAGTAAAGACCTTATCATATTATAGCTGTCGCTTTTTCGTAGAGTTCGGGCAAATAGTTCTGTCGCATTCTGAACTTTGTTCCGTGATTATGTCCGGTTCGTGCATCGAAATCAATTAAAATATTCCCTTTTTCTATCTGATTCAGAAAGCCTTCAAAATTAAACTTTTGCAGCATCGTTACATTACAATAGTGATAAAATTCTTTGTTTCCCTCTTTTTTTACGTCTGCCTGCACATAAAAGCAATTCAAAAGTTTTGTTCCAGCTTTATTCGACAAATCATCAAACCCCCAATATGGTTGCGGGTTAAGCTGTCCTAATCCCGTTCGCTGTTTTACCGTTTTCAGCCAATTCCTGTGAGCGTCGATAACACTATCGCTGTCGAACGAAATCAAAATTTTTCGCTCATTTCTGTCAATCTTTACCATAAAACCTCTATCGCTCGGTGAATTGCCATGAATGGTTTGGCGAAAACTCAACTCCGACTTCGGATATTTTTTACCGGCTTCCTGATGTCTCCAACCGTAATTTAGCAATAGAATTTGAGGAACGAATTTTACGGCTCTTGGTGAAGGTTCTGTATGAAACAATGTTGTCAGCGAAGATGTGTTCAGTCGTTGGGTTTTCAACTCCCATTCAGCCGCATTGGGGATGGGAAGATTATTTTCTTCGATTCCTAACAAGTCTTCGAGCGTATTCCCAATTCCGCCATTATTACCTTGCCGGGTATTGGGTATCCATCCTTTTTGGGCGATTGTCTGAAATTCTTTTATCAGGCTGTCTTTTGTATATATTTTCATATTTACATTTCGTTAAAGAGATATTGTGGATGAAATTTTATTACTTCACTCTGTATTTTATTTCGTTCTATCCGTTTTTCTGCCATTTCGCAGTAAATCGGTGAAAGTTCAATGCCTATGTAATTTCTTTTTAACCCCATTGCTACAATGGCTGTTGTACCGCTTCCCATAAACGGGTCTAAAATAGTATGTGCATTTGTTGAACCGATGATCCTGTCAATTAGGGCAACGGGAAAAGGCGCCGGATGTTCATTGTTCATTTCCTGCGTAAACTCCCATACATCGCCGTGCGCGTTTGCTTTGGAAACAAGTTTAAAGTCAGGTTTAGGAATTAGATAAATGACTTCGTATGTTGGCAAAAAATAGCCAGGATTAAAGTTAATTCCACCTTTTCTACGCCAAATGATAATCTGACGCACAGGCAAATCTCTGATAATGTCTTTTCTGTCTTGAATTAGCCCGTCCTGAACACGCCACTTGTGGTTGTAAAAAATTGCACCGTCGTTCCTGATTAGGCGGAACATTTCTTTTAAACAGCTATATTGCCATTCGGCATATTCCTTGTGCGGCATATTATCGTCGTAGTGACTGTATCCGTTTACCAACGCCGCCCCTGCCCATTTTCCGCCTCTGCCGTCTTTCATGCCATTGCCTGTCGAATTTTTCAGGTTGTAAGGTGGAGACGTTACCACCAAATCCAAACATTCGTCAGGCATTCGACGCATTACAGTTAAGCTGTCTCCACAAATTATTCTGTTTAAATAATCATTTTCTTGCATTGTGACTTTATTTATTATCATCAGGCAAAAGTACTATTTTTTCTATAATAATTCACATTATATTTGCCTGTATGTTTTCCCGCCCGAAAGTTACAGCGTATACCAACTCTATAGCAGTCGGTAGGATACTGATAGTCATTCATCAAGACCTCGAGGAAAAGTTGCCGTATAGCCTCTTCGGGCGTAAGGCGAATTTCTTTTTTGCGAATGGCACATTGAATATAAGGTATTTCTTTGCCGTTTTTGTCGGTTTTTACAATGATTTTCCGTTCAAATTCGTGAATCTGCACAAGATCGAATTGTGATTGGCGATAATCGGAATCGTGAAGTATTTCTGATAGTTGCATATTGTTGTATGATTTATTTTTTATTCGTTTCTCCATAAAAATAGTTGACCCATTCGGTGTAAGTGTCCTGTGCCGAAAGGCAGGTGTCGAGCAAGTATTCGCGAACTGTGGAAAATTCGCGCAAACCGCGATAATAATACTGCTTGTGCCGCTCGTCTATAATGAACGGAATAATGTTGTTTCGCAAACATTCGCGAAACATAATCAGCCGTCCGACTCTGCCATTGCCGTCTTGAAAAGGGTGTATTTTTTCAAAGCGATAATGATATTCCACTATTTTTCCAAATTGGATTTCATCAGTGGAGTTGTACCAATTATTCAATTCCTGCATCTCAGGCTCAACATTTTCGGGCTTTGTGGTTTGTACGCCGCCGACTTCGTTGGCAAGTCGTTTCCAGTCGCCAATGGCAAAGACCTGTCCAAATTTGCACTGATATGGTCAATTACCTGATTGATTTTTTGCTGATATATGTTTTCCGTACTATTCCGCATATGCTCACCCCCTTGTCGGCAAAGATACGGATTCTGTCCGGAATGTATATTGTCCAATCCCGCCAATTTGCATGTTTGCGGCGAGGGCATGGTTAATATATACTTCGGAAATTGTTCCAACGATGTTCTCCGTAATAAAACCGGGATTCTCTTTCGCGCTCCACTCGCGACGCGACAAATTCAGGTATTTTTTTGATTTTGCGGATTAGCGCCCTGCTTGATGAGGCTCCTTGTTGCCA
>JAIRRX010000153.1 GCA_031255755.1 Prevotellaceae bacterium | reverse complement strand
AATTATAAAAAATAAAGATATGAAAAAAATTAAAAATATTATATTAGGATTAGTTTGCAGCGCAGGTTTGTTTGCTGCAACAATGACAGCAACAGCGCCTGCAACAAAGGCTGCAGAACAAAAACAAGATGAACAACAAGTCTGTGCAATTGTTGTTGTTTCGGCTTGCGAACAAGCTGGAATGGGAATAATTTGTCGAGATGGTTCATTAAGCGCTGATCTTATCCGAAAATTTGCGTATGCAATTGCAGATGATTTGTGTAGTTACTAATTTTAATATGGACATTTGTTCCTATTAAATTATCAAAATTGTAATATATAAAACACATAATATGAGATATATAATATTAGTAACAATAATGAGTATTACGTTTTCTATACCACAGGCGCAGGCACAAGAAATTTTAGATATATCGTATATAGAATGTAGCTATAAGTTTACGTTGATGAGAGATACTGTAGCGAAAAAAAAGTTAATTAAGGATACAGATATGAGATTGCTTGTAGGAAATAAATACACTGAATTTTACAGTTATACTACTTTTATCAGTGATTCCATTTTTAACTCTGAACCGACAGTGGATATAAGTAGTAAGATTGTGGATTTATCAGATTTAATAAAAAATAGTCCACGTGGAGAAAGTTTTAAAATATATAAAAACAAAGTAGAAAAGATAATTACATATACAGATGAACAAGGGTTGTATAAATTTTTATATAATGAACCTTTCAGTAAACAAAATTGGAAAATTACGAATGAAACAAAAGTAATTGCAGATTACAAATGCCAGAAAGCGACCTGTACATTCAGAGGTAGAGATTATATAGCATGGTTTACCCGCGAAATTCAAGTAAATGAAGGTCCATGGAAATTCAGCGGCTTACCCGGATTAATAGTAAAAGTGTATGATACTCATGAACATTATGATTTTGAATTGAATTCGATGCAAAAAGTAAAAAAAGCGATTGTTTTTAATGAACAAGATTATACTAAGGTAAGTAGAACCGATTATATCAAAACTATTCGGCGATTTCTGTCAAATCCTTTATCAGTTTTCGGAAATGTAGAATATACACAATTAGATGGAACAGCAAGAATTCCTAATGCGAGACGTTACGACGTAATGGAACGCGATATTAAATGATAATCAGCAGCAGCTTAAATCCGTTTGCGCTGCTGCTTTATTTGAAAATTTTTAAAAATGAAAAAATATCTTGTTATAATAATAATGTCAATCCTTTGTTGCAATGCCAATGCGCAAATGGTTTTAAGCGGCGTTGTAAAAAATGCCCGTACGGGTGAATTGCTAAGCGGCGCAAATGTTACTCTGCACAAGCATGGAGACGACAATATAATAGCCTATTCGATATGCAACAACAGCGGCGAATATTCGGTAAACTTCGCCGAACAAAGCGATTCACTAGACCTGCGCGTGGCTTATCTTGGCTATGCTGAGCAGATAATACGGATTGCGCCGCAGTCGCAGGTCAATAATTTTTCGCTTGAAGAAAAGGAATTTGTACTTAAAGAATCCAAAATCACCGCGCCGAAAATTCGCTCTTACGGCGATACCGTTTCGTACAATGCGGCTCAGTTTGTGCGTGAACAGGACAGGGTGCTTACCGACATGCTCGACCGCCTGCCCGGCGTGGAAGTAAACAAAGAATCTGGGCTGGTAAAATATCAGGGTACGCCAATAAACCGTTTTTATGTTGAAAATCAAAATCTGATGGACGGACGTTACGGCGAAATATCAAAAAATTTGCCTGTGGACGCCGTAAAGAGTATTGAAATATTGGAAAACCATCAGCCCGTACGTGCTTTGCAGGATATAAGTTTCAGCGAACAGGCGGCAATGAACATCAAACTTACCGACAAAGCCAAAGGCAAATGGATAGGTAACGGATTTACGGCGGGTCTGGGCGTGTCGCCGCTGCTGTGGCGAGCCGAATTTTCGGCTATGCGTTTCAGTCCGGACATTCAAACTTACGTTACATACAAAACAAACAACACAGGGCAGGATATTAAAATATACAACAACTTTGCAACAATACAAATCATTATGTATAACGAAACAAATACAAACGCATTTTATTCGCCATTCATATCATCACCCGATTTGGACAAAAAACGAAGTTCTTTTAATCGCAGCCATGCTTTCAGTATCAACAATCTATGGAAAACAGGAAAAGAATCCAATATCAGGTTTAATGTTGATTATCGAAACGAAGAAACGGAACAGCAAAGCAGCCAGATTACAGGATATTACCTCGCCAGCGACAGCGTATATGTTTATTCCGAAAAATATAATGTAAACAGTTATGAAAACAAACTGAGCGGTAATCTTACCTATACCCGCAACGATGCCAAACTGTTTTTGGAAAACAAAACCAAAGTAGAGGCAAACTGGCAAAAAATAAATTCTCAAATCAAAAACGCAGATACCATAAATCAGCGGTTTCACCTGCCCGGATTTGAAATAGGCAACGATTTCAGAATCACTGCCCGCACAGACAAAAAGCAGACATATCATTTTACATCAAACAATAAATTTAAATTGCAGCCGCAGGAACTGCGCAGCGATATTTCGGCATCAACAGGCAATCTTATCGATTTTTCGCAGATTGCAGACATAAAAACGTTTGAAAGTCAAAATGATTTGTCGTTCGGACACAGCATAAAAAGAGTACACATAAATTACAGCCTCAACTATAATTTCAGACTTGACGGCTATGACACAGGCAACGACATATTCAGACGCAACGAGCATATTTTTAATTTTAGTCCATCGCTGTCGTATCAGGGCGGTAAATTCAAAACAAGTATTTACCTTCCTCTGTATTACGTAAACATTTCAGGTTCAGATAATATTAGCGGGTTCTCGGGAACTGTATTTGAGCCATCGCTGCGCGTTATGTATTCGATTGGTTATTTTTGGGAACTGCACGTAGGCGGAAATCTGTCATCTGATTTCGGTTCGATTTATGATGTAGTGTCGGGTGTAATGAAAAACTATCGTACGCAGTATATTTTTGATGGCGCACAAAATCGCTCTGACAGAGCAACGGCAACAGTCGGGCTGAACTACAAAAATCCGATAAAGGCGCTGTTTACATATTTTAATCTGTCTTACAGCAACATTACAGCCAATAATACATCCGAGCAGATAGTAAACGGAGCGCAATTCATAAACAGAATTATCGAAGGAAAAAACAAAATGCACAGCATAAGCGCAAACGGTTATATTTCCAAAATTTTCGATTGGCAACGCTGCAGCGCAAAATTCAACTGGAATGTGTCGCAAAGCAAATCGCAGCAGATACAGAATTTGATGCTCATGCCGTTTTCCAACTTTTCGTTTTTGCTTAATCCGAGTTTTGATATTGAAACCTTAGCAGGACAGATGTTGAGTTATTCGGTTTCATTTTCGGCGGTACGTTCTACAATTCAAAGTGTAAAACAGCCTTTTATGCGCAATCTGAAACAAAATTTTACTTATTATATTCCAATTACAAAGGAACTGAACATAACGCTTGTGGGCGAACATTTGCGAAATCAGGTAAACACAAATCAGCATGTAAACATGTTTTTGATGGATGCCGTAGCGCGTTACAAAATCTCATCGAAAGTAGAACTGTCGCTCAACTGGAACAATATCTTTGATACTCGGGAATATTCGTACTCGTCATACAACGACCTGTACTACACATCTTACAGTTACACGCTGCGCCCAATGAACATTATACTCACGGCAAACGTAAGATTAAAATAAAAGTGATTTTAAAAACAGACGGAATACGGTAATTTTAGCATGTATTTATCAGTTCCATACATTTCCAAAGGCTGCGAATTGACTTTAAGGATACCAAAGGTTCTGTTTTTTCTGTTATTGACTGTATCAGACTTTTCAATTCGTTACGCTCAATAAATGGAATTTCGTTGAGCGTAAAACGTTCTTTTATCGGCTCTGCCGTTGATGTTCTGTAAACAAGATTATGCCATTCGCATTTGCGCAAATCAATGAACGCCATATTTTTTTCGGCAACAATGGTAAGTTCATGGCTGTCATAAAACGCACACGGATTGGCTCTGATGCTTGCATTTATGCCGTTCAAAAATTCAAAACTGATTTGTTGCAATTCGGATTTTCGAGCCAGAAGCGGCAGTTTTTTGTTGTGTATTGATACAACTTCGCTGTCGGCAAGTTTGATTACTGCAAATATTTCAGGAGTTATGTCAACTGTTCGTCTATGGCTGTAATCTATGCTTTTGTCAAAATTTATGTAACGGATATTTTTATATGTTTCGATTATTTCGTAAATGCCCCAATAATGCATCTTCGGCATTGATACCTGCACGGTAACTTCGGCTTCATCAACAAAATTGCACAGCGAAACTATCGAATCGTTCAAAACGCAACTGTAATCGTCTATTAATACATGTTTTAAGTTACGTATTGCGTCAATAACAAGTCGGCGATGTATTTTTTCACCGCAAAAAAGAACTATATCCGAAGCATCGAGCAAATCTTGATAATTCTCAAAACGATATTCATCATAATTGGCAGACGAATTATCATTTCTCGAAAAATATACGCCTTTAAACGACAGATTATCAAATTTATCTACTGCTTTTCGATATTCTTCTGCCTTGCCCGCAAAATTTACAAATCCTATGTTTAATTTTTTATCCACAAAAATGACTATTAATGTGCAAAGTTTATAATTTTTTTTATATTTTACAAATTTGTTTGAAATTACAATAAGTGCAGGCATCTTTGTTTTCGGTTTGGCTAAAAGGTATTTTCGCATCAAACATGTCGAAAATTATTTTATTAAGACAGTTAAAAAAATCCGCTTCTATCTGTCGTATGTCGTATAAATTTTCCTTTCCGAATTTTATTTGAATGTCTTCCTGTTCGGTCAACTTTCCGTTTACATACAAAATTGACGGCATCACACTAAATTCGGGCTTTTGCTTAGATATAATCACCGAATATAAAAATGCCTGAAAAGCATATTCGTTGCGATTTTTGGAAGATATAAACAAATCTTCTACCGATTTTATTGTTTTGGGTTTTCCGCCTGTTTTATAATCCAAAATACGCAGAACATTGTCTTTTATGTCAATCCTGTCAACGCGCCCGCCAAGGTAAATATCAATATTTCCCGAAGGCGTTTCAAAATTGAATTTATCAACAATAGATGTTTCTATTTCATACAGCGTAAACGGAACATTGGTTTTATCAAATTCAAGCAGTTTTTTCATGTAGTCAACAATCACATCACGCATTATTAACTGTTTGATACTGTAATTCTGTGAATTGTCAATGCCTGTTTCGGTTTGCATTGCTTCGTCGGCAATATTTTTCAAAAGTTCATCATTATCTGTAAACGTGTTCAAATCGTTTTCGGTGATAAGTGAATTTTCAAATTTGCCTGTTTGTTTGTAAATAATTTCAGCCGTTTTATGAAAAACATTGCCGAAAATTATTGAATCCGAATTTGTTTCGTTGTCGGGTAATTTCAATTTTGCAATATAATGAAAATAAAATTTCAACGAGCAGTCAATAAACATATTCAATGCACGCGGCGAAAGATAAGAATCTTTGTTTCCGTATTTATTTTTGAAATATGTAATAATTTCCTGCGTTTTATCAACTTTTATTTCGGAAAAAACAGGCAATTTTATCGGCGATTGAATATCGAACAGTTCAATATTAAAATCGGTTTCAGCATGTAATTGCAATATAAATCGGCTCGGTTCGCCTCTGTTGAGAGCGTTGGTTGCCGTGCAATAACTTATTGTTATATTTTCGGCTCGCTGCAAAAGCCTGTAAAAATAATACGCATAAATTGAATCTCGCCTGTCGGTTGTTGTAAGCCCAAATGCACGCCGCAGCCCGTACGGAATAAACGAGGCTTCACTTCCCGATTTTGGTAATAAATTTTCGTTTGCCGACAGTATCAAAATATTTTTGAAATCAAGATTTTTTGTTTCCAAAATACCGGTTATTTGCAGTCCTTTTGCAGGTTCGCCATCAAATGGAATGACAGTTGACAAAAGCAGTCGGCGCAATAAAATTGAGAAAATTTTTATTTCTACCTTAAATTTTTTGTTACGAAGCATATCACTCAACCTGTTCAAAGATGTATATGTGCGAAAAATTGCTTCGTTATATAGCGGACTGTTTGCGGCGTTTTTTTGTGAAATGTTTTTTAATATTTCCACAAGGTAATTTATAAACCCGTCAACATCATCAACAGGTTCAAAGATTGGTTTCAGGTTTTTATCGTTGCAAAAATATTTCTCCGAATACATGTAATTGCCTGCTTTCAGCAATTCGTTTTCGAGATTTCCTATTTCAGATGACAGTGTTTGTATGTATTGATTTTGTAAAACATTCAAAACGTAATCTTTGTGCCACATTTTTCTGTTTTTATCGAAACCTTTTGTTTGCAGGTCAATAAGTACGTTTATTGTATTAAATATCGGCGTTTGCGACAGCGGAAATCCCATTGTAACATTTACATCCGCTATATCTTCGGGCAACGAATACAGTACAGGCAACAATAACGACTCATTACACAATACAAC
This sequence comes from Prevotellaceae bacterium, assembly GCA_031255755.1. Classification (GTDB taxonomy): domain Bacteria; phylum Bacteroidota; class Bacteroidia; order Bacteroidales; family UBA932; genus JAIRKV01. The sequence goes on along the minus strand of JAIRRX010000153.1, from coordinate 4,447 downwards.
GGCGGCATCATCAATGTTATCTATTTGTTTTGTCCATTCGTGCAAATATCTCGCCTGCGCATTTTCGGTTGGAGATGATATTATTTTTATTTTTTTTTCGTTTTGCAAAAACGTATTAAAATGTTCATTTGACAACTCAGACGGAAATTCACGTAAATTATTTCGCATAAAAAATCCTGCTTCGTGATTTTTATTTTTCAGGTAATATTCATCATAATCCCAGTAAAATAATGCCTTGTCATGTTTTTTTAGCAGATAAAACAATTCTTTTTCGCAGGCATTCAACATATTAAAACCTACAAATATATATTTTTTATATAAAAAAATTTCATCTGTATCAAGGTTTTTATTTTCAATCACCGAGCGGTATATCATTCCTTCATAAGCCAGATTTTGCGATTGCAACTTATTGCGAAACTGTAAATAAATATTGCTTAAAACATCCCATATTTCTATGAATTTTTTTTTCAACTCGCTTTGCTTTTCAATTGAAAAATTGGTGAAAAATTGCGCCATTGCTTTTTGCTGGTTTTCATCCAAAAATTCAAAAGTACGCTGTATTTTTTTAAAATTCTGCAAATTGCCGAATAATAACTGAGCATCAACCAAATTTTTATCAATATCATCAAAATCGTGCAAAAGCATTTCGCCCCAAAAATAAAAATCGTTGAAATTTTCGTTGGTTTTTGTATTATTTACATACACTTCATACAGTTCGCTCACAAGTTGTAATGTGTCAGCAAGACCCAATTCGGACATGCTTTCAATAAGATTGCTTATCGTCAAATAATTTGGCGACCACAAAGTTTTTTCGGCAACGTTATACAAATAATTATTGAAAAAAAATTTTGCGCGTTTGTTCGGAAATACAACAGCAATTTCCGCAAGGCTATTGCCAAACTTGCGGTACAAATCGTTTGCCGTTAATTCCAAAAATTTATTCATAATTTTGCATATTAATATGCTTTCGACCGTATCTGTGAAAACAGCCGAATTTTATCATTTTTTTGTAAAACAGTCGATAGCTTTTTGCAGTGTTACATCTATTTTTTCGTAATAAGGATAAAAACCTTCGTTATCAAGCGGCGTATTTCTTCCAATAAGTCCTTTCAATTCGGGGTCAAGTATTTTTTTTGCTTCTTCCAGTTCACTGCTTTTTATTTTTATACCGTTTGTTGCCGCATATTTCAAAAAATCATCGAAAATATTCTGTGTTTCAAGAAAATTATCAAGCTGTTCAAAATAAGTTATATTATTGATGATTTCACGGTTTTTATCCGTATAATTCATAACAAAATTATACACAAGATTTTTTTGTGAAATCTTTTGGAAAAAATCACGCGCCGATTCGATTGTATCGAATGCAACAAATACATCAGGCATAATTCCGCCGCCGCCATATACGATTTTTCCTTTTGGAGTAGTATATTTCAATGAATCGTTAAAATGAATATTATCGGTAGCAAACAGTTCGTTATTCAGTACTCTTTCGTACAGGTCGTTGTTATACTGTTCCAAACCCTGGTCGTAAGGTTTTTGTATACATCGCCCTGTCGGCGTGTGATAGCGTCCGATAGTAAGATTGAGACCCGAACCGTCATTAAACGGTATTGGCGCCTGCACAAGACCTTTTCCGAACGAACGTATGCCTATTATCAAACCTCTGTCGTTATCCTGAATTGCGCCGGCAAGAATTTCGCTTGCCGATGCCGTTATTGCGTTTATAAGTATGTTTATTTCAATATCGCCAAGACGACCTTTGCCAGATGAATAAAAATTTTCACGTGGATAATTATAACCTTCTGTATAAACGATTAATGTTTTTTCGGAAAAAAACTCGTTGGTTATTCTTATGGCTTGATCCATGTATCCTCCTGTATTATCACGCAGGTCAAGAATGAGTTTTTTCATGCCCTGTTTTTTCAGTCTGGTTGCGGCTGCAATAAAATCGTTGTACGTATTGCGCGAAAATGTAGAAAGTTTGATAAATCCTGTACTGTCGTTTATCAGATAACTTACGTCAATGCTTTTTACAGGGATTTTTGCTCGTGTTATGATGATTGGTATTTCCATGTCAAAACCCTGCCGCTGAACGTCTATCGACACTTTTGTTCCTGTTTCGCCGCGCAACAGTTTTTTAATATTATCCGCATTTATTTTTTGTCCTGCAACAACAGAATCGTTTATTCTAATAATACGATCACCTGCTTCAACTCCCGCTCGATTTGCAGGTCCTCCGTCAATAACATTGATAACGAGAACGGTATCGCTATTCATGTTAAAAGTTATTCCAACTCCTTCAAAACTTCCCTGCAATGATTCGTCTAATTCCTTCAAATCTTCGGCTACAATATATGTACTGTGAGGGTCTAAATTTTTAACAATCATCGGAATTGCTGATTCTACAAGATTATCAACCGATATGCTGTCAACATATCTTTCGGATATGAGTTGAAGTATTTTATTGATTTTGTTTATTGATGTTTTTACTTCTATGGTTTGCGGCGTAGCTCCGCGATTTGCTCCTAACTTAAATCCCATATAAGCAGCTGAAATGATTATTATTACAGACAAAAGCGTGTGGGTAGTATTAAATTTGTTTTTCATCTTTATTTTATTGTTCGTGATTATTATTTTGTTCCGAATTTATTTGTACAACTTCGATATTTGCCCGTTTCAGAAGTTCAACGCCATCCGAAATTCTGTAATTATCGGAAAATACAACACGTTTTATTCCTGCCTGTATTATAAGTTTGGCACATTCAAGGCAGGGAGAACTTGTTATGTAAAGCGTAGAACCTTCGCTGCTGTTGTTTGAACGTGCAACTTTTGTAATTGCGTTTGCTTCGGCATGCAATACATAAGATTTTGTATCGCCGTTTTCATCTTCGCAAATATTTTCAAATCCTGATGGCGTTCCATTGAAACCATCGGAAATAATCATATTGTTTTTCACAAGAATTGCTCCAACCTGTCGGCGTTTGCAGTATGAATTTTTTGCCCAAACGGCAGCCATTTCAAGATAACGAATATCAAATTTTTCTTTGTTCACTGTATTTTATCTTTATAAGATGTAAAAAATATGCAAATGTAAGATTTTTTATTAAATAATACCTGTTATTTGACAGATGCTTTTATATGAACGACAAAAAACAGCCCATTGCGAGCGTTAGCGAAGCAGGAAGCAATGACGGAGTGCAGATTGTAATTCAAAATTCACGGTTTTTTCACATATTTTAGTTTATGCGGTAGCGCAAACCGATTTACGCTGCTACTTGTATTATCATTCGAGTTCTATGGGGTTATAGTTTACTTTTGCATTATCGGGAATTTTATCTTTAATATCATCAAAGTTAAATCCTAAATTCTTAGTCATAATTTCTACTATGGATTTGGGATTTTGATGTGTCCTTTTTTCCATGTGTATAAATTTTTCTCTTGTCGTAGGTACGGTTTCTATTCCATCTTTTTTTTCTTTATACATTGGTGTATTTGCTTTTTCTATGCCTATACATTCAAAACTGTATAAATTTTCGGTATCGGCTATTTTAAGTATCAAGCCTGGTAAACCTGCAAATTTATATGGTCCTCGACTTATCGGAATATCCAAAGCATACCACGCTACATAATCGCGCCCGCGAAATCTGCATGTAGCCTTTTTGCAGAGATGCGATAATATTGTCTGCGTTTCGGAATGTACTGTCCATCTGGGTATTTCAAAATCTTCAATATATTCGAAATAGTTTAACGTTCCAATAGCATTACCATTAAACGTGGTTTTATTTTCGGGATAATTTACATATACCGTATAAGAATTACGACTCTTATTTGGTTTGCTTTTATATACAATTCGCATAACATCTCCCGTAACTATAACAGTTGAATCAAATAAACCATAATTACAACTGTAGAATTTACAAATTTTTTGTCCTACTTCCAGTCGCATTGTATCAATCAGCATTTGCGTTGACTTGCTGGTACTATATTGATAATAATGTTCATATAAACATTTTAATTGCATATTATCAATATGCTGCTGTGCGTTTATTTCAGATAATGCACAGATAAATGTTACTGTTATAATTATTATTTTTTTCATATACATCAATTATTTTCCATGCAAAAATAATAAAAAGGATACAACATGCAAATATTTTTAAAAAAATTTTTTTACGGGGAGGTTTGGGATTTTTCGTCATTGCGAACCGCGAAGCGACGAAGCAATCCAGTGAATAATAATAAGTGTTATGGATTGGCTAACGCCGAACTCCGCTGCGCTTCGGTTGCTTCGGCGTTCCGCCTCGCAATGACGGAGTGCAGATTGTAAGTCAAAATTCACGGTTTTTTCACATATTTTAGTTTATGTCAATATTTTTTGTATTTTTGCGATATGTAAAAACAAAATAATATGAGAAATACTGTTTTATTATCAGCGCTTACCGCCGTA
>JAIRRX010000059.1 GCA_031255755.1 Prevotellaceae bacterium | reverse complement strand
CCAACACAAAATTAGTATTTACACAAAATATTGAACATGCCCTAAAATTTCAGGAATTTGAAGTAAAATTTCAGGAATTTGAAGTATAATTTCAGGAATTTGAAGTAAATATTCTAATTATTGAAGTAAATATTTTGGTTATTGAACTCAATATTTTGATTATTGAACTCAATATTTTGGTTATTTATCTTATTTTTAAGAAATATATCATAAAAAAAAATCCCTGCAAAGTATGCAGAGATTTTTCCATAAATAAAAAATTACAAACGTTTGGCTTAATGCTTATATTTTATCCATTTTATTATTTCTTTAAATGATGCTTTTTTGCCGTACATTAATATTCCGATGCGATATATTCTCGCAGCAATCCATGTGAATAAAATAAACGTTGCCGCCAGTATTGCCAGCGAAAGAATTATTTCAAACCACGAAACGCCAAACGGAATTCGTGCAAGCATAACAATCGGCGAGGTAAACGGAATCATTGAACCCCATAATGCGAGCGGGTTGTCCGGTTGAGCGGATACAATAAACATTATCAAATATCCTATCATCAACGGAACGCTTGCTATCATTTGCAGCTGTTGGGTGTCTGCTTCATTATCAACTCCCGAGCCAACAATTGCAAACAGCGATGCGTAAAGCAAATAACCGAATATCAGATACAGGATGAAACAAACAAGCATTTTTGCAAAAGAAACAACCTGTAAATAGTCCTGTATTTGATTGATTATGTCTGAGAACTGGCTTTGTGCGATAAGTATTATTATACCGAAAACGACTATCCAGATAAGTATTTGCGTAAGCACAACCAGCGCTATTGCGACAATTTTTCCCAAGAGCAAATGCATTGGTTTGATAGATGAAATTATTATTTCTACAATTCTGCTTGATTTTTCTTCAATTATACTTCTCATAATCTGAATACCAAACATTAATATTATCATAAAAATTATAACACCGCAAATCATTGCAAGCCCTGTCAATGCTTCCGTATGGCTTACTTTTTCTTTACCATCTTCACCCAATTGAATGGTTTTGAAATTTAAGTCTGGATTTAATACTTGCATTATCTGTTCTGTGGAAATATCATATTCTTTAAGTTTTATTTGCGCAGAAACGGATTTTATCTGCCCTTTGACGGTGTTTGACACTTCCGAGCCAACAACCTGTTGGGAATATATTGTAATATTTCCTGTTGTTTTTTCGTTGTTTTCACTTTTTTCAATATGCAGCACTGCATAATTATCATTTTTCAACAAGTCGTTTTTGAGCGAGTCTATCGGTTTTGCATCATTCACAAACTTTATTGTTCCTGCATTTTCCAGTTTATCAGCAATAATTCCCGAATCATCAAGAACGACAATTACTTTATCCTTGTCGCTTTTTATTTGCGAGATAAGCGCAGGCACAATAGCCAGACAGGCAAACAACAGAGGAACCAATACCGTCATTATAATGAACGATTTTTTCTTTACTCTTATTATAAATTCACGTTTGATAACAAGTAATGTTTTTTTCATTTGTCGTCCTCCACAAGTTTAATAAATATGTCGTTCATACTTGGAATTATTTCATTGAAATTTACGATTTCCGCATCCTGCATAATTTTTGCAATCAGAGCGTTTTGTTGTTCTTTGACTTTTGCTTTAACAGTAATTTTCCTGAAAAATTTTTGTTCGCTGTCATTTAATATTTGATAATTGCTGCCGATATTTTCTTTCAGTTTTTCCGTATCGCCGCGATAGTCAATTTCAAATACATTATCACCGTAATTATGGCGAATTTCATCAATTTGACCGCTTAAAATATTTTTGGATTTGTTGATAAGCGTTATATAATTGCATAATTCTTCAACAGAAGCCATGTTATGCGTAGAGAAGATAATAGTAGAACCCTGTTTTTGAAGATTCAGGATTTCGGTTTTCAACAGATTTACGTTTATTGGGTCAAATCCGCTGAACGGCTCGTCAAAAATAAGCAGTTTGGGTTTATGTAAGATTGTTATGACAAACTGTACTTTTTGCGCCATACCTTTTGAAAGTTCTTCAACTTTTTTATTCCACCAAGCCTGTATTTCAAATTTTTCAAACCATTTGCGCAGGCTTTTTTCGGCGTCGTGTTTGCTGAGTCCTTTCAGCCGAGCGAAATACATTGCCTGTTCACCGACTTTCATTTTTTTATAAAGACCTCGTTCTTCGGGCAAATATCCGATACTGTACACATCGTTTTCCTGAAGCTTGCGCCCGCCAAAATATACTTCTCCGCTGTCAGGCGCTGTGATTTGAGTGATAATTCGTATAAGAGTCGTTTTTCCTGCTCCGTTTGGTCCCAGCAAGCCGTAAATACTTGCCTGCGGGACTTCAATACTTACATTATCAAGAGCCAAATGATCGGCATACTGTTTTACAATGTTCTCTGTTCTTAAAATCATGCTTTTTATAAATATTGACTGTTAGTTATTCATTGTTATCTTCTGCCTTACCGTTCATAATAACGCGAACGAGATTGTTATCGTTAAGAATTTTTGCAGCAAGTTTTTGAATTTTTTCAATACTCAATTCATCTATAAATTTATCATAATCGCTTGTAGCATCATAGTTCAAAAGATGCAACGATACCAAATAACTTAACCATACATTGTTTTGTTTCAACTGGTCTTTGCGCTGCTTTATCAAAAATTCCTTTGCCTTGCTCAAATCGTCTGCTAATGGTCCGTTTTCGGCGATTTTTTTAAATTCGTTTGTTACATCATCCAATAATCCCAAAGTTTCTATTTTTTCTTTGTCGGAATCAAACGAAACGGAAAACATGTAAGTTTCTTTCGGCTCTCTGCTTAAAGAACCCGAAGCGCTGACTCCATAACTTCCGCCTTTTTCTTCGCGAATAACTTCGGTATAACGCATACGCAATACCTGTCCCAAAACGTCTATCAATATGCGGTTTTCGAGCGTATAGTCAATATCGCCTGTCCATGTATAAGCAACGGAAGTTTTCTGCGTTTCCATTTTTATTTCAAAAATATTGTCTTTAATGCCGCGAATTGGAATTATACCATCGTTTTTCCATGTTCTTACCGTTGATGTTGTTGGTATTGAGCCGATATATTTTTCAACAAGCGGTTTTAATATTTCGGGGTCGATATTTCCCGTAAATGCAAAGACGAATTTTGCGGCATTGTCGAAAATCTGTTTATGTATTTCAGGCAATCTGTCGAATTTGATTTTGTCGATTTTTTCTATCGAAAGTATTTGACGTCTCGGATTATTGTCGTACAAAGTTTTTTGTCGCTCTTTTGCAAAGATGTAACGTGGGTCATCTTCCATATTTTTCAGTTGTGATTTGTAACTGTCAATAACAACATTAAAGTCGTTTTCATCCCATCTTGGATTTGTAAAGTTCATGTACACGAGTTGCAAAATTGTTTCAATATCTTTTGGCGAGCCGCCTGCCGACATAACAGTGCTATAATCCGAAACGTTAATGCTAACGGTTGCTGTTTTTCCTGCGAGTTGTTTATTTAAATCTATGGCATTGAGTTTTCCTGTTCCTGAATTCGACATCACCGATGCCATGTAGGATGCAGTATTGAAATCATCGTCAGAAACGTTTGAAGAGCCGTCTCGAGCCGATATTGAAATCACTATTTCATCGGCTTTGAAATCGGTTTGTTTGACAATAACTTTTACTCCGTTTTGCAATGTCCAGACTGTTGCGCCGAACTTATCCGTTTCTTCTTTTGCAACAGGCGAACCGTTCAATACGATTTCTTCGGGAATAATCGGCTGTTTTACAACATTGTCTTTGTAGGCTTCAAGTTCAGCTGCGCGTACCTTTTCAATCACTGCCTTAATTTCCGCTTCGTCAGGATATGTTCCCTGTTTTTCGGGGGCTTCAATCAGTACAATCTGGTTTTCCAAAGTTATCAACTGTTTCGCAATTTCATTAATCAGAGTTAGATTAATCTGCGGTAAAATATCGTTTACCAGTTTCCAGTCTGTTTCTTCATCGGGAATAGCATCATTATATTTAAAATGATTGATAAACGGATAAATATAAGCTGTGTGTCTGTTGTCGTTGCGATTGTTGTAATATACTTCAGATTCTTTCAGATAATTGGCTTTTGCAATTTCAAGCTCACTTTCGGTAAATCCGAAACGGCGTATTTTTTCTATTTCGCCGTAAAGCGCTTCAAGAGCGATAAGCGATTCGCCTTCGCGAGCCATTGCTCTTCCTCTAATAGCATCGCACGATGCGGTTATTCTATATGCTCCGACATAACCGGAAATGAAAGGTGCATTAGGTTTTAGAATTATTTCGTTAAAACGCGCATTTGCCATTCTGCTGGTTAACGATTTTATCAGGTCAATCATGTAAATAGCATAAGTTCCTTCCATTTCTCTCGGTGCGGGGTCATGTTTTATATAAATTGAAACATTTGTACTTGTGGCTTCGGGGTCTGTAATCGCAGAAACGATTGGCTCGGTATTTTTCGGAAGCGGATAAAAACCTTTTGCTTCGGGATTTTCAACAGGTTTGACATCTGCAAATATGGTTTTAATTTTTTCTACAACAACATCCGCGTCAAAATCGCCGACAACAACAATACATTGCATATCGGTACGATACCAGCGATGATAAAAATCACGAATTTCATCGTATTTGAAATTTTTAAGAATTTCATCTGTTCCTATAATATTGCGTTTTGAATATCGCGTATCGCCGTAAAGTACAGGCAAAACCTTTTCAGACATGCGCCAGCTTGCCGTATTTCTCGTGCGTTTTTCTTCAAGAATAACACCGCGTTCCTTGTCAATTTCATCATCTTTAAGCGCAATAAACTGCGACCAGTCATGAAGTATAAGCAAACATGTGTCAAGATTTTCGGGTTTGTCAAGCGGCACAGCCGAAATGTTATAAACCGTCTGTTCCATACTTGTGCTTGCATTCAGATTTTGACCGAATTTAATTCCTACCGATTCGCACCATGTTATAAGTTTTTTATCGGGAAAATTTGTAGTACCGTTAAAAGCCATGTGTTCAAGAAAGTGAGCAAGTCCCTGCTGGTTGTCTTCTTCCTGCGCAGCGCCGACATAATGAAAAATAAAAAATTCTGCCTGCTTTTCCGGTTTTGCATTGGCTTTAACGTAATAAGTAAGACCGTTGTCTAACTTGCCGGTTTTTACATTTTTATCCACAGGAATACGTTCCATAGGATTTATCTGTGCGTTTACTGCAATAATACACATTGCAGCAATAGCAATTGATAATAAGATTTTTCTCATGATTATACTTTAATTAATACTTTTAATATTTATTATGTCGCAAAGATAAAAAACATTTTCATATATATTACAATTTTTTAATATTATGCTGTTATTTTAAAATTAGGTTCAAGGTAATTTTTAATAATTAATTACATTTCATTTAGGTTATTGTGAATTAAAAAACTAATTTTGTATTGTGATAAAAACGAAAAAATACAGATTTGGAATGAAAAGAAATATTATAAGTTCGGCAATGCGTTACAACAGAATAATGTTGCTGATAACCGTTTTGCTGGTTGGATTGGGCGTTTTTGGTCTTGTAAAAATGCCTAAACAGGAATTTCCTCCGTTTACCATTCGACAGGGATTGATAATAGGCGTTTATCCGGGAGCAACCTCCGGCGAAGTTGAAGAACAACTGGCAAAGCCGCTTGAGAAATTTTTGTTTACTTATGAAGAAATCAAAAAAGATAAAACATATTCCATGTCGCAAAACGGAATGGTTTTTATTATGGTCGAACTTAACGACAATATCAATAACAAGGACGAAGTATGGTCAAAAATCAAACACGGGCTTTCAAATGTCAAACAGCAACTGCCATCTGGCGTTCTTGCGGTTATTGCAAAAGACGATTTCGGAGATACATCCGCCCTGCTTATATCTATTGAATCAGACGATAAAACATACCGTGAACTTGAAACATATCTTGACAAACTCGAAGAAAAACTGCGCAGGATAGAAGCAGTTTCAAATCTTCGCCGCTACGGACTGCAAAAAGAAAAGATAAATATTTATCTTGACCGCGATAAAATGGCTGCTTACGGAATAAAATATAATTTTTTGACTGCAAACATGTTTGCCCAAACCCTGACCACAACAGGCGGCACGATAACAATCAACGGAGAGGAATTTCCAATACACTTTACCGAAACGTTTTCAACAGAAAAACAGATTGCCGACCAAATCATTTACAGCGATGCAGACGGCAATGCCATACGGTTGAGAGATATTGCCCGTATAGTGCGCGAATACGACTCTCCCGACAGTTATATAAAAAATAACGGAAAAACAGCAGTCATTCTTTCAATGGAAATGCGCGAAGGAAACAACATTATCGCCTACGGCAAAGATATAGACAAAGCGCTTGCCGAATTTCAAAACGAACTTCCCGAAAGCGTTTCGGTAAAACGCATTGCCGACCAGCCGAAAGTTGTTGCCGACTCTGTATATTCGTTTGTACACGATTTATTTGTATCAATCATTGTTGTGATTCTTGTAATGATGATACTGTTTCCTTTTCGTTCGGCGGTTGTTGCCGCAACATCCATACCTGTCGGGATTTTCATTTCCATAGGAATAATGTTTATTACAGGAATTCCGCTTAATACCGTTACGCTTGCCGCATTGATTGTAGTTTTGGGAATGATTGTTGACAATTCTATAATTGTTGTAGATGCGTATCTCGCCAATCTTGATAAAAAGATGTCTCGCTGGCATGCGGCAGTATTAAGCGCCAAAGAATATTTCGGTTCCATACTTCTTGCAACGCTGTGTATTTGTATAATATTTTTTCCTCTGTTGCTGACCATGAAAGGACTTTTTCATGATTTTCTTCGTAACTTTCCGTGGACATTGACCATCTCTCTCATGATGTCTTTGATAGTTGCGATGCTGTTTATTCCGTTTTTGGAATATGTTTTAATAAAGGAAGGATTGAAATCAAGACGAAAAAACAAAGAAAGAAAAACATTTAACATGCTTGATTACGTGCAGCATGCATATAACAGAATACTTGACTGGACGTTTAAATTTCCATATCTTACAATCCTGACGGGTATAGGTACGATTGTTATATCTGTTGTAAT
>JAIRRX010000050.1 GCA_031255755.1 Prevotellaceae bacterium | reverse complement strand
GAACTGCAAAAACTTAATCTGATTACCGAAGGCTTTTTAGGTTATGCCGAATTACAGGCGCTGGAACAAAAGCCAATGACAATGAACGACTGGAAAAACTTTTTAGACCGGCAGCTTCGCCTGTTGAACAAGGATATTCTGACCGACAACGGAAAAATCTCTCACAGACAGGCGATAGAAAAAGCCGAAAAAGAATTTGAGGTTTACCGGCAAAGAGAAATGCGACAGTTGGAAAGCGACTTCGATCGCGCCGTAAAACAGTTAACACAAAAATCAGAGAGCAATGACAAACAGTAACGACAAAAAAACTGCCCGAATCTTTCATTTTGACCTCTACGGCAAACGCGAAGAAAAATACAGCTTCCTAAATGAAAATAGATTGTCATCGATTGACTGGCAGGAATTACAACCCGCTGCACCAAATTATTTTTTCGTTCCAAAAGATTTGTCTTTGCAGGAGGAATACGAAAAAGGGTTTAAAGTTGACGAGTTGTTCACTATCTATGTAAATGGTATTGTAACCGGTAATGATGAACAATTTATTAGATTTGAAAAATTTCAATATGATGATAAAAAAATTTTATATCGTCCTTTTGATGTAAGATATATTGATTATGATTTGTCTAAAATACAAAGAAGTAGATATGATGTAATGCAAAATTATTTACAAAATGACGGGAATGTCGGATTAATAGTTTCAAAACAGTTTGGCGGACACAAACATTTTATTTGTTTTATTACAAATGTTATGAATGAAAAAAGTTCTCAACCATTTGCACCTTATTATAATTTTCCTCTTTACCTTTACCAAGAACATTTTGGAATAACAGAAAAAATAACGAATATGAAAGAGGCGATTGTAGAAAAAATTGCAACAAACACTGGGGTTAAAAAAGTAAATGAAATACAGATTTTCGATTATATTTACGCCGTTTTACATTCGCAGAGCTATCGCGAGCGTTACAAGGAATTTTTGCAAATAGATTTTCCGCGTATCCCTTATCCTGAAAATGCAGAACAGTTTAAGCGTTTGGCAGATTTTGGAAAAAAACTGCGAAAATTACATTTAATGGAAAATGTAGAACTATCAAAAGATATGGCAAACTTCCCTGTTTCAGGCGCCAGCGAAATTGAAAAACTCGAATACACAGACAACAAGGTATTTATCAATAATGTTCAATATTTTGACAATATTCCACAAGTGGCGTGGAAATTTTATATCGGCGGCTATCAGCCCGCGCAAAAATGGCTGAAAGACCGCAAAGGCAGAAAACTCGATTTTGATGATATTGTTCATTATCAAAAAATTATTACAGTTTTATGCAAAACAGAACAGATAATGAAGGAAATAGATATAAATTTGATTTAACCTGATAAAATTAAAAATTTTCATGTAAATTTGCGGTTGCTATTGCGTTAATTACGTGTAATAACAAGCGATAAATTCAATTTTTCTTTACAAATTATACAATATGTCGGAAACAATATCAAATAAAAAAGTGAGAGTGCGTTTTGCTCCAAGTCCCACAGGACCTTTACATATCGGCGGAGTTCGCACGGCATTATTCAATTATCTTTTTGCAAAACAGAACGACGGCGTTTTTATTTTGCGTATAGAAGATACAGATTCTGCACGTTTTGTGCAGGGAGCCGAAGAATATATCATAGAATCATTGAACTGGCTCGGATTAAATTTTGATGAAGGCGTTGGAGTTGGAGGCAATTTTGCTCCATATAGACAAAGTGAAAGAAAAAATTTGTATTTCAAATATGCCGAACAACTTGTAAATTCAGGAAATGCCTATTATGCTTTCGACAGCAGCGATGAACTTGATAATATGCGCAAACAGTACGAGGCGCAAGGCAAATCATTTATTTATAATCATTCAATTCGCGAACAAATGCAAACATCGCTTGTAATGAGCGACGAAGAACTGCAAAAGCGTTTGCAAGAAGAAAAACGATGGGTGATTAGATTCAAAATTCCTCCGCATGAAGAAGTTACAATGTACGATATTATTCGCGGTGAAATAAAAGTCAATACCGATACGCTTGATGACAAAGTGCTGTTCAAATCCATAGACATGTTGCCTACTTATCATTTGGCAAATATTGTTGACGACAGATTAATGGAAATTTCTCATGTCATTCGCGGCGAAGAATGGTTGCCATCATTGCCTTTACATGTATTGCTGTATCGTGCTTTCGGCTGGGACTGTCCTGAATTTGCGCATTTGTCGCTATTGCTTAAACCTGACGGAAAAGGCAAATTGAGCAAACGGGACGGCGACCGACTGGGATTTCCAGTTTTTCCACTTGAATGGAAAAATGCCGAAGGTGAAATTTCGTCAGGTTATCGTGAAGCAGGATATTTTCCTGAAGCGGTTGTAAATTTGCTTGCTCTGCTTGGCTGGAATCCAGGAACGGAACAGGAAATTTTCAGTATTGACGAACTTATCAAAAATTTTAGTCTTGAACGGGTAATAAAATCGGGAGCAAAATTTAATCCAGAAAAAACGCGCTGGTTTAATCAGCAATATATAAGACAAAAAAGCAATGAAGACCTTGCAAGTCTTTATCAGCCTATATTGAAATCAAAAGGAATAAATGCAAGCGACAGTTATGTTGCCACAGTTTGTGGACTTGTAAAAGAAAGAGCAACATTTGTAAGCGATTTTTGGGATTTGTCGTCATATTTCTTTGTTGCGCCTGAAGCTTACGATGAAAAAGCAACAAAAAAATACTGGTCGAACGAAACATCTCATCATTTGCAAAAAATAATGGAAATCATTGACAGCGAACCTTTCGACATAGAAAAAATACAACAGGCAGTTCATACATGGATTAGCGATAACGGACTTAAAACAGGCAATATAATGAACGCTTTTCGTATTTGCATTGTTGGCGCTGCAACAGGTGTAAACATGTTTGACATTATCAGTCTCACAGGGAAAGACGAAACCATAAAGCGCATTAAAAAAGCATTGAACGTTTTATTATTAACTGATAACGGATAAAAAATACATTATTGCGAAGTTTAATTGAAAAAACTGTTGAAAAATTTTCCGCTTTAATATAACAATAACATATTATACTTTGATATATATTTTCTTTCTGTACAAAAGTTCGGCAAGCAGCCACATTATGGCAATAAACGTAATTGCATATAGTAGCGAGCCGAAGGCTGGGTCAATAATTCCTTTGTAAATATTTTCGTAAATCCATTTTTGCAGCGACATTTCTCCAATATTAAAACAGGAAAAATTCATTGTTTTAACTATCACGCCCGACATGACAAACAAAAATAACGGATTAGAACCAAATGCAACAAACGGTCGAAAATATTTTTGACTGTACCGCTTCACATCCATAAACCAAATGAAAAATGCAAGTACAATCATCGCCAAGCCGCCTGCATAAAGTACATACGAGCCTGTCCACAAAGGTTTGCTTATTATAAACCACTGTCCCCAAAACATTCCGACAAAAACGGCAGTCAATCCGAAAAGCATAAGATGCATTACCGTTTTTTCCTTGTTTTCTGAATAAAAATTAATCAACCTACCTGTCAAAAATCCAAAAATAACTGTTGCCGCAGCTGCCATTGCACCCAATAAACCTTCCGGGTCGAATGGAATACGCTCTGTTGCCGCAGTGAGTTGCTGAACCGCATTTGCAGATAAATTTTCCTCATCTGCATTTCCTGACGTAATAACGGTATATATCATCGTATCATCTTTGATTTCCTTTTTCAATTCATAATTGCCGACCGAGCGAAACGAAACATATTTCAAATCAATATTTGCACCGCCGACAGGCGTTACGGCAAAATGCGTATCATCCATAACGCTAATATCGAAATTATCAAGTTCAACTGTGCGGCTGTATCCTTTATATATATGATTTTCACCGGGAACAATCAGGTCAACGGCTCTACATGCATTTTCTTTTTTATCGTATGGATTTTGTGGATTATATGCGATTAAAATTCCACAAAACAGTATCATCAACGTAATGCCTGCTGCTGCTATTTTCTTTGTTGACTTGAATAAAAGACAAATAAAAATTCCAATAAAATAAGCGCATGCAATACGCTGCAATACTCCGAAAATTCTTATGGTTTCAAGCCTATCAAGAATATTTTGCAATGAAAATGGCTTATTCGTATCAAAAAAAGGATAAAAATTCAACAAAAATCCTATCAAAAATATAAGCATCGACCTACGAAGAAGTTTTCCAAAAGTCTCTTTACTGAGTTTAAAATCCAATTTTTTGAATGAAAAAAACGATGCAATGCCAACGACAAAAAGAAAAAACGGAAATACGAGGTCGGTAGGAGTACAGCCTTCCCATTCGGCGTGGCGCAACGGAGAATAGATATGACTCCACGAACCCGGATTATTCACCAAAATCATTAATGCAACGGTAAATCCTCGAAATGCATCAAGCGCTATTATTCTTTTATTTTTCATGTGTTTTTGAATTTGTATTAAATGTTTTTTATCAATTTTTTTATTGTTTCCACAAATGTGTTTATATCATCTTCGTTTGTATCGAATGAACACATCCAGCGTGCTTCACAGTTTTTTTCGTCCCAAAGGTAGAAAAAATATTCTTTTTGCAAGTCATTGCAAATTTTAGGCGGTATAAGCGCAAAAACAGCATTGGATTCTACTTTTTGAGTTATTTTTATTTGTTTGATTTCTTTGATTTTCGCTTCAAGTAATTTTGCCATTTTGTTGGAATGGCAGGCTGTTTTTATACACTGGTTATTATTCAGGTAAGCAATAAACTGCGCAGAAACAAATCTCATCTTTGATGCAAGTTGCATTGCCTGTTTACGAATGTACATAAAGTTTTCGGACAGTTCGGGTTTTAATAAAACGACAGCCTCGCCGTACATCATTCCGTTTTTTGTTCCGCCAAACGATAAAATATCAACGCCTGCGTCCGCAGTGAATTTTTTAAATTCCATATTGAGAGCGGCAGCAGCATTTGCAAGGCGTGCGCCATCTACATGCAACAGCAAATTGTTTGCATGAGCAAACTGTGCAATATTATTTATTTCATCCGGAGAATAAACCGTTCCGAGTTCGGTAGGCTGTGAAATCGAAATTATTTTCGGTTGTACATGATGTTGAGAACCTGTTCCGTGAAGATGTTTTGCAATTTCGTTGACGGTTATTTTTCCATCTGTTGTAGGACAAGTCAGAAGTTTGCATCCTGTAAACCGTTCCGGCGCTCCACATTCGTCAACATTTATATGCGCAAGTTCGGAACATATAATTGCATTGTATGGTTTGGTAGCGGCTTGCAGACATAGCACATTGGCTGCGGTTCCGTTGAAGACAAAGAAAACTTCGGCGGCATTTCCGAAATGCTGTTTGAACTTTTGCTCTGCCGTTCGCGTAAATACATCGTCTCCATAAGCAATTGTATGAGATGTATTTGCATCTTCAATTGCCGCTAAAATTACGGGATGTATTCCCGAATTATTGTCGCTTGCAAAACTTTTTCTGTTCATTGTTTCATTTATTAAAATTGTTACAAAATTAAATAAAATATTATAATTTGTTGAATAAACCTTTCAGGAAAACATATTATATTAAAATAATTTGTATGTCATTACACTCCTCGCAATGACGTGCTATATTATAATTACTATTCAGAAGAGGTATATTAAAAAGTTATAAGGAAAATCATATCCAAACAAAAAAAGCAACTAAAATTTTAGTTGCTTTTTTGTTTGGTGGGAGCACATGGATTCGAACCAAGGACCCCCTGCTTGTAAGGCAGGTGCTCTGAACCAGCTGAGCTATGCTCCCATCATTTTTTTTTAATGGGAGTGCAAAAGTATATATCTTTTTTTATTCTACAAAATTTTTGTGCATTTTTTTTCAATATTTTATAAAAACGTTGAATTCGTATTTTATATATTACTGTTTTTCAATATTTTTAATAATTCGCTCGGTTTGCTTATTACATACTTTGCTCCTGCATTTTCCAATTCGCTTCGACTGCGAAATCCCCACGTAACGCCAACAGGCAATATCATAGCATTTATAGCAGTGAAAATATCAATATCCGAATCGCCGACAAATGCACAATTTACAGCTTCAATATTATGATTTTGCATAACATGCAAACACAAATCAGGGGAAGGTTTTCGATTCACTCCTGCCATACTTCCGAAAACATCGCTGAAAATATCAGGCAATAAACTGTTGATAATTTTTTTTGCAAGATTATCTGGTTTGTTGCTCACAACGGCAAGTATCATCTTTTGTTTTTTCAGTTCAGCCAGAGTTTCGCTAATGCCTGCATACGGTTTTGTAAAATCAAGACAGCATCGACTGTAATTTTCACTGAAAACAGTCAGTATTTTTTGTTTGTATTCATCTGTGCAATACTCGTCGGGCAATATTCGTTCCATAAGTTTTGAAACTCCGCTTCCCACAAACTGTTTATATTTTTCGATATCATGTACAGGCAATCCGAATGATGCAAGTGTTGCATTTGCAGCATTGGCAATGTCGTGTAACGAATCTGCTATTGTTCCGTCCAAATCGAAGATACAGCATTTTATCATAAGAAATATTTTTTAATAACTGCTTTGTTTAAAATTGTTGAAATCAATCTCTGATATCTATTATTAATATCATAATTTTCATTCTTTGAAGTACAAAATTAATAATTAATTCAGGTTGGCAACCGAAAATCATATAATTTACAAAAAGAATAACAACAGTTTTCATCAGAAATTACTTATCAACAGCATCACAAATATTTTGGAGTTGCATCATATTATAAAATTATGTTTTTGTAATGACATGCTCTCGGTTGACAGAGGAATTATTTTTATTGACATGTTGTAGTTCTAATTTTATTATAATGAATAAAAAAACGGAGAATTGATTTACAGTTCTATTCTCCGTTATCTTTGTAAAAAATATAAATCTGTTTTATTCATAAATTATCGGCTTCAATTCACCGTTCAGAATCATTAAACCGTTTGTTGCCAATGCAGTCATTTCATCTTCGCCGGGATAAACTTGAATAGGAGCAATAAATCCAACCATTTCGTCAATATAACTGCAAAGATATTTATTATGTGCAATTCCGCCTGTAAGAATAATTCCATCAACTTTGCCTTTTAGTACTGCAGCCATCGCACCTATGCTTTTTCCAATTTGATAGCACATTGCATCCTGAATAAGTCGTGCGCGTTCATCTCCTTTATCTGCCTGTATTTCTACATCTCGAGCTTCATTAGTTCCCATAAGCGCAACTAAACCGCCGTTTCCAACAAGCATCTTTTTAACTTCATCATAAGTATATCTGTTGCTGAAACAAAGTTTTACCAATGCTCCTGCTGGCAATGAACCTGCACGTTCAGGAGAAAAAGGACCTTCTCCGTCCAAAGCGTTATTTACATCAATCACCTTACCTTTACAGTGTGCGCCTATAGAAATTCCTCCGCCCAAATGTGCAACTATCAGATTGAGGTTTTCATATTTTTTGCCTAAAGATTTTGCAAATCTGCGTGCAACCGATTTTTGGTTCAACGGATGAAAAATAGAAGTTCTGGGTATATCAGGATGTCCTGTGATGCGAGCGACATCCTGCAATTCATCAACTACGACAGGGTCAACTATATATGCTTTTGCATTTAATGTTAATTTTGCAATATCATCGGCAATAAGCCCTCCGAGATTGCTTGCATGTTCGCCCTGTACGCCTTTCATCAAATCTTCCTTTAATCTGTCGTTTACTTCGTAGGCTCCGGACAGAATGGGTTTTACCAATCCTCCGCGACCAACTATTATGTCGATTTGTGAAAGATCTATATTTGCCTCTTTAAGTTTTTGCAAAATAAGTTTTTTCCTGAATTCATGCTGATAAATAATATAACCAAACATTGACAGTTCTTCTGTCGTATGTTTGATATTATCTGCAAAAACAATTTTTTCATCTTCAAAAACAGCAATTTTTGTAGATGTTGATCCCGGATTAATTACTAATATCTTATATGGTTTCACTTGCAAGTATTATTTTAAAAAATATCACATTATTGTTACTAATATTCTGCAAAATTACAAAAATTTTCCAAATCAAAGCAAATAAAATTAAATTTATTTATTTTATTGAATGAAATTGATGAATTTTATGTAAAACAAACTTTATACAATAAGATTATTTTGTGTAATTTGTAATCATGAAACCGTCAAACCGTAAATTCCATACCGAACACTTCGCTAAAATTTTGCGCTGTCAGTGTTTTTACTTCTTCAAAATTAATTTTGTGTTTTAATTCTTTTTCGATTGATGTTACTCCTTTATCAATAAAGCCGCAAGGATTGATGTAATTAAAGTAATTCAAGTCGGTATTTACATTTAATGCAAAACCGTGCATGGTAACAAATCCCGAACATTTTACTCCTATTGCGCATATTTTTCGTGCAGATTGGGTATCGGTATCAAGCCAGACTCCTGTAGCGCCTTTCATACGTCCGCCGTTTATTCCGTATTTGCATATCGTACGAATAACAACTTCTTCCAAACGATATACGTATTCTTTGATTCCTATTTCAAACATATCAAGACGAATAACAGGATAAACAACCAGTTGCCCCTGTCCATGATAGGTTATATCGCCTCCTCTGTCAACTTGGATAAATTCCGCATTTTTGGCTTGCAGTTGAATTGCATCTATCAGCATGTTTTGCCTGTCGCCATTACGTCCAAGAGTATATACATGAGGATGTTCAACAAAAAGCAGATAATTTATACTCGGTTTTCCTGTATTTTTTTCTTCTTTCAACCGTTCAAACAATAGTTGCTGTTTTGTCCATGCATCACGATAATTCAATATTCCCAAATCTGTCAATTCTGTTTTTACCATAATAAAATCTGTTTATTTGTCGGGCGAAGTCTGTTTTTGATTTGGCACATGCTGTTCGGCGTGATAACTTGACCTTACCAATGGAGCGCTTTCAACATAATCAAATCCTTTTGCAATACCGATATTGCGGTATTCTTCAAATATTGCAGGATGTATGTATTCAACAACTTCGACATTTGATTTTGAAGGACGCAGATATTGCCCTATGGTAAGAATACGACAACCTTCCGCAAGCAAATCATTCATTGTTTCAATCACTTCGTTGCGCGTTTCGCCAAGTCCGAGCATTATTCCCGATTTGGCTGTTATGCCCGAAGATGCTACCTGTCGTATAACCGACAATGATGTTTCGTAAGTTGCCTTACTGCGTATGTGTTTTGAAAGTCGCTTTACGGTTTCGAGATTATGAGAAATTACTTCCGGACAGGTATCTGTAATCATACGTATCAGATTTTCTTTACCTTGAAAATCAGGAATCAGCGCTTCCATAGTAGTATTCGGATTTTCGCGCTTTACGGCTTTTATCACTTCAACCCAGTGAGATGCGCCCAAATCGGAAAGATCGTCTCTGTCAACAGATGTAATTACAACATGTTTCAGTTTCAATAACTTTACAGAATTTGCAATATTTTCAGGCTCATCTGGGTCTGGCGGCATGGGTTTTCCTGATTTTACATTGCAGAATTTACATGAGCGCGTACAAATATCTCCGCATATCATGAAAGTAGCAGTCCCGCAATCCCAGCACTCGCCTCGATTGGGACATTTTCCGCTTTCACATATCGTATGCAGTCGATGTTTGTTTAATATGCCGCTTAACTGAATTGAAAGTTTACTATGCTGTAATTTGATTTTCAACCAATCGGGCTTTCTGTTATCTGTTAATTTATCATTTGTCATTTATCAATTTTTTTACTTTGAAAAGTAATAAATTTATAATGTCTATAAAATTTTACTGTGGCTTGCGCTGTAAACAAGTTTTACAGAGATTTTAATTTAAAAATTAAAAACTGTAATTTGTTTATAAAACTTTTAATATTACAGACTGTTTAACTGTTTTTTTATTTCGTCAATGTAAGTGCGATTATTACAAAGTCTCGGAACTTTGTTCTGTCCTCCAAGTTTTCCTTTAGATTTCAACCAGTTGAAAAATGTTCCCTGTGGCGCAACAACAACCTGAGGCATGCCCAAACTTAAATTGTACGAACGTTTTGCTTCGTAATCGGAATTTACCTTTTTCAAAGTATTGTCGAGCATTTCAGTAAATTTTTCAATACTTGCAGGCAACACATCAAATTCTATAAGCCATTCATGAGCGCCGTTGGCGTTTTCACTGAAATAAACAGGCGCCGCCGTGTAATCGCTGATTACTGCTCCCGTTTCAGCACAGGCTTTGGCAAGCGCCGCTTCTGCATTATCAACTACAATTTCTTCGCCGAAAGCGTTTATAAAATGTTTCGTTCGTCCGGTGATTCTGAAAAGATACGGAGATTTTGAAGTAAACTCAACAGTATCGCCTATTTTGTAACGCCACAAGCCTCCGTTTGTAGATATTATCATTGCATAAGTTTTAGCAATCTCAACATCCTGCAACATTACAGTTTGAGGATTTTCTTTGTCCCATTCTTCAACAGGCAAAAATTCGTAATAAATTCCACAGTCAAGCAACAGTAACATATCTTTGCTTTTGGGCGAATACTGAACTCCAAAAAATCCTTCGGATGCATTATACGTTTCCCAATAATTTACATTATCGGATGGCAACATCTTTTTGTATTGTTCGTGATAAGGAGCAAACGAAACGCCTCCGTGAAAAAACACTTCAAAATTTTTCCATATTTCAAGAACAGGTTTTCCTGTTTTGTGAACTATATGCTTGAGCAAAACCATAAGCCACGAAGGAACTCCAGCCATTGCCGTTACATTTGAGCAAACTGATTTTAATGCAAGTTTTTCCATTTTTTCTTCCCAGTCGGGTAAAAGTATTGTTTTGCGATTTGGAGTGCGTTTGAAATCAGCCCAAAACGGCAAATTGCTTACAAGAATTGCCGAAATATCGCCTGTAAAAATTCCATCGCCAAGTGCATTTATTTGACGGCTGCCGCCAAGAACAAGTGTTTTACCTGAAAGAATTTTACTTTTGGGAAACGAATTTATGTAAAGCGCAAGCATTTCCTTTCCCGCTCTGTAATGACATTTATGCAACGATTCGCCAGTTACCGGAATATATTTACTTTTATCGCCTGTTGTTCCGCTTGACATTGCGACCCAGCGCACCGGCGTATCCCACAGTACATTTTGTTCTTTATTTGTAACTATTCGTTCTATGTATGGTTTCAGATTTTCATAATCGCTTATGGGAATTATTTTTCGGAAATCATCTCTGTCTGCTATTTTATCAAAATTAAACTGTTTGCCGAAAGCCGTATTTTTTCCGTGCGAAACAATATCTTTGAATACTTTGTGCTGTATTTCGTCGCTACCGGTAATATAACGATTTATACTTTTCATCGACGACATTAAAATTTTATTTCCGAGTTTTGTAAGCATATTTTACTGTTATTTTAAGTTATCTTACTTCAAATTTTCAATATGTTTCTTTTCCAATTTCAGCAATAAAGCAGGCTCGTCTGTCGTGATATAGTCAACATTTTGTTCAAGAAAATATTTCATGTCGTCAGGGTTATTTACCGTCCAAACGTTAATATTTATTCCTTTGCCTCTGGCTTCCTGAATTAGATTCTCATCTTTTTTGAATACTTTATAATTAAAATCCATACCTGTTTTTCCGTCCAAAACAACATTGTCAATATTTAGAGTTTCGCTCAAAAACGCAGTACGCGCTTGCGGATTTTTTGCTTTTATGCGTTGCAAATACGAATAATCAAAACTAATGTACATAACCAAATTTTCGGCTTTGTGGCGTTCAACCGTTTTGAGAATTTTGTCAACAGCGGCAAAACCGTGTTCTTTGCTTACTGCTGAAGGTTTGATTTCCAAAAATGCAATGGTATTTTCCTGATTTGTAAGAATTTTCAGAATATCATCAAGCAGAGCAACTGTTTCTCCGTTTGATAATTTTTTTTGCTGTAATTGAGCGAGTGTACTTTTTTCTACGCTTAATCCTTGCAAATCCGCATCATGATTGAGAACTAAAACAGAGTCGGCTGTCATATAAACATCAAATTCGCTGCCTGCGTAACCAAGTTCAATTGCTTTTTTGAATGATGCTACAGAATTTTCGGGAAGTTTATCGGATTTCCACGCTCCGCGATGAGCAACAACTCTGTTAAATTCAAATTCTTGGGCTGAAATCATCATCGAAGATACCAGCATCATCATGACTGTTAATTTAATTTTTTTCATAATTTTTATTTTTAATTATAATTTTCAAACATACAGTAAAACTGTTTTTAATCTGCATGATTATCTTCATATTAACCGTGCGTAATTTTATTTATCTTGATTTTAATACTATTACAATTTCAAATATAAACAAATTCAACGCCAAAGATACACATTCGTAATGAATAATCAGATAAATCCGTCAATAATTATTTTTTATTTTAATCGTTCTTAAATTTTCTTTTTATGTCAAATTTCTCTGTCAATAAAATATTTATTGCGTTCGTTTGAATTTCGTGAAACGAGTTCACCCAAAAATCCAGCAAGAAATAATTGAACTCCTATAATTATTGTTACAAGCGCAATATAAAACAGCGGTTGCGATGTTACATCTCTAAAATCAATTCTGTTTGATATGCAGTAAAGTTTATAGGCTATAAGCCATATTGCAATTCCGCCGCCAAGTAAAAACATTAGGGTGCCGACAACTCCAAAGAAGTGCATAGGTTTTTTGCCGAATTTTGTTATAAACGTTATTGTCATTAAATCAAGAAATCCGTTTACAAATCGAGACATCCCGAATTTTGTAGTTCCGTACTTACGTGCGCGATGCTGAACGACTTTTTCTCCTATCTTTTTAAAACCCGATTGCTTTGCAAGTACAGGTATGTAACGATGCATTTCGCCGTAAACTTCTATGCTTTTTATAACTTTCAACTTGTAGGCTTTCAATCCGCAGTTAAAATCGTGCAGTTTAATTCCCGATATAAGCCGAGTCATGCCGTTGAAAAATTTTGATGGAATGTTTTTTGACAGTTTTGAATCATAGCGTTTCTTTTTCCATCCCGAAACAAGGTCGTAACCATCTTCAGTAATCATTTTGTACAGTTCTGGAATTTCGTCCGGACTGTCCTGCAAATCAGCATCCATAGTTATTACAACATCGCCTTTTGCCGCATTAAATCCGCAATACAGAGCTGCCGATTTTCCATAGTTTCGCCGAAAACTGATTCCGCGTATATATTTTCTGTTTGAATGAAGATTTTCAATAACAGCCCAAGAATTGTCGGAACTGCCATCGTCAATAAGAATAATTTCAAATGAAAATTTATTTTCATTCATCACTCGTTCTATCCATTCTGTAAGTTCGGGTAACGATTCTTCTTCGTTGTATAGCGGAATTACGATTGAAATATCCATAATATGATTTATTTATTGTAAAAACAGTATTTACGATTCATTGATTATTTCACGTCTGTTTTTTCTTAAAAATGCGGATGAAATAAAGCAAAACAGAGCGCCTAAAAAAGTATTCCAGAACGTAGCAGATAAAATTGACCTGAAAGGATGCTGCATTTGATAGTTCAGCGCTTCTTTTTGGTCTGAAATTGTTTTTTCAATGGTTTCTCTCATCAATTCTACATTATCTGTTATTTCCATAAGACTTGAGTTCAACATCTGCTGCTTCAACGCTTCAAGTTGACGATAAACATAATCAGGATCAATGCTGTTGAATATGTACGAATAAATAGCGCCTGCAATGCCTGCAAACATAAATATCACTACACCGTACCCGAACGCATGCCAGTATGAAATATATCCGCCAAGAATTTTTCTGTAACTTAGTGTCGCTTTGGATACTATTATTATAACCACAATCAGTGTTAATATGCTTGCTGCGAACGAACTGCTTATCCTGTCTTCAAGCAAATAAAAAATAAAATGAACGGCAGATACAGCTAAGCCCATTATCAATCCGAATTTTGATGCCATTCTGTAAAAATCAGGATGTTTTTTTATTTTGTTCATAAATAAAATTTTATTTTTATACAGTGCAAAATTAGTAAATTAATTAATAACTTAAACTTCGCTTAATGCTGTTCCATCTTTCATCGCTAAGTTTAGGACCCACAACTTCTACAATATTACCCGCACAAAGCGAACCTATTTCGCCGCAAATTTCTATAGGAAGATTCTTTGCCATTCCATACAAAAATCCCGAAGCATATAAATCGCCTGCTCCTGTTGCATCTATTGCGTTTGCCGAAATAGCCCGTATTTTATAAGATTCGTTGCCTTGCTTTACATACGAACCTGCCGAACCTACTTTTACGATTGCTATTTTACAGATTTCGGCAAGCGTTTCCAATGCTTCCTGTGGCTCTTTATCTGTAAAAACTCTTGCTTCGTCTTCATTGGCAAATATAATATCAACATATTTGTGCAATATTTCATTCATAAACTTTTTATTTTCAGCAACTACATTGAAACTTGACATATCAAGCGAAACAATCATTCTATGCTGTTTTGCAAGTTCAAGAGCGCGTTTCATCAATGTGTGATTTTGCATTAAATATCCTTCTATATGCAAATAATCATAACCTTGAAATTGCTCATCACAAAGATCTTCTACGCATAAATCAATAGCAGCGCCGAGATATGTACACATTGTACGTTCACCGTCGGGAGTTATCAATACTTTGCAATTTCCTGTAGTTTTTTCAATAGCAATTAATCTGGACAATGTCCCGTGTTGTTTCATATTATCAATAAAAAACTTACCGAGTTCATCCTTACCTGTTTTTCCTATAAAAGCAGTTTGAATACCAAGTTTGCCAAGTCCGTTTATAGTATTAGCTGCCGAACCGCCTGCAACGATTTCGTATTTACTTTGACGCTTTATATCATCAAATATTTTGTTGGTTGTATTTTCGTCAACGTGTGTCATGCTTCCCTTCGGCAAAGCATATTTTTGTAACATCTTATCGTCTTCAAATATTGCAAGAATATCAACAAGAACATTTCCTATACCAAGAATTTTATTCATTTTTTGTTTTTTTATGAAAAATAGCCGTCAAAATTAATAAATAATTAAAATATTTTTACATTTTTAAAACCAATATATTTTAAATGGTTAATTATGACGATATTAGAAAAAAAAATTTTTATAATTAATTTTTTTTTTGCAGATTAAAATTATTTATATACTTTTGCACTCCGTTTTGATGAAAAACGGTTATAAAGATTCCTCCTTAGCTCAGTTGGTTAGAGCACATGACTGTTAATCATGGGGTCCAAGGTTCAAGTCCTTGAGGGGGAGCAGAAATTAAAGCAGTTGCACAAAATGCCGCTGCTTTTTTGTTTATTTAATCTGTATCTATTCAAAATAATTATGTAAATTTGTATAATTGAAACTGTTATTGTATGATATTTGAAAATATAAATACATATCTGCAAAACGCCGATATTTTTTCATTGCCAATGCTTGCAATACTTATATTTGTAGGTTTTGTTGTAGGATTTGTGAATACTGTTGCAGGCAGCGCTACGGCAATTACTTACATACTTTTTATGGCAATGGGAATGCCGATAAGCGTTGCAAATGCAACAAGCAGAGTCGGAGTTTTGTTGCAATTTACCACATCGTCAATAATGTTCAAGAAAAAAGGATTTCTTGATTTCAAGGAAGCATTTAAAATAGGTATGCCTGTGATGTTTGGTTCTATTTTTGGCGCTGAATTTGCGACATTGATAAATCAGCATATTTTTGAAATTGTTCTTGCAATATTTTTGTCTGTTATGATTTTTTTCATGTTTTACGATGCTAAAATATTTATGAATGGACAGCCTGAAAAAAGACACGAACGATTTACGACAATAAAGTGGATAGCATTTTTTATTATAGGTTTTTACGGTGGATTTACTCATATCGGCGTTGGTATTTTACTAATTTTTGCATCGGTGATGCTTGCAGGCATGAATATTGTAGAAGCCAATGCTGTAAAGCAGTTTGCTGTAATGTTATATACGCCTGTAGCATTGACGGTTTTTGCTCTTCACGGACAGATAAACTGGAAAGTCGGTTTGATTTACAGCGCAGGCAACATCTTAGGCGCAATTGTCGGAACACGAACAACCATGCGTTTCGGCGGAAATTTCATTCGTTGGTGTGTTGTTGTAATAATTATTATATTTATCGGACAATTAATTTTAAAAAACATATAAAAACCGATACTTTTTTGATATTTATTTATTTTCTTGAACTCTGATTATTGTGTTTACAATATTAAATTAAACTGCGATAAATCTCTGATTTTTAGACAATGCTATTAAAACATTTGTAAACAGATAAATTTTTCGTTTTGTATTATAAAATATTTTCTGTAATTTTGTATCATTATTTAAGTCAGGAAGGTA
Source organism: Prevotellaceae bacterium (assembly GCA_031255755.1). Taxonomy (GTDB): domain Bacteria; phylum Bacteroidota; class Bacteroidia; order Bacteroidales; family UBA932; genus JAIRKV01. Next base: position 11,499 of record JAIRRX010000050.1, on the reverse strand, counting down.
TGATAACTTATTTTGTTCATTATTGTAGTTATTTACCTAATTATAAAAAAGATACAAAATAAATTCCGACTAACTGACTAATTTATATTTATTAATATTTTTACGATATTTTTACGGTTTTCAAACATACTGAAATGAAAAAATCACTGTTTTTTAATATCCGTACAAATCTATTATAGTTGAAAAAATCTGAAATCATTAAAGATAAATTCAAAATGTTATCACGAATAGAAGAAGATCAAAAACTGGTTAAGCAAATTTTAACAGGTAATACAAAAGCGTATGCAAAATTATTTACCCGATATAAGGATGCCATATATTTTTTGATACTTAAAATAGTGATAAACAAAAACGATGCAGAAGATTTAACATATGAAACATTTGACAAAGTTCTAAGAAACATAGAGCAGTACAATTTTAAATTTGCATTCAGTACATGGCTGTTTCGCATAGCCGAAAATACATGTATTGATTTTCTGCGCAAACGCAAAAACAATCATGTTTCCATCGAAAATAACAACGATGATAATGTGGAATTTGCAATAGGCGAAGATTCTATTCAGTCGTCAGTTTTGAATCCCGAAGAAGTTATGATTAGCGAACAGCAAATAATATTTGTGCAAAATTTACTCGAACAGTTGAAACCAAAATATAGAAAACTCATAGAACTGCGTTATTTCAAAGATTATTCATACGAAGAAATTGCCTGCGAACTCGAAATGCCTGTCGGAACGGTAAAAACCTTACTGCATCGGGCAAAATTGAGGCTTGGAAAATTAATTACACAGTAAAAAAGAAAAACAATGAACGAAATTTTAAAATATTTCCCGAAATTAAATCAAAAGCAGATTTCACAACTGTCGCAACTCGGTGATTTGTATGAATTTTGGAATGCACAGATAAATGTTGTATCAAGAAAAGATATGGAAAACATTTATAATCATCACGTTTTACATTCGCTTGCCATTGCAAAAATAATTTCATTCGCCGCAGACACAAAAATTCTTGATGTCGGTACAGGCGGCGGTTTTCCGGGAATTCCTCTTGCGATAATGTTTCCCGATGCGCAGTTTACTTTGGTTGATTCGATAAATAAAAAAATAAAAGTAGTGAACGCCATTGTTGAAAGTCTGGACTTAAAAAATGTTTGCACCATGCGTGTTCGCGCTGAAGAATTGAAACAGAAATTTGATTTTGTTGCAAGCAGAGCAGTTACCGATTTGCCGACATTTGTTTCGTGGGTTTGGAACAGGATAATTCCCAATGGTAATAATGCTTTGCCAAATGGAATTATTTACCTCAAAGGCGGTGATTTGCACAGTGAACTCAAAGCAACAAAAATATCAAAAAGACAGATTTCCGTTTATGAAATAAAAGATTTCTTTGAAGATGAATTTTTTGAAACAAAACAGATAATTCACATTCAACGCTAAAACCTTTGGCAAACCGTCATTCCAGAGAAGCGCCAAGCAATCATCTTTATATTATCAACAGTTTTTAATGCAACATAAAAATATTTCATTATTTTTGTGCTTTGTATAAAGAATATTACAACAGTTATGAAAAATTTATTTCGTTACGCATATATATTGATAATTATGCTGTGTGGAACATCAGGTTTTGCGCAGCAAAATCCTGTAAGTTGGAAAACTTCAGTTACGCAAATCGAAGATTCTGTTTATCAGATAATCTTTGAAGCCGATATTGAAAATCGCTGGCACTTGTACGATATAGGTCCTTATGAAAATGGACCAAATGCCACAGCATTTACATTTGATTTGCCCGAAAACGTAAATCTGACAGGCACGATTGAAATGATAGACAAACCTGTAAAAAAATTTGATGACATGTTTGGAATGGAAATCGGGTCGTTTGAGAAAAAAGCGCGATTTGCTCAAAAAGTAAAACTGTTAACCGAAAGCGCAAGCCTGAAAGCCAATGTCGAATGGATGGTTTGCGATGACAGACAGTGCCTTCCTCCGACAGACGAAGATTTTACAATAAATATCGGCAAACAGAATTATGCGGCAAGTTCAAATATTACAGCAGAAGAACAGCCTCAAATTACCGAAACATACATAATCGACAATAACAAATCTCTGTGGGCTTATATTATAGACGCAATTTTGTGGGGATTGATTGCAATTCTTACGCCCTGTGTTTTTCCAATGCTTCCAATGACGGTATCGTTTTTTATGAAAGGCTCAAAAAATAAAGCAAAAGGCAGAGCAGAAGCATCGCTTTACGGTTTTTTCATAATTCTGCTTTACACATTGCCGATAGCAGCCATTATTTTAATCATAAAAACAGTTGGCGGAGACGATACAACGGCAAATATTTTTAACTGGCTATCTACACACTGGTTTCCCAATACGCTGTTTTTCCTCGTGTTTATAATTTTTGCAGCATCGTTTTTCGGAGCGTTTGACATAACACTGCCAAGCCGCTTTGTCAACAAAAGTGATAAAAATGCAGACAAAGGCGGCATTATAGGAATATTCTTCATGGCTTTGACGCTTGTTCTGGTTTCGTTTTCGTGTACAGGACCTATTGTCAGCACTATAATAATAAAAGCGTTTGCAGGCGAATTTTGGACTCCGATAGTTGTGATGCTCGTATTTTCTGCAGTTTTTGCAATGCCGTTTATTCTTGCGGCGCTATTTCCTGCGGTGCTTAACAGATTGCCAAAAAGCGGCGGCTGGCTCAACTCCGTAAAAGTTATTCTCGGATTTGTCGAAGTTGCATTAAGTTTAAAATTTATCGGAACTGTTGACCAGGCTTATCATTTGCATATTCTCGACCGTGAAATATATCTTGCTATATGGATTGTTGTATTTTCGTTGATGGGATTTTATCTTTTGGGAAAAATAAAATTTGCTCATGACAGTGAAATTAAACATATCGGTGTCGGACGCCTTACTTTGGTAATCATAACATTCAGTTTTGTAGTTTATTTGATTCCCGGAATGTGGGGCGCTCCGCTTAAAGCGCTTTCAGGTTATCTTACGCCGCTTACAACTCAGGATTTTGTTGTGGAATCACAAAAAAGCGCACTGCAAATCAACGATGAAGGCCAAAATGTAAAATACAGCGAATTTTTACATCTCCCTCATGGACTTAAAGGATTTTTCGATTATAAAGAAGCAAGCGAATATGCCGAAAAAGTCGGAAAACCTTTGTTTATTGACATTACAGGACATGGCTGTGTAAATTGTCGCGAAATGGAAGCTCGTGTATGGTCGGCGCCGGAAGTGCTTGAAATATTGAATAATGAATACGTTATACTTGCAATTTATGTTGATGACAGAACAACACTGCCAGAAAACGAATGGATTACAACCAAAAGCGGCAAGGTTTTGAAAACTCTCGGCAAAATAAATTTCAATTTTGTATTCAATAAATATAGCGCTATATCGCAACCGCACTACGTTTTGGAAGGACGAAACGGTAAAATTCTCGTGCCGCCGCGCAATTATGACCTTGACATAGGCGGTTTTGTACAATTTTTAAAAAGCGGAGTTGAAGCGTACAACAAACAATAAAATTTACAGTAAATAATTTATCCGATTTGCCATAAAATGACCGCAGGCTTAGTAACAAAACACACAGGAATTCAATATATGGTGCAATTAGCCGAAAGCGGCAAGCGCATCAATTGTACTCTGCGCGGTAAACTGCGTTTGAACGAAAATAAAACAACAAATCCTGTTGCAGCAGGCGATATTGTTGATGTAGAACTTGATGAAAACGAAAATTCCGGAGTAATCATAAAAGTTCATCCACGCAAAAATTATATCATTCGCAAACCGTCTAACCTGTCGAAACAGGCGCATATTGTGGCGGCAAATATTGATACGGCATTTCTGATTGTTACTCTTACACTGCCCGAAGTCAAACTCGAATTTGTTGACAGGTTTTTGCTCACTGCCGAAGCATATCACATACACACTGTAATCATTGTAAATAAAATTGATATGTACACAACCGACAATCTGAAAAAAACTCTTGATGAATTTAAATCCGTTTATCGAAAAGCAGGATATGAAATAATGGAAATATCGGCAACCGAAATGACAGGTATTGACATATTAAAAGATAAAATGAAAGACAAAGTTTCGGTATTTCTCGGTAATTCCGGTGTTGGAAAATCAACACTGATAAACAGCGTGGACTGTTCTCAGAATGCACGTACAGGCAAAATTTCTGAAGCCCACAAATCGGGAATGCATACCACAACATTTTACGAGATGTTTCAACTCAGTTTCGGCGGATATATTATTGATACTCCCGGAATTAAAGGCTTCGGACTGACAGATGAATTTGAGAAAAATGAACTATATCACTTTTTTCCTGAAATATTCAGATTTTCAAAAAACTGCAAATACAATCCCTGCTCACATACTCACGAGCCGCAGTGCGGAGTTAAACTTGCAGTTGAAAATGGAGATATTGCGGCTTCACGGTATCACAACTATCTGAATATTCTCAATGACGATGATACCAAATACAGATATTGAAACAATAAATATATTATTCACAAACACGGAAGCTTGTTGCTAACACGACATAGTGTAATACTATGCCAAGTGACAAAATTGCGCATAACGAGCAGTATGCGCTTCGCCGCTTCTGCTAATAAGACTTTTTTCGTTCATATTTTTGGATGGTTTACAAACAGCATTTATTGACAACCCCAACTTATTCCTAATCGCAGTGAAATTTTATTTATTGAAAACTTTTTCGTCGATTATAGGTATCAATTAAAAATTTATGATTATCTTTACAAGTTCAAATAGTACAAATTTATGAATTTAGGGAAATACGAGGTAAATAACATTTATAATGTTGATTGTTTGGTTGGTATGAAAGAACTGCCAAGCGAATGTATTGATTTAGTTGTAACTTCGCCACCTTATGATGACTTACGAAATTACAACGGATATTCCTTTGATTTTGAAAATATAGCAAAAGCATTATATCGTGTTATGAAAAAAGGCGGCGTTGTCGTTTGGGTTGTCGGGGATAAAATCAAAAACGGAGACCGTACATTAACAAGTTTTAGGCAGTGTCTTTATTTTCAGGAAATAGGTTTTAATGTTCACGATGTAATGATTTACCAAAAGAAAAATACTCCTTTTATGCGTTCCAATGCATATACTAACTGTTATGAATTTATGTTTGTTTTTTCTAAAGAAAAAGTTTATACTTTTAATCCTATTAAAACAAAGACGGTGCGGCACGGTATAGAAAAATTGGTTGCAAATAAAAAAGCTGACGGCATTAATAACAAAGTAATTGCTGAATTAAACGAAGAAAAAACACTTACAAATATTTGGTCTTATGCTGTTGGTTTAGGTGGCTCTACCAATGACAAAATAGCATTTCAACACACTGCAATTTTCCCTGAAAAATTAGCACAAGACCATATTTTATCCTGGACAAACAAAGGAGACTTGGTTTTTGACCCGATGAGTGGCTCTGGAACTACTTGTAAAATGGCAAAATTGAATAATCGAAACTATTTAGGAATGGAAATTTCAAAAGAATATACCGACTTGTCTATTACAAGGTTAAAAATGATTCCTCCACAACTTTTTTAAGATTTATTGTGCTTCTTCAAATATTTTATTGCTTCCTGCATTAAATCAATATCATCTTTAAAACGACCTAATCCTGTATTACAACTGTCACAAATCCATTCTCTTGCGTTTCCTGTTTCATGGTTGTGGTCTATTACCAAATTTGCTGTAATTCCCGGAATTGAAGCCTTTTTGCAAATTGGGCAAACAAAAAATACTTCAGGTTTTACTGCTTCCATTCTTGTCTTTTCTGAAGTTTTTAAGGCGACACCATCAATACCTTTTCTGCAATTTTTACAAGATGGTCGCCTTGTTCTGCCGGCAACTGCATTTTGATTTATATCAAATTCTTCAATCGGTTTTAGAATATGACAAACATTGCAAATTTTATGTGGAAATTCTTTTGAAGTTCCTTTTGGTCTGCCTGTTTTTACAGTATCAATGAATTTAAGTTTTGACAATTCAATATCAATTTCTTTAAGTTTGCCAATAAAAAATACTTTTGCTTTTGTTGTGATAACTTTTTTGACAAAACCAACTGAATTTTTCTCTAAACCTTTGACCTTGCCAGTCAAAATCACATAATCATTAATTTTTATCATATTACATATTATTGAAATAAATTTGAATTAAAAAATTCCGAAACTGAAATTCCGCAAGCATTAGCAATCTTTTCAATATTTGCTATTGACACATTTCTTCTGCCTTGCTCAATACTTGCAATATAAGTTCTATCTAATTCACATTCAAACGAAAATTTTTCTTGACTTAATCCTCTGATAATGCGTAATTCTCGTAACCTTTTACCGATTTTTTCTTTTATATTCATGCTATAAAATTTGAATACAAAAATATTGTTTTGTAGATTTTCATACAACGGACTATAAGTCTAATTTGAGTTTTATTTTCATTTATTTTTGCCCGAAAAAAATAATAATGGAGTACGGATAAACTGCATATAGCAGACTGTATATATTTTTTTAGTTTTTCAATAAATTTTTTGTTTATCTTTGCGGTGGAATAATTTTACTAATATATATGATACAGAATACGAAAAACAGCATCGCAAGCAGTGGTTTTTCAACTGCAAACTCGACATGTTTTGATTTTAAAATACAAATATTGAAATAACATATTAACTGATTAATAAATAATATAAAGTATGAACAAAATTTTAATTATCTCTATCGTAGCGCTGATTTGTTTTTCATCATGCTCGACAAACAAAAAGAATAACAACGGAGATGCCGTACAAATCGAAGAACAAATGTCCGATTCACTGACAGAAAATACTGATGAAAGAGGATATATTGTAAACATCAACGACAAAGCGCCTGAATTCACCATAAAATATATTGATGGAAGAACGGAGCAGTTGAGCAACCTGAAAGGAAAAACCGTAATGTTGCAGTTTACGGCAAGTTGGTGCAGCGTTTGCCGCAAAGAAATGCCGTTTATTGAATCCGATATATGGCAGAAACACAAAAACAATGAAAATTTTGTACTTATAGGCATTGACCTGAAAGAAGATGCCGAAACAGTCGGAAAATTCGTAAAATCAACAGGCGTAACGTATCCGATTACACTTGATGAAGACGGAAAAATATTTGAACTTTATGCCGAAAAAGATGCCGGAGTTACCAGAAACATATTGATAGATAAAAACGGCAAAATAGAATTTTTAACTCGTCTTTATGATGAAATTGAATTTGAAAATCTTAAACAGCATATAGAAAAACTGCTCGAATAATATTCAAACAACAGAAATATCACAATTAATATTTTATTAACAATAAACACACTATTTATTATGAAACTTTTATTGATAAGCAATTCCACAAATGCAGGTGAAGGATACCTCGAATATCCCAAACAGCAAATAGCAGACTTTTTGACGAAAAGCCACGTTCGCGAAGTAATGTTTGTGCCGTACGCAGCCGTTACGTTTTCGTATGATGAATATTTGAATAAAGTACTAAATCGCTTTGATGAATTTTCAATTAAAGTCGATTCTGTTCACCGCCACAGCGATCCTGCAAATGCAATAATGAAATCTCATGCAATAGTTGTAGGTGGCGGAAATACATTTCAACTGCTGAAAAAAATGCAACAGACCAGACTTGCAAGCGCAATCCGCATAAAAGCGATGAGAGGCATTCCGTATATAGGTTGGAGCGCAGGCGCAAACGTTGCCTGTCCTACGATATGCACAACAAATGACATGCCTATTGTGTTTCCGCGTACATTGAAAGCGCTCAATCTTATTCCGTTTCAAATCAATCCGCATTATCTTGATGCCAATCCCGAAGGACACGCCGGCGAAACACGAGAACAGCGAATTTTGGAATATATTGAAGCAAATCCCAAAATGTACGTTGCAGGACTGCGCGAAGGATGCATGTTCAGAATTGAAAAAGCAAAAATGAAATTTATAGGAAATCGCAACGTGCGTCTGTTCAAACATAACAGCGAACCAAAAGAATTGCCGCCCGATACGGATTTCAGTTTTTTGCTGTATCTGTAATGCATTTTTTAGCGGCGAAGTAATAAAATCGGCATTAACGGCTAAAATATAAACAAATTAGCAATAATTTGAAATATGCCTGATGTGAAATAATATCGTTTGATATGAGTTTCTGTCGGATTATTATAAATTTGTTTATTCTTGAAATAACAAACGGTTTTTGTTGATTTCCTGTCTGTTTTATACACAAACTTCGGAACTGCTTATAATCGGTGCTGCTATCTGTGTTTTTATTCTTTTATTTATTGATATTTATCCAATCAGTATGCTTTTAAATACTGTCTGTTGTTTGTGTTTTTGTATAAAAAATGAAAAAAAATATAAAAAATGCAAAAAAAGTTTGTTGTTTCAATATATGCCCGTATATTTGCGCATAATTTTAAATATAACATATAAATTATTGTTTTATCTTGATAATTGTTATTATTTAAAATTAATAATACGGAAATCATTAAAAAAATTGAAACGGATGTCGAATATTATGTCTGTAAACGAAATATAATAATATTGAACTATTTTGAGGAGTCATAACATATATAAATATTGTTTTATTAAATATTATAAGATTAAAGAAAATGTAGAATTTAATAATATAATTTCGCCTAATCGGTAATATACTTTACAGGCATAGTTCGATATCCATATTTTACCTTAAATCTCATACATTATAAAACAAAGATATATCAATTAAATATCAGATGCTTTATAATATTTTCATTTTTCGCTAATCCTGTACTGATGTTTGAAGTGTAATTCTATTCGGCGTACCCACACCGAAACAAAAGCAAGAGCCAGACGAATGATTATCATCCACCAGAACGATGCGCCTATTGCCGTAAACAGCAAGACGTCTTCGAGGCTACTGTGCGAAATGGCAACGTGATGATTCAACAAATCGGCTTCGATTTTACTTATTTTTCCCTGTGTTGTTTCTTCTATCATAACCGCTGCTCCGTAAGCAAGTCCGAGCGTATTTGCTACAATCCAAAGAAAAGATGTTTTCACGGGAAGCCCGAACAGACGCAATACGGGACTCAATATTTTTGACAATATTTTTACTATGCCCAGTTCGTTTAATACACGTTGCAGAATGGTAAGTACTATTATAAGCGTTACCATTCGTATAACAAGTTTGACTGTTGATATGCCCCATACCTGTAATACATCAATAATATCGGCGTTTGCTGCTGCTTTTACAGTATTTGTATTTTCGACCTGAGATTCGGGTAAAACAAGATTTAATATAAATGCCGAAACAAATGCGGCAAGCGTTCGCAAAATACACATCCGCACGGCAGATGAACCTGTTTTTTTCTGCACTGCGGTTTCAATAATCATGTTGTGCGAACACAAACACATTACAGCGATAATTGTTATGGCGCGAAAACTTAAATCCAAAGTTGTAATAACTGCAATGGCTGAATAAATGTTTACAAAATATCCTGTAATATAAGCCAGCGCCGATTCGCCTGTTAATCCAATATGCGTAAATACGGGAGATGCTATTTGCGAAAACCATTTTACAACGCCTGCATAATCCAGAATTGTTACGGCAAGAGATACGCCGACAGTAAGTTTCACAACCCACCACGCAGTACGCAAAGCGCTTGGAAATGCATTTTTTATTGCATCTTTTAATCGCTTTTTTGTAGTTGTATCAGACATTCTTAATGGGATTTATCGGATGTTTCGGTTTGAGCGGATTTATTATTTTTGAAATAATTTTTTGCCGCTTTCATAATTTTAGGCGATAATATAATAGTCGCCGTTATTGTGCAGTAAGCCATTAATCCGTACATTGTATCTATAAAACATACAACAAGTTTGACGGAACCTACGGCTGCAAATATCAATGTGATAACATAAAAGTAATTGTAATATTTTGCACGTTTTACACCGAATAGAAACGAAGCGCACTTTGTGCCGTAATATGATGATGTAAACAGTGTGGAAAAAGCAAAAATCAAAGCCGAAACAAGCAGAACATATTTTCCGACATGAGGCAACGCCTGTTCAAAAGCGGCAAGCGTTATTGTAATTCCTTTTACATCCTGACCTGCAAACTGCTCCCAGACACCTGTAACCAAAACCGAAACGGCAGTAAGAGTACAAATAAGCATTGTATCAATAACAGGCTCAATCATTGCAACCAGACCTTCGCGTATTGGTTGAGGATTTTTTGAAGCGCCGTGCGCCATTGATGCTGTTCCGACTCCTGCTTCATTACAGAATACGCCTCTGCGCGCTCCCATTAATATCAATGCTCCCAAAACGCCGCCCGAAACAGCATTACCGGTAAAAGCATCTTCAAATATCAACCGAATGGTAGGAATAATGTTATCACTGTATTTGACCATAATAATCAACACTGCCGTAAAATAAATTACAACCATCGCAGGAACCATTGCCGCTGCTACTTTGCCTATACGTTTAATACCGCCGAAAACAACAAGAGAAACTATTGCACATATAAAAATACCGATAATAAAATTTGATTTCATTCCTGTTTCAATTCCTGCTTTGGCAAGAAATCCGCTGTTGATAATTTCCGTAAGTTGATTTGCCTGAAACAGACACAGGCAGCCTCCCATGCCGCAAACGGCGAATACTGCTGCTAATGGTTTCCATTTTTTGCCGAGTCCTTCGGTTATGAAATACATTGGACCTCCCTGCAATATTCCTGCGCTGTCTTTTCCTTTATACATGATACTTAACGAACATGTAAAAAATTTTGTTGCCATGCCTGCTATTGCTGTAATCCACATCCAGAAAATTGCACCGGGTCCGCCCATGGTAATGGCTACGGCAACGCCGGCAATACTTCCCAAGCCGACAGTTGCTGCTATCGCAGTTGACAGCGCCTGAAAGGAACTTATCTGTCCGCGCTCATTTGAATTTTCGGAATTATATTTACCACGCAAGACCTGTATGCCGCGATTAAAATATCGAAAAGGCAAGAATCGTGAATACACAAGAAAAAAAATACCGCCGCCGACAAGTAATATCAATAAGGGATAAGACCATACCCAGGAGCTTATTTTATCAATGATAAGTTCAAACTGTTCCATATAGTTTTTTCAAATTAATTAGCGGCAAAATTAAGTAAAAGTTTTGTATAGTCAGTAAAGTTTACAGATTGATATTACAAAAAAGTATTGATATGATTTTAAATTATTTATTAATGAGGGAGTTAATATTAATACATTATGTTAAATAATAGATTTCTTCGGAAAATAATCAGGTACGTCATTGCGAACGTCAGCGAAGCAATCCAGTTTTCGGCGTTAGCCAATCCGGAAAGGGCGAAGCCCTTACAGCAATAGCACAGGGCAACGCCCTGTGAAAAGAGCAAAAGGCAAAATTAGCCCTGAAAGGGCGTAAGCAAAAAGATAAAGA
>JAIRRX010000141.1 GCA_031255755.1 Prevotellaceae bacterium | reverse complement strand
TCTGAGCCGATGACGGGAATTGAACCCGTGACCTCTTCCTTACCAAGGAAGTGCTCTACCCCTGAGCTACATTGGCTTCAAGAGCGGAAGACGGGACTCAAACCCGCGACCCTCAGCTTGGAAGGCTAATGCTCTATCAACTGAGCTACTTCCGCAAAATGTCTTCTATTTTTTAAGTGAATTAAGTTTAAAAACGAGAAAACAACTTTCTGAAATCCCATTTTAAAACTTTAATCCCCATAAACCAAGACAATCCTCTAATTGTCATTTATTGTATCTGAGCCTCTTGTCGGATTCGAACCAACGACCCCGAGATTACAAATCACGTGCTCTGGCCAACTGAGCTAAAGAGGCTTGAAATTAAAACAATAATCAAACGCTTCTTTCTGTTTAGAGTGAAACGGTTGCAAAATTATATATTATTTTTGGAATAACCAAACTTTATTTCTTTTTTATTCTTTTGCAGATTCAAATAACAATAAATCCAATTGCAAGCTTCGTCTGCTTCAAAAAATGATATTGAAAAGAAGATGTTTCTTACAAAGATTATAATTTGAAATTTGCGACTCTGTCTTTTGCTACAGTAATAATTTTCATTCTCATCTTTTTATCAATTCCCAGTAACCATGCAGAAATAAGAACACACATTACGCTGACACTGCCAACCGTCATAAATTTAATAACACCTTCGTCCATGGTATAAAAAAGAATCAGGGGCAGAATCAGAGCGGCAACAGTTACTTTTATACAGGAAAAAAACATTCGCATAATGGATTTAATGCTGTAGTTTGCAATTTTTACAGCTAAACACGGCTTTATAACCAGTCCTAAAACGGCATAATTTACCATAAACACCCATGACAGACAGACCGGACTGTATCCCAATTTAAATAGCAGGTATATTACCGGAAAACAAAGAAATCCCAAAGTCGGACTGATTAAAGCATTTTCCTGCAGGCGTCCCTTTGCATACATCGACATGTACAATCCCGTATCAAAAACCGAAAACAGGCACTGCACTATCACTAACTGTGTAAATACCACAGTATATTCCGGAACATTTTTCAACCATAAGTGCAAAACAAAATCGGCTTGAAGGATTAACGGCAATGCAATCAGCAACATCAGATAATAACTGTATTTTGTTGATGTTACAACTAAATTCTCGGAGGCGGATAAATTACCTTCCGCATAACTTTTAACAATTTGCGGCTTTACGGCTGTCCGAAAATTATCCACAAAAGTTGTCAGCAAAGAATTGACCTGCATGGAAATTACCCGTGCAGTTACCACGGTTGCTCCAAAAAACATATTTGTAATTATTGCTATTCCCTGAATATTTAACGCAATAGACCCACTAGCAAATAAACTCCATCCGGAAAATACCGATATTTCTCGGAAAATATTTCTATCAAATCTTGGTTTATAATGTGTTTCGGGGTAATGATGTATACAGTACAGACAGTAAAACAGCACTACAAAAAACTGCACAATAAAAATCAGTACAGCATACAGTTTCAGCTTGTCAAACTCGCCGAGTGCCAAAACATATACCGCACCCAATTTGGCCAGACCGTCAAAGATGCTTACGTAAGCAAAGACATTCATTTTCTCGTGGGAAATGATGCTGGCATTGTAAGGAACCTGAAGTACAGCAACAATGCAAGTGAGTATACTGAAATGATATGTGAAAGCGGCTACATCCATACGTTCCGGCGGTATTCCCAGTTTGTTATACACAAACCATAACCCGACAGTTTCCGCCAGTAAAACAATCACGCCGGCCAACAGTATATGAATACTAAGCGTTGTATTGAATGTGCGATGCAGGCGTTCCGGATTATTTCTGCCCAGTTCAAAGGTCAGGAAACGGGAAGAACCGGTGGCTAATGCGTTGTTTAAAAATGCCAGCATACCAACTACGCCGCCAACAACAGCATACAAACCGTAATCGTCAACGCCTAAAACCTGTAAAATAACCCGCGATGTGTACAATGCAATAATCATTGTAATCATCATGCGGAAATACAGGAAGATGGTATTTTGGGCTATTGTTTTATTTGCTGAATGTTCCATCAACTACAAAATTGCCTTTAATCTGCTGTTTATTAGAGACCCGTGTTGTTAAGAAAATATCTTTTCTTTCGACTCCGCTACGCTTAATTGCTTTGCCCATCAGCTGCTCATTGCCATACGCCGCAGAAAAATCAACTAAAGTGAAACCCGCCCGTAATGAGTGTGCAATTGCATCAATATATCTTCTCTCATGGAATATTTTTCGTTGCAATTTACGATATACACGATTTATCAGCTGTACGAATACAGTTTCATTTGAAATTGCTTTGATAAATAATTGCATAAATTCAAATTTTTATTTTCTCATAAAGCTTGTCAGTATTAGTAAAAATAAGCCATTTCAACACAGGAATTACTTGTATTTCAATTCCTTGCTCTGTGATTAATTCTTCTTCGTCTTTAGTAATTATATAATATTTTTTCACATCAAAACTACTTTTTGCGATGTCGGTCAATCCTTTGATTTCTCGTTCGCGCGTGTCATTGCCGCTCAAAGAATAAGCCACCTGAATAGCTGTTTTCTGTTCGGGCAAGAAAAAATCCACTTCGGTTTTTCCGTTGATAAAATAAACTTGGTCGGCATACAATCGATGTAAAGTAACTGCTACCAAATTTTCGAGCAACGAAGTGTCAGCCTCAAAAAGAAAAAGATTAAGTATACCATTGTCAATAAAATAATACTTTTTATTCGATTCTTTA
>JAIRRX010000098.1 GCA_031255755.1 Prevotellaceae bacterium | reverse complement strand
AAAATAGTTATTATATTTGCTGTCGATTTTCAGAAAAGATATTGAATTTGCTTCGGGAGTATTTTACGCACTATAAGCCGAAGAAAGGTTGTTTGAGGGACAAATTGACAAGAATTGCTAATCGTTGAATTTATAATGAACACGAATGTTACAGAGTAAAAAAATGGCGATACGAAAGTTTAATAAAATTCCCCAAACTTGTCAAAAATTAAAAGTTTGGGGAATTTTCAGTATCTTTGCAGTGCAAAAAACTTAAAATATTTTTCGTATGCAAAAAATCATAAGAAAAACAGAACTTGACAAATTGTTGGTTCTCAAAGATAAAAACCTGATAAAAGTAGTTACAGGTGTTTGCCGTGCAGGAAAATCTACTTTGCTGTTGCAATTTCAGGACTTGCTGAAAGTAGAAAATCCGAGCGTGTCGATTATTTCTATCAATATGGATTTGCCCGATTTTCGCTTTCTTGCCGAAAAAAATTGGAAAGGAATTTATGATTATATCAAAAATTTGTTACAAGAAAATGTTACGAATTATGTTTTTATTGACGAAATTCAAAACATTCCGGAATTTGAAAAACTACTTGAAGGACTATTTGTTACTCCGAATATAGATTTGTATGTTACCGGCTCAAATGCCTATCTTTTGTCGAGTGAATTGGCAACTTTGCTTACAGGCAGAGCGTTTGAAATCAATATTTTACCATTTTCGTTTGTAGAATATTTGGAATTTACAGGCAAAACAACCAATCCTGACCGTGCTTTTGCCGAATATATGCGCACAGGCGGTTTTCCCGAAGCCGTTGAACTTGCCCAATCGGGTGAAAATTTTGCTTACGAATACTTGCAAACCGTTTTCAAAAACATTTATGAAAATGATATTTTAAAACGGCACACCATTTACAACGAGACCTCATATAAAGAAGTGATTGATTTTTTGATTGACAACATAGGTTCGAGCAGTTCAGCAAGAAATATCGCAGGAGTTTTAACAGCAAACGACAAAAAAATAGACCATAAAACTGTTGCAAGATATATTGATACACTCGTTGAATCATATCTTTTTTACAAAGTAAATCGCTACGACATAAAAGGGAAGCAACATTTGGCAACACAAGAAAAATATTATTTAGTTGATTTGGGATTACGAAATGCTTTACTCGGAAAAGAATCAGCAAGCGACAGAGGACATTTACTTGAAAATATTATTTACCTCGAATTGCAACGCCGAAATTATCAGGTTTGGATAGGAAAAACGGACAATCTTGAAGTTGATTTTGTTGCCCGCGATAAAAACGGTTACACACAGTACATTCAAGTATCATATACCGTTAAAGACAAAACTACGCTTGACCGAGAACTTGCACCGTTTGACAAAATTTCCGACTACAACGAACGGTTACTTATTACAATGGACTACGAAACAGACAGCCACAATGGCGTAAAGCAAATCAACGCAATTGATTGGCTCTTAAATATTGAAAAATGAAATGCAAACAGAAAATGGGTGTCGCCTAACAAGCGGCTTGGCATCAGGCGGGGTTTAGTTGCACGAATGAAATTTAGTGCTAACTTTGGCATTAGTTTATATAATAAATGTTGCCATTTATTTTGCAGTGATATGTTTTGCTATTTCTGTTTTTTTGATATAAAAGCAGCAATAAGCTTAGATGTGGAATTATCAAACACATGAAAAATAATTTAATCTTAATGTATTTGCATCGACAATAGCCTTTATTGATGATTAACGTATAAGAAAATCCCTAAAAATAGTAATTGTGTATCTTTTGCAACTATAATATACTTGCACCGTCAAAAAACAGTCTAGTTTATGAACATAGTGGGAAAAATTTTATTCCTATATTTATTTATATATGGGGTAATTGTAAGTGCATGCGCTCAAAGCGTCAGGGGTATGGTGACAGAGTGTGCCAGCCGTGAGCCACTTCCAGGCGTTACAGTAAAGATAGCAGGAACAAACATCGGCAGCACAACCGACAATAACGGGCAATACCGAATTGACAATGATATACTTAAAAATAATAAATATACACTCGAATTTTCATTTATAGGAATGCAAACTGTCCGGAGTGATGGTAAAGCTGTAAACGTTAATGCAACTGCCGTCATAAATATCTGCATGGAAGATGCTACCTTTCAGCTTGACGAGGTTGTGGTTGAAGCTAAAAGTCCGGTACAGCGTGTTCGCGAAACATCGTTCAATGTGATAGCCGTCGATACAAAGACATTGCGTAATACTTCGCTTGATATTTCCCATGCTCTCGATCGCGTTTCTGGCGCAAAAGTCCGCGAAACTGGCGGTACAGGCAGCACCTCGCAAGTATCGCTAAACGGTTTCAGTGGACGACATGTCAAGATTTTTATGGACGGGATGCCGATGGAAGGTTTCGGCTCTTCGTTCAGGCTGGGTAATATTCCTGTTCACGTTGCCGAACGAATCGAAGTGTACAAAGGCGTTGTTCCTATCGAACTTGGCAGCGATGCGCTTGGCGGTGCAATCAACATCGTTACCGGGCAGTCGCACCGAACTTTCGTAGACGCTTCATATTCTTTCGGCTCGTTCAATACCCACAAATCTAACATAAGTTTCGGACATACCGTCAAAAATGGGCTTTTCGTACGCCTTAATGTATATCAAAATTATTCCGACAATAATTATAAGGTAAAGACCCGTCTGCTAAATCTCGAAAACAACGCATATTCGCGCGAAGACCAATGGTTCCATCGATTTCATGACAATTACCACAACGAGGCGGCAATCATAAGAGTGGGTGTAGCACGCAAACCATGGGCAGACCGATTGCAAGCAGAACTGACAGTCAGCAACGAGAAACAAGATATACAAAACGCCAACCTCATGAAAATAGTGTATGGCGGACGTCAACGCCAAGCTCGTAGCATTATCCCTGCGCTCATGTATGAAAAGAAAAACCTGTTTGTCGAAAATTTGAATTTGCGTATATCGTCTAATTACAGCTTTTCTCGTAACAATAATATCGACACACTCGCTCGTCAATACAACTGGATGGGCGAATATCGCGACAAGACTTTCAAGGGCGAAGGGCAATACACAATGGGCGAATACAATAACAGCAATGCGTCGGTTTCAACGGGATTGAGCTACCGGCTTGGCGAACACCACCGGTTTTCGTTCAATAACGTGTACAGCCATTTCAGGCGCAAAGCCACCGATGCAGTGGCAAACAGCGAAACAAGCACCGCCGCCACTTTTATGCGCCGAACTAACGCTAAGAATGTTATGGGGCTTTCCTACCGTTTTGAACTGTCGAAGTTGTGGAATATCTCGGCTTTTGCCAAACGCTACGATGTAATTGTGCGTGGTCCAATCAACGTATCAACAACAAGTACCGAGGTCTATAAAGAGCAACAACGCAAGTTTGGTACAAACGGGTATGGTATTGGCGCAACCGTTCATCCGGGTGCAGGATGGCAACTGAAAACTTCGGCGGAACAAGCCTATCGCTTGCCTTCGGAAAACGAACTCTTTGGCGACGAATCGTTGGAAAAAGGCGATGCCGGTCTAAAACCCGAAAACAGTCTCAACTTGAACCTGAATATTTCTTACGAACACGCATTCAACAAAATTCACTCCCTCTATTTCGATGCGGGATTAATTTATCGTAATACGCGCGACTATATCCGTCGCCGTATAGAACAGCGTTACGGCGGCGCATTCTATTCCAATCACGGACAGGTGCGGAATTTAGGTGCCGACATCGAAGCACGATATTTCTACCGAAAAATGTTTTCCATAGGTGGAAACTTCTCATATCAAGACATTCGGAATATGGAACAGTTCAGTGCCGACGGCAAAAAACTAATTTACTATCGCGACCGTATGCCTAACGTGCCGTACCTGTTTGGTAATATAGAGGCAAATTACTATATCAATAACTGTTTCGGACAAGGAAATGTCCTGTCGTTCGGGTACAATATGCGCTATGTGCATGCGTTTTTCCGCGACTGGGAAAGCGAAGGCGGCGATATTATTATTCCAGAGCAACTCTCGCACGACCTAAGCATACTATATTCGATTCGGAACGGACGGTACAATGTCGCTTTCGAAGTTCTAAACATCACCAACGAAATCTTGTACGACAACTACAGCTTGCAAAAGCCTGGGCGAAGCTTTTCGGTAAAATTAAGATATTCCTTTTTCAAATAAATTCAATTCATATATTAAATAATTTTAAATTCAAAGTTTTATGATTACAAATTTCAAACACAGTTTTGCACGTCTACTATCAGTACTATGTTGCTGCGCGTGCTTGTTATTAATTTCTGTTTCGTGCGACAAAGACAAACCCAAAGACGAGCCCAAACCCGAAAAGGCTGGTGCTTTCTTCATTGCGGCAACCGGAGAATCGTCCCAATACATTCTTACGTCCGATAGTCCTGAAAAGGGAAGCATGTCTATTGCAGATAATTTCAAACAACTCGAACTATCGGGTTATACGTGGATTTTCAACAGCAATCCATCGGTGGCAGTTGGTCTTATTTACCAGCAAGGAGACCCTGGTGTTGGGCTCGGATACATAGTTGACGGAAATGGCTCATTGCGCGAATCAGG
Organism: Prevotellaceae bacterium; assembly: GCA_031255755.1. Lineage (GTDB taxonomy): Bacteria > Bacteroidota > Bacteroidia > Bacteroidales > UBA932 > JAIRKV01. Next base: position 3,454 of record JAIRRX010000098.1, on the reverse strand, counting down.
ACAATTCCTCATCACATCGCGCTTTACCTCCTACGGCTTTTTCGACCGCTACGCTTTAACTAGTGTGGGTGGCGTAACACCTGTTGATGCGCAGGGCAACGCCCTAACCGATTCCGAAGGCAATCCGCGTTCCGATGGCGTAACTTTTAATTTCTTTGATTTGAAGAGCAATTTTGCTTCGCATAACAAGACTATCACTACGCTTAATATTACCGGTAATGGCGAACAAGCAACATTCTCCGGTATTGTGGATATGGGCAACGGCGAATTTCTTACCGGCTTGGTTGTTTCGCAACCACGAGATCCTAATGCAGGAGGAGGAGCCAGCTCAGGTACAATTACTTATCCCGACAGTGTTTGGGTGGCTGCTTTCGACGCTAACTTAAACCTGAAACGTATCTATCGCGACGACCGTATCAGCTATTCGGCAGGACGTTTCCGCTCTCAATATTATTCGCAGATTGCAAAGGCTGACGACGGTAATGTATATGTTTTCTCAGGCTCGTACGAAAGTACTACCACACATCCGGCAGGAGCCTTACGCATCAACAAAGGTGCAACAGATTTCGATGCTTCGTACTATTTCAACATTCAGGATAAAACCGGCGGATACAAGTTCCGCAAGGTATGGCATATCACCGGAAACTACTTTTTGCTCGAACTTTACAACGACCTTGTTCCAACAACCACAGGTGCGGCTACACAGTACGGCATTGTAGACGTAGCAAGCAGAACCTTCAAATGGGTAACCGGCATTCCTGCAAAAGATCAGATAACTTCTACCGGTTTGCCGACACCACACGGTGGCAAAATGTATTTCCCTATCGCCGCCGAAGCAGCTGACCCTGCAATATATATCATCGACCCTGCAAATGCAACAGCAACCAAAGGTCTAACCATAACAGGAGCAGCAAGTATTAATGCTATAGGAAGATTAACACAGAATTAATTATAATTAAATTATGATAAAGTTATTCATTGATTTTATTCAGTTTTTATACACCATTGCGCCGTTACTCACGGCGCTGGGTGTTTTAACATTATTGGCAGTTGTACTGTCGAAATCTATTAAACGCCATGCAACGATTTATTACATTGTGTTTTCAATTCCCTTTGTCTTAGTGGCCATTCCGTTTATTTGCCGGTTATTGGGAATAGAAACTTTTAATTTTAACAGTATCCCGTTCTTAGGTGGTATTCTGCGTGATTATATTCATGCCGGCACCTTGGGTTTCCCTCTATTGATTATTATCATGTACATGGGTGCTTTAAATCCTAAAAAACCATACGTTAAGAAACTCCTCAGTATACGTAAGGAATTGTCAATCTTATCGGGCTTTCCGATACTGACGCATGCCCTCATTCGCGTAACTAATACTTTCCCGCACGCCCTCGGCTTTTTCATCAATGGCGAGGCAAGCGGAGAAGCGGCAAACATGCTGGGGGCAGGAATATCGAATTTTAGCTTTGTATTGGGCGTTCTTATGTTGGCGTTATTTCTCCCGTTGTGGATTACTTCCTTCGATGCCGTTCATAAACGCATGGGCGGTGCTAAGTGGAAAAAGTTGCAACGATGGTCATACGTTTTGTACGCCATGTTGTTTATTCATGCTATGGGTATACAGGTCGGCGCAACATTGAACCCCAGAGAGGGAAGAAGAACGCCAGCATCGGCAGTTGAAGCAACAGCACCGATAGTAGATACTACGCACAACAGCGCTAACCGCGGAAATTCAGGTTTGCAGCAGGGTGCAGAACATAGCGAGCGTAACAATAAAGAAGCAGTACAAGCAATAGCCGCTAATGGTAACCGTACCGAGGCATCAACGCCAACGGCAGTAAAAGGCGGACATCAGCCAAGCATTGGCTTCGTCGATATCAAGGTTGCTCCACAAACACGGCGATACATACATATTGCTTCTCTGCTCCTGATTTTCGGATCATATTTATATCTACGAGTGAAAAAGGCTAGAAAAGAATAAGAGCGGTCTTGTATCTATTTTAGTTATTAACCTGATGAGTAAGCATAGGGATATGTCTCGAAAGCTACTCATTTGTGTTATAGTTTGTAATTACATTTTCAATTTATACATTTATATTTTATCACATAAGCTCTATTGGGATAGAGTTTTAGCTCGTAGTGGTTATTTGAAATTTTTGAGATATTTTCATTATTACAATCCGGTTTATTTAAACTTTTAAATCTTAATAATCCATCTCCTGAATTATTCGTTTCTATCCTTATTTCTCTGGTTGTTATGTTTAATGATATATTTCCATTTGGAGTTGGAACAATTCCCTGCATCCATTTTAAGCCTCCGAGTTGTGGTTCTACGATGTATTTTTCGTATCCAGGAGCAATTGGCTTTACCCCAAGATAATACTTTCCTATTAAGAATATTGATCCTGTACTCCATGCATGACATAAACTTTTCCCAAAAGGTCTTTCGTACATTGCGAAATGCTCTGCACCTGATTGATCAGGGTCAAAGTATTCCCAGAAGGTAGTTGCCCCTAACTTTATTATCCCACCCCAATATTTTTTTACACTACTGACCGACTAAATGTTTTTTGCTATATTTGTCCATAAGTTGTATTTATTATTGTATTGCAACAACAAAATTACAACTTTGGGGCGAAACCGAAAGGAGGTAGCTCTTCTTTTTATTTTTTTAGTCGGTCAGTAGGGGTAAAGAATATAGAACAAAAGGTTCAACGACAACAGAACCATACTAAATTTATTGTTATGAAAATAATTATATGTGTAATAATGTTTATGTGTATGTGTAAACTTACTATTTCACAGATTGATACTGCTAAATATACCAGAGAGTGTATATTAGATATTTTTAATATTACTGAAATAAAGATTTATCATAAAAAATCTTCAATTCCTAAATCCTTAAAAGAATCCTTGAATGATAAATTTTCTTCAAAAATTAGGCTTGTTGAAAAAAGAAAAGGTTTACCATCTCCTCCTGATATGCAAATGTTATTTCTAATAGAAAATAATAATTATTATGCTCTCATACTTAAAAGAGGAGGAAGAAGACCAATAACTTATTTTGTTTTTGCAAAGATTATATCTAATAAAATACAAGTTGTCAATTTATATGAATTAAACAATAAAGTTGAAGACATAGATGATTTTCTGCAAACTTTAAAATATGAACAATTTGAATTTTTGAGGTAAAATAATTTCATAAAATAATTAAAATTTAAAGATGGTGTGTCAAAAGGTCATTCATTCATCTCTGAGAATTGAATATTTAAAATCACTCTCAAATAGGCACCAGAATAAAATCGTGTTAAAAATACTTTTGCCCCCCCTTTTATCCTTTATTCTAATAAATTCTTTATATTTGGTCATTAAAATTAAAATAGTTTGAGAGCAACATATTTCTACCATAGCGATCACATAGGCTCAACCTCGTGGGTAACAAGGTACAATGGC
>JAIRRX010000082.1 GCA_031255755.1 Prevotellaceae bacterium | reverse complement strand
AAAATATTTTCGGTCATTGACGGCGTAAGCATTGCAGTTGTGCCGTACAGGGCTGTATTGGGTTTTCCATATTTTCGGTGATTATATATAAAACGCGGATGCATTATAACATCTCCATCAATAAAGATAATGTATTCATTAGCCTGATACACCGCTTTATTCACGCAAAGCGGCTTACGCCAGCCTTTATCTTCATGCCAAACTCTTATTAAAGGCACGGGTAAGCATTTTTTATACTGTTCAATTAATAAATCCAAATCTGCATCGGCAGACCCATCATCAGCCAAAATTACATTTGTCGGCAAATGCGTTTGTTTTTTCAAACTCTCAAAAACTTTTTCCAAATAAACGGGCTTGTTATAAACAGCAATTACAAGGCTTACATCATTTAATATTTTCTCCATAAATCAGTTAACAGCATAAAATGTTTAAAGTGTTTTTTCAGTAAGATTGTTTTTCATCATTTTGTTCAACAATAAGTGGAATTGAGTAAATTCCGTGTAAAGCTTGAATTGTTTTATTTTTTCTGACATCTCTGCGAATTTGTCGGTTTTGTTCAATTAATTTGAAATCTTTGTAAGGTCGTGCATGGTCTAAATGCAGGCAAATAGCGGAATAGCGTATTTGTTTTGATTTAATTCCAAAATTAAACAGACGTTCGCCGAATTCACGATCTTCTCCTCCATATCGCATATTTTCATTGAATCCGTTAACGGCAACTATATCATTTTTCCAAATAGAAGAATTACCGCCGTTCCATGTTGCTTTTGTCGGAGTAATAAAATTCATAAAAGAAGCAAATGAAACAGAATGAAGCAGTTTCGTATTTTTCCATCCGGTTTTGAGTCCCCGTTTTTTTAACTCGCTTATATTAAATATTTGTTGAGAATCAACATCTTCTTTGTTTATATCAAGACTTATTGACATCGGTAATCTGAAACATCCGCCAGATAACATATAACCTTTTTGCGCATTTCGTACATGCGCTTCAATAAAATCATTACGCGGAATACAGTCTTGGTCGGCAAAAATTAAATATTCGGACTCAGATACAAGCACAGCCTGATTAAGAATACGTGTTTTGCGAAATCCGTTGTCTTCGTGCCATACATGTTTTATCGGTAATGTTTTTTTATATTTTTCGATTAATTCGGCAGTTTCTTTTCCCGAACCATCATCGGCAATGATAATTTCATCTGCTTCCCGCAGTTGAAACTGATATCCCCATAATGTTTTTTCGAGCCATTGAGGATTATTATAAGTTGAAATAATGACGCCTACAGATTTCATCGGTTTTATTTTTTATTAGGAAATACTTTTGCTCATTTCTATCATATTGCAAAACGACAGTTTCAAATAATATTTTATTGTTTTTTAGAAAAAGCAGTGTCGCCCATTTTTTTAAAGGACTTTTTTTCAATACATAAATGTATCTTGCTATTCTGTAAAATACCTTTTTAAGTGTGTAAATCATAATATTAACATTCTTATTTTGCCGCTTGATACCAAAATGTTTTGCAAAGTTACTATTATTTAACAGAATAAAAAATTATAGACTCAAAAATTTAATTTAATCTGCTGTTATATCGTATAATTACGCAACAAAAATAAATGACGGATAATTCTTAATCAGGATATATATAATTCATTTCACAATTCTAATTTGCGGAAAATATATAAGTTTTTATCATGCAGGCATATTATTTACAATTGCAATTGTATTCTTTTAGCCGTTGCTTAAACAAATATAAAGAATTGACCGATACGGTTTATTTTTATATCTTTGCAAAAAATATACGAACAGTTTATGGAAATAATTAAAAATCATAGAATAGGAGTTTTAACATCAGGAGGAGATGCTCCCGGTATGAATGCTGCAATCCGTGCGGTAACACGAGCAGGATTAAATAACGGAATGGAAGTTTTCGGTATCCGTCGCGGATTTCAGGGATTGATAGAAAATGACATATTTCAAATGAAATCTCAGGATGTGAGCGGAATACTTCAAAACGGAGGAACATTTTTGCAATCTACACGTTCCAAAGAATTTAAAACGGTTGAAGGCAGAAAAAAAGGATATGACACGCTTAAACATTATGATATTGACAGCCTTGTTGTAATCGGCGGAGACGGGTCGTTTACAGGAGCAAATATTTTTGCTCAGGAATATCCCGACATTTCTGTAATAGGAATTCCGGGAACTATCGACAACGACCTGTACGGTACGGATTATACGATAGGATACGATACGGCGCTGAATACGGTTATCGATGCCGTTGATAAAATTCGCGATACGGCAAGTTCGTTTAACCGCATATTTTTTGTTGAAGTTATGGGACGTGAAGCAGGATTTATTGCAATAAACAGCGGAATTGCTTCTGGCGCTGAAGTTATTATGGTTCCTGAACGGAAAAATCAAATCGAAAATGTAAGGAAATTTCTTAAAGAACGCGCCTTGAAAAATAAGTCAAGCATCATTATTGTTGCCGAAGGACTTGAAGAAGGAAACGCAATGGAAATTGCAAACAAAATCAAAGATGAATATCCCGAATTCAGTATAAGAGTGTCTGTTCTCGGACATATTCAGCGCGGCGGACGACCGACATCAAAAGACAGAGTGACGGCAAGTATTATGGGAGTTGCAGCCATTGATGCAATTCTTGATAATCAAAAAAGCATTATGATAGGCTGGAAAAATGAAGAAATTGTTCAGGTTCCGCTGAATAAAACCATAAAAATGCACAAAACAATTTCGGAAAACATGCTGACCATTGCAGAACTGATAGGAACATTTTTGCCGCAATAATAAAAAACGGTTAAATGAATCATATTTAAATTTGATATTTTGTGTTTACTGTTGCAAGAAAATCATTAACTTGTCAAAAATTTTTAATTAACATATCATAATTATAATGAATACGGAACTAAAATACTTATTCCAGCAATACACGGGAAAACAGGCAGATGATATAGTTGAACTTCCTTCGTCCGGGTCGAATCGGCGTTATTTTCGGTTACAAAACGATACTGTTTCACTGATTGGCGTGATGGGAACTTCAACAGACGAAAATCGCGCATTTTACAAAATGGCAAAACATTTCAAAGCGCAGGGAATCAATGTTCCTAATGTTTATTTGCACAGCAGCGACTGGATATATTACATTCAGGAAGATTTGGGCGATACCATCCTGTTTAATGCAATACAAAAAGGACGTTTAACGCGAGCATTTGACCATGACGAAAAAAAAATGCTTTGCAAAACAATTCAAATGCTTCCTTTAATTCAATTCAAAGGCGCTGATGGTTTGGATTTTAATCTTTGTTTTCCACAGCCGGAATTTAATGAACGTTCGATACTTTGGGATTTGAATTATTTCAAGTACTGTTTTCTCAAATCTACAGGAATAGATTTTCAGGAAAATCTTTTGGAAGACGACTTTAACGCAATGACAAAAGTACTTTTACGCGACAAAACAAATACATTTATGTATCGTGATTTTCAGTCGCGAAATGTAATGATTAAAGATGGCGAACCTTATTTTATAGATTTTCAAGGCGGACGAAAAGGTCCTTTTTATTATGATGTGGCTTCGTTTTTGTGGCAGGCAAAAGCCAATTTTACCGATGAACTTCGCAAACAGTTAATAAACGATTATATCGAATCTTTAAAAAAATTTACAACTGTTGTTGAACATGATTTTCATAACAGATTACAACATTTTGTATTGTTTCGCACATTGCAGGTACTTGGCGCTTACGGTTTTAGAGGATATTTTGAGAAAAAACCGCATTTTATCCAAAGTGTTCCGTTTGCGATTGATAATCTGCGAAGTTTACTGAATAATGGATATGATGAATATCCCTATCTTTGTCAAATTCTTCGTCAACTTACAGGTTTGAAGCAATTTTCGGATGATTTGAAAAAACATGCTTTGGAAGTTTCGATTTACAGTTTTGCATATAAAAAAGGTATTCCCAACGATATTTCAGGCAACGGCGGCGGTTATGTTTTTGACTGTCGGTCAATCAACAATCCGGGAAAATACGAACATTACAACCAATTTAACGGTTTGGATGAACCTGTGATAAAATATCTTGAAGATGATGGCGAAATTCTAACATTTTTGCAAAATATTTACAAAATAGTTGACAGTTCCGTAAATCGTTATATCAACAGAAAATTTACAAATTTAATGATTTGCTTCGGATGCACCGGCGGACAGCACAGGTCGGTTTATGCGGCACAGCATTTGGCAGAACATTTGAACAAAAAGTTTGGCGTAAAAGTAAATCTGATTCATCGCGAACAAAATATTGAACAAATTTTTGAAGCAAAAAATCAATAAAACAAATGTCAATACAAAATTTGCATAATCATAAAGCAATGATTTTTGCTGCGGGGCTTGGAACTCGCCTGAAACCGCTTACCGACAATATTCCAAAAGCGCTTGTACCTGTGGCGGGAAAACCGATGCTGGAACATCTTATAAATAAACTGAAACGTTCGGGATTTACGCAAATTGTGATAAATGTACACCATTTTGCCGATATGATTATTGATTTTTTAAATCGTAATAATAATTTTGGAATAGATATTTATATTTCGGATGAACGTGATTGTTTGCGTGATACAGGCGGAGGAATAAAACATGCAGCCGAATTTTTGCAAGGCAGCGAACCGTTTTTAGTTCATAATGCGGATATTATTTCCAATGTTAATTTGAATGATATTTACGAAAAACATTGCATCGAAAATTCATTTGCAACGCTTTTGGCAAGTACGCGCCAAACATCTCGTTGTCTGTTGTTTAACTCAGACAATAAGTTGTGCGGATGGCAAAATAAATTAACAGACGAACTGAAATGGGTCAATCCGCAATTCTCATATAATGAATGTACTGCCTATGCTTTTGGCGGAATACATGTAATATCGCCAGAAATATTTAACTGTTTCGACGGTTATCCTGAAATTTTTTCGATAATTGATTTTTATTTGTCCAATGCACAAAAGAAAGATATTCGGGCATATATTCCTTCACAACTTCGATTGCTTGATATTGGCAAACATGAATCATTACTGAAAGCCGAAAATGAATATTCGGATTTGATATAACGCATAACCATAACTTTGCGTCAGTAAAAACGCACAACACAACAAGTTATTTTACAGTTGTAATATTACTTGTGTCTATAACATTTTACCCAGTCAATATCAAATGAAACAGGCAAATCCGTGTTATTTAACTCTTTTTTTACGCCTGACGAAAATGCCAAATACATTTGGTCGCTAATAAGAATATTTGTTGAAAAAACTTTTTTGCCGTTTATTTTCCATATTATTTCGGATGGAGTCCATTCTATTCCTACAATATAAAATTTTTGTTTCAAAGGAATAGAAAGTTTTTTTGTAGAACGTTGAGAATTACTGAACGCTCCGACCTGTAATTTTCCATCGTTCACACAAAATATGTTTATAAACGGTAACATTTGTTCACTGCCAAGCCAAAAGGCATGATATGTTCCTTTTGTTTTGGGCGGCAATATTTTTGCTTCGATTTTTCCGTATGTTTGTACAAATTTTGTTGCTGTACTTACAATTCCCGAAGTATAGGAAAACCGTTTTGGAATAAATCCCTGCGTTTCGTTCCATAAAAGCCCGTCAGCCTGTTCTTTGCGTGTTATTATTTGCAAAATGCTGTTTGTTACATTGATGTTTTTTCCATCCGATATGAATTGCATATCTCCCGACGGAGAATACGATTTACGAACATGTCTTAAAACTGTGATAGGCTGCGTTATCCACTTTTTTTCGAGAATTGCGGATGTGAAATCATCACCAAACGAACCTTTCCATTTTGACATTTCGGCTATGTATTCCTTACAGGCTTTTTGCAATTTCGGCAATAGTTTAATATCCGAAGATTTTTTTAAATATATATAATCTTCGAATGTTTTATATGCCTGGCATTTTTTATGTTTTTCCGCATCGCAAAGGTATGCTTTATGTTCCTTAAATTCGGGTGTTTCGGATCTTTGTTTCAGTTTCAAATATTCTTCTACCTCAAAAGCATCGGAATTATTGCCTGTTGCAAGAAAAGTTTTTACTTTTTTGCTTTTTTTAATCTGTTTTAATTGTTTCTCCAACTTATATTCATCGCTGGTTTTAAATTTTTGATTTTTAATAATATCAATATCATTCTTACATCGTCCGGATTCAACATAATCTTTCATTTTTATGAACTTATTATATGCTTCCGAGTCCAGAATTTCGCCTATTCTTTTGCAATTGCTTTCCATTACTGCAATTGTTTTTTCATATTTTTCTGTTGATGTAACAGGACTAAAAATCCGATATTTTAAAAAATCAATCATCTTAAAATCATTTTTGACGGTAAATGTATAGTATTTTTTTGTTAATTAATCAGCAATCAGTTTAAACCCTTTACCCCGTACATTAATTATCTGTATTGAAGGGTCATCTTTCATATACTTGCGAAGTTTTGTAATATATACATCCATGCTGCGTGCATTAAAATAACTGTCATCATTCCAAATTGTGCGCAGTGCAAAATTTCTGTCTAAAATCGCATTACGATTGAAACACAAAAATTTGAGTAGTTCTGATTCTTTGGATGTAAGTTTCTGTTCTACATCACCTTTTACAAGTATCTGTTTTATAGAGTTGAATCTGTAAATACCTATGTCAAATTCATCCTGTGTTTGGTCTGTTCCGCTTTTTGTACGTCTCAACACTGCTTCAACTCTCAATAATAATTCTTCAATACTGAATGGTTTGGTCATATAATCGTCTGCTCCCGAATTAAATCCTTCGGCAATATCTTCTTTTTGTGATTTTGCCGTAAGAAAAATGATAGGAATAACATTATTTACATGACGCATTTCTTTTGCTAATGTAAATCCGTCTTTTTTGGGCATCATTACATCTAAAATGCAAATATCATACGGGCGTGCCTGAAATCCTTTGAATGCAGATTCTCCATCTACAAACAAGTCTGTATCATAACCTTTCACCTTTAAATATTCCAACAATAAAACGCCTAAATTTTCGTCGTCTTCTGCCAAAAGAATGCTTGCTTTAAAATTATTTTCCATAATATTATAATTTAATTTGATTATAAAAAATTTATTTATTAATCTGTTTTTTCGTTTATTTTATGCCGTAAATTTAATAATTATTTTTTTATTGGCAAAAAAATTGTGAATTTACTTCCTTTTCCTTTTTCACTTTCCACACTAATTTTACCTCCGTGCATCTCTACAATTGTCTTTACATAATTCAATCCCAGCCCCGAACCTTTTACCGTGTAAATATTTCCGGTAGGTACTCTGTAAAACTGTTCAAAAATATGCTTATGATATTCTTTTTCAATTCCAATTCCATTATCTGTTACTGCAATAATTATACCATCTTTTTTATTTTCGGTATGAATTGATATTATCGGATTTTTTTTAGAATATTTCAATGCATTGTCAATAAGATTGGATATTATTTGCTGCAAATGCATTTCATCACCAACAACAATATTTTCTTTTGCATCATATTGTTCTATTATTTTTCCTTTTCTTGAATCTAACTGTAATTTGTACGAGCGAACTACTTTTTTGATAATATTTTTAATGTCCGCATCTTTATGTTTTATATTTATGTTTCCGCGTTCGACTGCTGCCATGCGCAGTACTTTTTCAACCAGACTGCTGAGTCGCTGCGCTTCGTCTCGTATCATTTTTGAAAGTCCTGCAACATTTTTCTTTTCTATGGGAACGTTTTCATCTTTCAGCATTTCTGCGGCAAGCGAAATAGTTGCGATTGGAGTTTTAAGTTCATGTGTCATATTTCCCATAAAATCATTACGCATTTGTGATAATCGTTTTTGTTGAAATATTATTATAAGCGTTGCTGCAAAAGTTCCTATTATAATGAGTATCAACAATAAAGTTGAAAAAATCATGAATGATAATTCTTTAAAAATATAATCGGTTAAATGCGGAATATAGACGTTTAAATAATATTTGGGCGCCTGTTCGGCATCGTTTGGAAACAGTTGTTTTATATACAGACAGTCTTCTCTGTCCGACTTGAATTCCTGTGTTTTCAATGCGCTTATTTCAACATTTTCGGCATTTGTTACGGCAAATTCAAAATCCGTATTAATTCCCTGTAATTTAAACTGTTGACGGATAAGCGAATCTATCGTGGCAGACGAAAGTCTGTCTTCTACCGACATTTCGACTGTTATCTTTGTTTCTCTTTTTTCATCAACATAAAGTCGCGACTGGTCGGACACAGGTAAATTGTCGCTTCCTTTCAGTTGCTGGTCTGATTTGGAAGCTAAAATTCCACCTTTAAGCAATTCGTTAAGTTTTTTGTCAAGAGTTGCTAATTTTGTATCGTTCTTATTAAGCCAGAAATTTGTTGATTGATATTGATTTTCTCTATAAAATGAAGATGACCACAAGCTTGTGCCTGTTCTTGTTATGGTGCGATGACTGCCTATCCCGAAATATTCTTTTACCGAAGGAACATCAATATTATCAATAATAACTATTTCTGCTTCATTAACCACATTATCAAGTACGATTTCCATTTTTGCGTTAAAATTGTCTTTTTGTACTTTTCCTGCCGTATTCAACGAGTTTCCTTGAAAAATAACAAGTATAACGGTACAAATAAAAATAGCTATTGATAATAAAATTATAATTTTTTTCTTCATTTTATATTTATGTGTATAGAAACAAAGTTAAGAGATTTGTTTTAAAGACAACGACTGTATTAACCAAAATTAACAATGTTAAATCCTTTCAAAAATTTTAATCAAAGATATTTTTTTAACATTTAAGTTTATACATGCGGTTATTCCTTTAACAGTCCGAATTGCAGCGGCAATGCGATTAATTTCTTCATTTGTTAAAATTCCTGAAATTTTTAACACAAAATCCACATTCGGAAGTTGAGATATTAATCCGAATTCGCCGTATTTATTACAAATTAAAGAATATTCAATATTTGTTTTATCACATACATAATTAAAACACGAAACGGTTTTACCATTAAAAATTTCGTCATTTAACACAGGATGCTGTATTCTTTTCAAATCCAATGACAGTATGTTATTTATATTCCAAACCAAATAATAATCATCTTCTGTTGATGCTATTGCAAACACAACAAAATTATGATTATCGGCATCTTTTATTTTTAATATTTTTGATTTCATTATGTAATCCGTAAACAGATGTAATTTTATGAATATTTAAATACAAATTTAATTAAAATTTCGATATTGAATATCTTGGCAAGAATGAGATATTATATTTTATTTATTATAAATTCTTTATCCTTTGTGATTTTAATTTCGTATGTTTTGGATAAATAAACATGTTTAGCGCAATCTGCGTCATCCCCTGAACGATAACATGTAGAAGAGCAGCCATCAAAAATATGAATTGTATTATCTTTTGAAACATAAAAAAATCTGAATAAAAATCCGCAACCGGCATCAGGATTTAGCTCGTAAACAGGAATAATTATGCTATGCTGTTTTTTGCGGTCATAAAAGACCAACGAGCCTTTTGAATAACATTCATAGTCATCTATAA
>JAIRRX010000079.1 GCA_031255755.1 Prevotellaceae bacterium | reverse complement strand
GGTTTTATTCACTGTTTGGGTATAATCGCAACATCAGGATAATCCAAATCGTGAAACAGTCTGGATAATAATCCCGTTTCAACTTCCGCTTCGGGTTCCAGCTCTTTGAAACTTGACTTAAAAATACCGTATTGATTTATGTTTATATTTACAGTGATTTTTAGTATGACAAAGATAATATGTTAATATTGAACACATAAAAGTCCCCGCCGGTTTTCTTCAAAAAGCCCGCCGCCTTTCAATCAAAAGCCCGCCTGTAATTTTAAAAAGCAGGCGGGCTTTCAAAATTTGCAGGCAAGCTTTTTCAAAAAGCTCGCCGCCTTTTCACTTTGCCTTCTCGTACTTCAATGTAGCAAGCGATTCCTTCAAATCCACGCCGGGACGGAACGTCACTTTCGGATTCTTAATAAGCGAGGAATGGAACTTTTCTTCCGTTTCGGCGCCACCGCTGCTTATTGTGATTTGAAATGTGCCGAAATCTCCCAAACGAACAATTTCGCCATTATCCAAATGACGTCTTAATACTTTGGTCAAGTCGTTCAGCACTGCTAACACATCGGTATCGCTTACGGTAGTACTGCTTTCGGCAATTTCCCTGCTCAATTTCTTCAAAGTCAATTCACCTTTGCTTTTAGCTTGAGCATAATACTTTTTCGGCGCATTCGGGTCGGCCGGATTACCCTTTTGTACAATTACATAATTCACTGCCATAATTTTGCATTTTTATATTATTATTTATTATTAAAATTATGAACGCAAAGATACAAATATTTTTTGTATGCAAATATTTTTCGACATGCAAATCAAAATATATGCTAAAACCGACAAAACAGCGGATTTTTTATCAATAAATCTAAACTGACCTGGGTGCAAATTTTGTAAGAGAGAGGGGGGATATTACCATTGCTCGTCAGCGCTGTTGGCGATATGACAGGGTCTTGGATATGACTAATCTGTTTTATCATTGGCGGCGAGGGATAATTCCTCAGTACCTCAAACTGGAATCAATTAAGAGATACGAAAAAAAGAAGGTAAAACAGTTTTTTTGAAGTCCCGGACGGGACTTGGCAGTTATATCTTATTTATTTTTCATCTCTCATCTCTTAGTTTGACGAGTTCTTCTTTCATTTCTTCGATTGCTTTGGAATCGATTTTTGGAGTTGTTGTCAGAACGATGTTTATTTCTTTTTCCATTTTTTTGGCTAATCCCATTTCGTGATACAGTTTGGCAAGAAGGTAATGGGGATATAAGCGGTTTGGCGCAATGTTTGCCGCTTTTTTGAGGCATTGTTCTGCGAGGCCGTACTTTTTGAGTGCATGGTAGTTTTTACCCATTATGTTGTAAAACATGGGGTCACAACTGATTTTTATTGCGTTGTTGATGATTTTATTACTTTCTTCGTACTTTCCGGACTTTGATAAACTTTGGGCGTATCCGAAACAGAATACTATGTTGTCCTGCAGATATGGGTACTGTTTGGCGTATTCTTCGAGATCGTGTAATAATTGTGTTATCTTCCACTGTCTATATGCTTCATAGGAAAGATATATTTTGTGCGAACACAGGGTGATTGTTACAGGCGCGATAAGGATAAACGCCCATACTGCAAACTTCTGATAAAGATGCTTTGTTTGTTCCGATTGTCCGAGATTATCTGAAAGGCAAAGGGCGGACAAAAACATAAAAGCGATTACAAAGGGTAATACGTTAAAGGGGTAGGACATGGCAGCGAATATCAACAGGGAGACTAATGAACCTGCCGGGATATAATTTTTGTTTTTTATTCCAATGAAAAGAGTACGAATCACAAAAGCGATAAATGCAAGAAAAGACACTATGCCTGTCTCAATGCAAATCTGCAGGTATTCGTTAAACGCGTATTCTACGCCTTCGGCTACATGTTTTTCCCATATAGCGCCGGCTTCTGAAGCGAAATATTTTGCCTGTTCGTCTCCATAGGCGCCTCCGAAGTGACCTAATCCGACGCCCATCGGATGCTCTTTGATGGTTCGTATGGCTATTTTCCATGTAAAGGCGCGTCCGGATGCCGAATTTTTTTTTAACAGAAACAGTCCGGTCATCGAAATCGCTAACAAAATGAAGGCTACAAATGAAAACAGGATGATTGTTTTTCTGTATTTTTTATAACAGTCTGTGATTGTTTTATTTTGTGTTCCGTACAGTATTCCGGTAAAGGCACAGCCTCCTAAAGCAGCCAACCATGAGGCGCGACTCATGGCAGCCGGCAGGACTAATAGTATGCATACCACTGTTATTGAGTTAAGAACTAAGAGTGAAGAGTTAAGAGTTATGAACGACGGGAGACGGGGCGAGAGATGAGTTATAAATGATGAACGATGAACGATGAACGATGAGAGATGAGAATTTTGTGTGACTTTGTGCTTTTTGTGGTTAAAATAGTTAAAAACAGCATACCAGAAAGACATGGGGAAAACCATTGCAAGCCAGCCAGAATATGGACCGGGATTGAAGAACGAGCCTGTGATTTTGAATAAACTGTGTTGAGAAGGAGTAAACCCATATAGTTGACGCAGTCCCCAGATCGCTTCAATTAGTCCGGTGATGACAAAAGCCAAACAGCACAGGGTGTATATTGTTTTGTTTTGAAGGGATATCCTCAAACAATAATAAAACATTGCTGCGAATATCAGTAACAGACATTTGTTTGTCAGTCTGCCGGTATGGTTTAGAGTTATCAAAACGGCAGTGAGACAAAACAACAACAGCAATATATCGGGAAGTTTGAAAACCATAGTATTTCTATGCTTTACCAGAGCAGGGATTGCGACTACCGATGACAGAGCCATCGAAGCATAAGACCAGAAATATTTCCCGGATACTATACCGTTGGCGAAATCGTTTCCTGCGATAAATACTGTAGAAAGAACCAGTATTATGGTGATACTTAATAGTGTGTCATATATATGTTTTACCATGTCTTTGAATCGTTTTAAACAGGGAAAAACTTTTAGGGCATTTTAGTGTGGCTATTGTATATTGTTTATTTTTAAGTATTCTTTAATATTCCATAT
>JAIRRX010000132.1 GCA_031255755.1 Prevotellaceae bacterium | reverse complement strand
GAGAAAAATTGAAAATACGTAATCAAACAGCAGCGTCTCACAACTCCGAGCAAAAGATTATTATTTAATGAAATTCTTTATACATCTTTGGTTGCAATATCGCAAAAGTTGTCTGTTTTGGGCAAGCGAATATTCCTCGCTACTTCGGGAATAAAAAACAAACCTTTGCCTTGTTTGGTAAATGAAAAGCAACAAAGTCTATCTGCTTTGTTTATTTTTTCATCATTGCTTTATCATTCGCTACGCTCATTCCTCGCAATGACGTTATACATTATAAATGATTTTCAAAAAAGATATATTTAAAAAACCGCAACAGAAAATCATCAATGTGGAATTTTTTTTGTTATCCCCAGCGGTTATTTATGAAATCAAGCAATTCAATAACTTTTTCGGGTTCATTTGTTGTTACAAGTTTTAATCGTGTTTCCTTAAAATCGGGTAAACCTTTAAAATAACAGTTCAAATGTCTGCGCATTTCAAGAACTCCTACACGTTCTCCCTTCACTTCGATAGATTTAACAAAATGCTTTTTTGCAATCTCAACACGCTCGGCAACAGTTGGTTCGGCAAGCAGTTCGCCTGTCTGTAAATAATGTTTTATATTTCGGAATATCCATGGCTGCCCGTAAGTTGCCCGACCAATCATAATTGCATCGACTCCATAATCATCAAACATCTTTTTTGCCTTTTGCGGGCTGTCAATATCTCCATTGCCGATAACGGGAATATACATTCGCTGATTTTTTTTAATTTCGCCGATAAGTGTCCAGTCCGCTTCGCCTTTGTAAAGTTGCGAACGTGTGCGTCCGTGAACTGTTATTGCCGAAATTCCCACATCCTGCAAACGTTCGGCAAGTTCTACTATTATTTTACTGTTTTCGTCCCATCCCAAACGTGTTTTAACCGTTACCGGGATTTTAACGGAATCAACAATCATGCGAGTCATTTCAACCATTTTATCAGGAAACTGCATCATTCCTGAACCTGCGCCGCGTGCTGCGATTTTACGCACAGGACATCCAAAATTAATATCTATAACATCAGGATTGGCATGTTCTGCAAGTTTGGCGGCTTCTGTCATCGACGAGATTTCATGTCCGTAAATCTGTATGCCAACAGGACGTTCATAATCAAAAATATCAAGTTTTGCTATCGACTTTGACGCATCGCGAATAAGCCCGTCGGCAGCAATAAATTCGGTGTACATCATATCCGCTCCGAAATATTTGCAGATATAACGAAACGAAGGGTCGGTAACATCTTCCATTGGAGCTAAAAAAACAGGTTTGTCGCCTAATTCTATGTTTGATATTTTCATAATATGCGTGAAATTATGTTTTGTAAAGTTAATAAATGTTTTAAAGTGCCATAAATGGCATATAATTTATAATTTTGCAAAATAAATATAAAAACACGAACAATGAAAAAAATTTTTATTATTTTTTTGCTGATGTTTTCATTAAGCACATTAATATCAGCACAACAGTCAACAGCAGGAATATCGGTTAAGTATGCTGTAGCCGATTTACAGGGCAAGAAAATGTCAAATTCAAATTATGACAATTACATGATGTATGCAACAGGACGCTATCAGGTTTTTATCAATTCGGAATTGCAAAAAGTTGCCATACTGAATATTACCAATAAAAAAGAAGTTTTAAACTGGGGCAAAGACGAAGCTAACGAATATACAAAATATGAACCTCATTTTTTTGTTCCGGATTTTAAAAACTTCCCCGTAATTCTGATGCTCGAAGAAGTAATTGACGGCTCAAGTAATGGACAACATGTTATTTTGATGGACAAAGGTCAAGGTTTTTATTGCGGATTTATTAATCTTGCAGCCGACAAAGGTGAAGGCGCATCAATAACAAAATATTTGCAGATTAATATGAAAGCCGGACTGATAACATTTACTTTCCTTCCCGATGCAAACATATTCAGTTGGGAAAATTATGAAATATATAAAGGTAAAGAGATTGCATTTGAAGTTGATACGCAAAAGGCAAAAAACGGTTTGCGAAGTTCACAAACATCCGCATATAAAGTGACAGGAAACACCGCAAGTTATCCTGCTCCGGAAGAAAAACTTGATACCAAGTCAAACGAACAGCAGCCGCAAAAAGAAGAATACAGTTGGTAGTATTCTACGACAAATGGAGTAAAAAGACATTCGGAATATTCTCTGAATGTCTTTTTTGTTTACGCTTCGATATATGACGAAAAAACAGGATTACGAACCTTTTGACCATCATCTTCGACCCGATTTATTTTGCTACCTTTGCAGCCATGAAAAACGAACATGAAATAATAACTCTCCGTAACGGTATCCGTGTTGTTTTACAGCAGACACAAAGCAATGCCGTTTATTGCGGACTGGCAATAGGAGCAGGTACTGCACACGAACTTGAACATGAACACGGAATCGCACATTTTATTGAACATGTGCTATTTAAAGGAACCAAAAAACGCTCGGCACGCGATATATGTTACGGACTTGAACACGACGGCGGCGAACTTAACGCATTTACAGACCGCGAAAGCACTGTTGTGTATTCAGTTGTTCAAAATTCACAGTTTGAAAAAGCGTTGGAAATTATGTGTGATTTGGTTTTTAATTCTACATTCCCCGAAGCCGAACTCGACAGAGAAAAGGGAGTAATAATAAGCGAAATAAACTCATCAGGATGTAATCTTTCGGAAGTTATTTACGACAAATCAATGCAATTTTTATTTAAAGGCAACGCTATCGGAAGACCTGTATTGGGAACAAAAAAATCTGTAAAATCGTTTACTTCAACCGATGTACGTGCTTTTATAAAACGTAATTACATAAACCAGAAAATAGTCCTTTCGGTTGTGGGCAATATTGATATTGACCGATTAAACATACTTTCAAACAAATATTTAATGAAATACAACAACAGTGCTATTGCTGCTCAATACGAACAGATAAACAATTACAAACCTTTCAAAAAAGAATTTGAGTCTGATTCAGCGCAGGCATTTTGCATGATAAGCAACAGAGCATACTGTGTAAATGACAGTCGCAGTACGGGATTGAGCCTGCTTGCAAACATGCTTGGCGGACCAGTATTTTCGTCTCTGTTGAATATAAGTTTACGCGAGCAGAACGGACTGGTGTATGATATTTCTGCCAATTATGAAGCATTTGCAAATTCTGGTGTATTTCAAATTTATTTTGAAACGGCAAAAAAAGACCTTAAAAAAAGTATAAAACTTGTTCTTATCGAACTTGAAAATCTATGTTCAAAAAAGATAAAAAAGGCGGATTTGGATTACGCTAAGCGCAGGTTTACAGGACAGTTGACCATACAAAACGAAAACAGTGAACAGCGAATGACAGATAATGCAAAAATGCTTTTATTGCTTAACAAAACAGAAACTACCGATATGCAAAAAGCAAAAATCAATGCTCTTACGCCCGACGATTTGTATCTCATTGCCAATGATATTTTTGTCGAAAACCGTCTGTCGTTTATTACTTATTCTTGAAATACGCAGCAATGCTGCAACACTTATTCATCTGTGCCTAATAAAAAATTTTGCAATCAAAACCCCCGCTTCAAAATACGATATAAATAAAGTATTTTTAATTTAATCTATTTCCCGAAACAATTTTAATGCCAAACAGTAAAAAAACAGGAGTGTCTATTATTTTGCAGACACTCCTGTTCATTATATATTAACAATTTATTTTGTTTACTGTTTTTCAAATACAGGATAAAAATAAAATGCCTGTCCATCTTTGCCGTTGACGTTGCCTTTGCTTGTCGATCCGTCATAATTTCGCAATAAA
>JAIRRX010000022.1 GCA_031255755.1 Prevotellaceae bacterium | reverse complement strand
AATAATGATAGGAGAAGTATTGACAATTAAAAATCTGCCTTCTTTGGTAATGCGGTGCGTTTCTTGAAAAACCTTGTCCAAAAATTCCAAATACGCCTGATAAGAGGGGTAAATTGAATAGTCGCGGGCGTTATAATATGGCGGTGAAGTGAATGTCAAATGTACGCTTTCGTTGGGAACAAATTTCAACGCCTCTAAAACATCGGCATTGACCACAACATTTTTCAAAAAATCGTAAGTCTCGGCATGAGGCAACGCATCTTTTTTTGTTTTTTCTTTGGCAAAATATTCTTTGTAAATCACAGTTCGCACCATTTCATTTTCGTGATTTACAAGCGGTCGCAAATGCTCTTCAACTTCTTTGTCGTTTTCAAAAACCAAAAGTCCGCGTATTGCCTGACAAACAATTTTGGGGTCTTCATCATTTAAAAACCTGTACAAAATCGGCTTGTTGATACAATTTCTTTGTCTCCCTATTGAGGATACAATTTCGCGCCTCACTCCTGTATCCGTTTCGTGTTGATAAAGCGACAAAAGCGGTTTGGTATCGGATTTACCATTCAGTTTTCCTATATTTTTGACCGCATTTAACCTGACTTGCGCGTGATTGTGTTTCAAAAGGCTGTACAGAAAATCCGCCTGAAAGTCAGAAGGCAACTGCCCTAAACTTTCAAGTATAAACACAATCGTACCCACATCGCGTTGAGCATTTACAAGGGCTTCAATATCGCCATTTTTTCTGTGTTTCAGTTCTGTAATATATTCTTTTGTAAGCATCGAAGTAGAATTATTTCAATCACAAATATACATAAAAGTATTTACATATACACAGACCGATAAAAATTCTGCATCCTTCCAAAAACCGTAAACTTTTATTGCTGCAATCATTTAATTTTTATAAATATCAGTAACTTTCAGAAATCATATCTTTATAAAAATACTTTATGTTTTATGATGAAATATCATATTTAATACTTTTATCAGACAGATAAAATAAATCTGCCGATTAAAAATATTTGATTATTTTTGCAGGTATATAATCCAATTAAATTCAAATACAAATGATAAAGGTTTATGATTTATACAAAAATTATGATAATCTCCAAGTTCTTAAAGGCATTCAACTCAATATTCATAAAGGCGAAATCGTGTCGATAGTCGGCGCAAGCGGAGCAGGAAAAACCACGCTGTTGCAGATTATAGGCACAATAGGCATTCCGGATAAAGGCAGGGTTATTATTAAAAATACCAGCGTGTTTGCGTTGCGCGGCAAAAAATTGGCAGAGTTCAGAAACAAACATATAGGATTTGTATTTCAGTTTCATAATTTGCTGGCAGAGTTTACTGCTGTTGAAAACATTTGTATTCCTGCGTTCATTGCAGGCGAAAAACCGCATAAAGCCGAAAAACGGGCAAAAGAAATACTGTCGTTTCTAAATCTTACGGAACGAGCAACTCATAAGCCATCGCAACTGTCGGGCGGCGAGCAGCAGCGTGTCGCCATTGCGCGTGCATTGATAAATAATCCCGATATTATACTCGCCGATGAACCTTCGGGAAATCTTGATTCAAAAAACAGAGACGAAATTCATAAACTGTTCTTTAAATTACGCGACAATTTCGGTCAAACAATAGTAATTGTTACACACGATAAGAATCTTGCCGAAATGGCAGACAGAAAAATTACCATGAGCGATGGGAAAATAATGGAAAATGAAAATGGATAAAGATTCTTTGAAAAATTTACTCGAAACACTGTATAATAAATACAATAATACGGATTTTATAGAAAGCGACCCCATTTCAATTCCGCACAGTTTTGGAACAAAAGAAAATATTGAAATAAGCGGATTTTTTGCATCCGTAATTGCATGGGGCAACCGCAAAGCCATCGTAAAAAGCGCAATGCAAATGATGAAATATATGGATAATCAGCCTTATGATTTTATTATAAATGCATCCGAAAAAGAAATATTACAGTTGTCAACATTTGTTTACCGAACATTTAACGGACAGGATTTTATGTATTTTGTTCATGCATTACGGCAGTTTTGTATAAAGTTTGGAAGTATTGGAAATTTTTTTGAACAGGCGTTTATCGACAGTCGCGATATTAGAATTGTATTATCCCGTTTTCGTTATCATTTTTTTGAAATTCCGCATGAAAAACATTGCGAAAAGCATCTTTCATCAATCGACAAAGGAGCAGCCTGCAAACGATTAAATATGTATCTTCGCTGGATGGTTCGCAGAGACAGAAGCGGCGTTGATTTCGGATTGTGGGAAAAAATTCCGATGTCGGCGTTATATTTGCCATTGGACGTTCACAGCGGAAATATGGGGCGTGCGTTAGGATTGCTTAAACGCAAACAGAACGACTGGAAAGCAGTAGAAGAAATTACTCAAAATCTTCGCGAATTTGATGCAAACGACCCTGTGCGTTTCGATTTTTCGCTGTTCGGCGCAGGAATAAATCAGTTGAAATTAAATATTGAATAAACAACAGTGTTGACGGAATTATTAAAATATTATATAGCGATTACGCTCATTCCGAATGTCGGCAACATTACGGCAAAAAAACTTATTGCTCATTGCGGCAGTGTTGATGAGGTTTTTGCAGCAAACGAATCAACAATAAGCAAAGTTTTGGGAATAGGAAACGTTCTTGTTGATTCTATCATGTCCAATCGGGACGAGGCTTTGAAAATAGCAGAAAAAGAAATTGAGTTCATAGAAAAAAACAATATAAAAACTTTTGTATATACAGAAACGGATTATCCGCGCCGACTGCAAACCTGCGATGACAGCCCTGTTGTATTTTTTGCCAAAGGAGAAGTTGATTTTAATCATGCAAAAATTTTGAGTATCATAGGCACGCGAAAGGCTACCGACTATGGCACGGAACTGTGTAAACAAATTATTGCCGATTTGGCTGTAACGCACAAACCTGTTATTGTCAGCGGGCTTGCATACGGAATTGATATATGCGCTCACAAAGCCGCTTTGCATAACGGCTTAAAAACAATTTCGGTAATGGGAACAGGATTACATACTGTTTATCCGTTTCATCATCGAAATGTTGCAAATCAGATATTGCAGCAGGGCGCACTGATTACCGACTTCACTTCGCAGTCAATATTCGACAGAACAAATTTTTTGCGGCGAAACAGAATAATCGCAGGACTTGCAGATGCAGTTATTGTTATAGAGTCCGGTACAAAAGGCGGCGCTCTTGTTACTGCCAATATAGCCGTGTCATACAACCGCGATGTATTGGCGTTTCCCGGTCGCACAGGCGATGAATTTTCCGCAGGCTGCAATCATCTTATAAAAACAAATAAAGCTGCGCTGATTGAAAATATTGCAGATATTGAATACGTTTTAGGATGGATGCCCAAAAATATCCAACCTAAACAACTGCCGCTGTTTAATACGCTTAACGAAAAAGAAATGTTGATAATAAATCATTTGAAAGAAACCGATACGGATACAATAGACAATATGTCGCAAAAAATGCAAATTTCAATGTCGCAACTGTCGGCAATGCTTCTTTCGCTTGAATTTGGAGGATATGTTCAAAGCCTTCCGGGAAAAGCGTATTCATTGAAAAAAATATAAAATACCAGTTAAAAATGACAGATACGCATACACATTTATATCTTGAAGACTTTGATAATGATTTTGACGAAATCATTGCACGAGCCGAACATGCAGGCGTTAATACTTTTATTTTTCCTGCAATAGAAAAATCAATGTTTAACAGAATGATGTCGGCATATTTGCGTTATCCGCAAAAAATATTTTTGGCGACAGGCTTGCACCCAACATCCGTGCAGGAAACGACATACAAACAGGAAATCGCTTTTGTTGAGGAAACTGTTAAAAACTTTCCTTTTGTTGCCATTGGCGAAATCGGAATAGACTGCTACTGGACAACAGAAAATATTGTTTGGCAAAGACTGGTTTTTGAGCGACAAATAGAAATTGCCGCAGAATATAATTTGCCTGTAATTATACACGCGCGAAATTCTTTTGATGAAATATTTTCTATTCTTGACAAGCGTAATGATTTGAAAATACGAGGAATTTTTCACGCATTTTCGGGAACGGTTTCAGATTACGAAAAAATAAAATCATACGGAAATTTTCTGTTCGGATTAGGAGGAATTATAACATTCAAAAATTCTGGAATGAGTTCGGTTGTAGAAAAAATGTCGATGGATGAAATTGTTCTCGAAACAGATTCTCCGTACTTGACGCCTGCGCCGTTCAGAGGAAAACGCAACGAAAGCGCAAATCTTATTCTTGTTGCAAAAAAAATTGCTGAAATAAAAAACATAGACATGGCAACTGTTGCAACGCAAACAACCATAAACGTGAAAAAAATGTTTCCCAAAATTTAAATAACAGGCTTATCAGGAAAATATATGCTTTGAAATAACTAACAAGACAAAAAAAACCGCAAACCTGAGATTAACAAGCTTGCGGTGTTAGTGTATATGATTTAAAAATTATGCCTTTTTCGGCGACTGCCTGTACTTGAAGAATATCGCAAACAAACATCCTATTACAAGCGCATACGCAGCAAATATAAACCATGCCGCCGACCAGTCTGTTACATTGTTGTCCGTAAAATGATTGATAACAGCCTGCGCTCCGTAATTACCGATAATAGCGCCCAGCCCGTTTGTTACCATCATAAGCATGCCCTGTGCGCTGGCGCGGAATTTCGATGGCGTTTCCTTTTCGATAAACAGAGACCCCGAAATATTAAAGAAATCAAAAGCCATTCCATAAATAATCATTGACAGCGTCAACCAAATCATGCCGTTTCCCGGATCGCCGATGCCAAACAGCCCGAAACGCAAAATCCACGCTCCGAAACTCATTAACATCACAATTTTAATTCCGAATTTACGCATAAAAAACGGTATTGCCAGAATAAACAGCGCTTCCGCTATCTGCGAAATCGACAAAAATATATTATTGTATTTTACCGCAAACGACTCTGGAAAATCAATAGAAAAACTGTCTATAAACGTACTTCCGTACGAGTTTGTAATTTGCAGGCAAACGCCAAGCAAAACGGCAAATAAAAAGAAAACCGCCATCTTCTTTTCTTTCAACAAAACCAGAGCGTCCAATCCTAATGTGGAAATAAGAGAACTGCCTTTTTGTGCTTTTGTAGGAGGCGAAGGCGGCAAAGTAAACGAATACAAACCAAGAAAAAGAGCCGCGCCGCTTGCAAGCAACAGTTGATTTGAACTTGTTCCCCATCCTGCAAGGTTGACTATCCACATGGCAATGATAAAGCCTACCGTTCCCCAAACGCGAATCGGCGGAAAATCCTTGACGGTATCCATTTTATTGGCAGCCATTACACTGTAACAAACGGAATAACTCAACCCGATAGTTGGCATAAACACCAGAGCATTCAAAAACATGCACAAATAAAGATAATCAAAATTCCCTTCGCCTGCTTTTGATGCCATGAAAAGACAAACCGCTCCCAACAGATGCAGTATTCCAAGCAACCTTTCGGAATTAATCCAGCGGTCGGCAATAATTCCGACAACCGTTGGCATTATAAACGAAGCAATGCCGGCTGTAGCAAACAGCGTGCCGATATTTCCTCCCATATCCATGCTTGCCATGTAATTGCCAAACGAAATAAGCCACGAACCCCAAATAAAAAATTCGAGGAACTGCGTAATTGTAAGTCTTAATTTCAAATTCATAAAAATTATTTTATTAATTGTCGTTGTGCAAAATTATAAAATTATGCTTGGCTTTATTCAAAATCTTCGTATAAAAGATATTTTTTTCGCATTATTTTGTAGTCTGCAAGTTCTTCTTTCCATGAAGCGCGTATTTCTTCTTCGCTGAGTCCGTTTTTTATCTGTTCCTGCAATTCGGCATTTCCTGCAAGTTTATTAAAAAAGTCTGGACGGGTAAAGAAATTGAAACCTTCTATCTGCTGTGATTTTTTGTAGAAATCAAGAACATATTTTAATGAAAATTTTATGTCTTTCGGATTTAATTCACGTAAGTCAATACCGTAGCACAGATTACCTTTTTGCTCAACATAATTTGACATGCCTACGCGCGTGCCGGGCGTAAATGTGAACTCGCCGAACAGCGTATCGGGGTAGCCGACTGCCTGAAAAGGAAAGTCTGTTCCTCTGCCGATGCTGAAATCCGTTGCTTCAAACAGACACAGCAGCGGAAAAAGCCGAACCGATAACTGATTTGTCAGGCTTGGCGAAGGTACGACAGGCAGTTCATAAGGAGTGCTGTGCGTATAGTTTTGTAATGTAATAACGGTAAGATCGCATTGTACGCCGTTGTCAAGCCAGCCCTCGCCGTTAATCATTTGAGCAAGTTCGCCTATGGTCAAGCCGTGTACCATTGCTACTTTATGAAAACTTATATCGCTTTTAAATCTGTCATCTTTTCTTACGGGACCATCAACCTGCTCGCCGTTGGGGTTGGGGCGGTCAAATATAATAAGCGGTTTGCCGTTATCAGCGCATAGTTGCATCAGTCGGTGCATACCTGCAACATAAGTATAAAAGCGGGCGCCGACATCCTGTATGTCAAAAATCAAAATATCTACCGCATTTACAATAGAATCAGCCTTGTCGTTGCCTTTGTAAAGTTTGTATATCGGCAAGCCCGTTTTGGCGTCAATTTCATTAGATATAGCTTCGCCGCGTTCAACAGTTCCGCGAAATCCGTGTTCGAGAGCAAATACAAATTGCAAATCAACGCCGTTTTCAAGCAGAACATCTACCAAATGCTTTTCGCCGACAATAGATGTTTGATTTCCCATTACGCCTACTTTTTTACCTTCAAGTAAAGGCAAATATTTTTCGGTTTGTTCGGCGCCTGTTACTACATTTTTGTTTTCGTTGTTTTGTCCACAGGCAGCCATCAGAATACCTGTAAAAACCAGTGTGAAAATTAATTGTTTCCGTTTCATTATTTTTATTGTTTTACTGTTTGTTTTGACAAATGTACATTATTTTTTTGATTTGATAACAACTTGATATTTTAAAAATAAAATTTACTGATAAGATTATTAAGTTTGATTGATAATTTACATGTTTGTGAAATATAATTTGTTTTATACTGAAATATTTGTTGACATGCAACTGCTAATTCAGGATAATTGAAAGCGACTTGTAGAGGTCTCCAAATGACTTGTAGAGGTCTCCAAGTGACTTGTAGAGGTCTCCAAGTGACTTGTAGAGGTCTCCAAACGACTTGTAGAGGTCTCCAAATGACTTGTAGAGGTCTCCAAATGACTTGTAGAGGTCTCCAAGTGACTTGTAGAGGTCTCCAAATTCCGTTTTGGTAAGTTAAATTCAGTCCCCAAAAACCATCATTATGAAATGAACAGGATATTGGACGACTAAAATAATCATTTAATCTGCATCATTAAAAATTTCAGCAAAAAAACAGAGTCTGAAAGTTATGAATACGGATTTTTGAAAGGTATTGATTATAAAATAAAAGAACGGGACTGTTATATTCCCGTTCTTAAAGATTCACACCTTATATTAATTAGAAAAAGTTTGGGCGCAGGTCTTTTACTTTTGCGGCTTTTATAAGCATATTATAAAACGACTTGCTTGCCGATGCTCTTACAAGACGGTCTCTTTCAAGTTCATCGGTATAACCTTCGTCAACTCTTTTTGCCGTAACGGTATAAGCATATACTCCCATATCTCCGATAACAGGTCCGTAGAGTCTGTTTTCTTCGCTTCCGCTCAATGCTGCCGCCAGTTTGGGTTCAATGCCCAAGCCTGCAATATACATCGAACCGAAATTTGTACCTTCAACCGATGGCGTAACTTCAACGCCAAGTTTGGTTGCAAGTTCTTCGAGTGTGCTTGCTTCGTTCATTGCCTGTTTCATTTTGTCGGCTGCCGCCTGACGTTCTTTTTCCTGTCTGAGTATTGCTTCTATTCCTGCTTTTTCATCTTGAAGCGGAGAAAAACCATCTTCCTTTATTTTTACAACAGCGGCAATTACGAGTTGCTGTCTGTTATCAATTTCGATTACATCCGAAACATCGTTTACTTTGGCATTATAAACCCAACGTACCAAATCGCGGGCATCATCATAAGTTGCTATGCGTGTTGCCGAACGCTGCATCTGGTTTTCTTTTTTCAGTTCAATACCTTTTTCCTGTAAATATTCAATAAGTTTGTCATATTGTTTGCCGCTTGAAATTACTACATCATTAGCCATAGTATAAATGCTGTTTTCTGTAACCTTACCGGGCATAATTTCACGTTCGATAGTCGCAAGCTGTACTTTTTTTGTTTCTTTTCCGCGTTCGGTTACTTGCAGGATATGAAATCCGAATTGAGTTTCAACTTGCATTATTTTTCCAACAGGCTGAAAGAAGCATGAGTCATTAAAAGGCTGAACCATTGTTCCATCCTGAAACCAGCCGAGGTCGCCGCCTGTTTGAGCAGCATCTGCGCTGTTTGTCATCGCCACAACAGGAAACAGTTCAGGGTTTAACTTTACCATATTAAACAAACTGTCGGCTTTGTATTTTGCCGCATCGTAACTTTCCTGTGTTTGCTCATAGCGAATAAGAATATGACGGGCGCGAACAGAATCGGGCAGATTTTGTATATCGCTTATGCGTGCTGTTTTGTATGAATAATTATCAAGATAAACGGGAAGCATATCTTCTTTTGTTGCCGAAAATGCAAATTCCGCAAGGTCCGGGCTTATTCTTTCCAGTTCATCTTTTTTATAGTATTTCGTAGATGGCGTTACATCCGAATTTGCCATAGCATATTGCCATACGTCTGTTGTTACTGCAAAATTAGCTGCGGTTAAATCCATTTTTTCTTTTGCACTTATAAAATCTTCTTCGGATGGAAGAATAGAAAAAACAACATATTCGACATCGCGCGATTCGGTTTGTTCGTAATGATTTTTATTTTCGTTGTAATATTGTGTTATTTCACTGTCGGTTACAACGATTGAACTGTCGCGTTCGCTGCCGTAGTTTTGCACTACATAATTAAATTCAAAATTTACTGAACGGTCGGCAACTCCGCTTTTCAGTTGCAAACTGTTGATATATTCCGATTTGCTGATTAATGCGCTGTATTTTTCAATTTTTCGATTTTTTATTATTTCATCTTCAAGATAGCCTATAAGTAATTGCCTGTCGAGATTGCCATCTGCATTTGCCCAGAAAAAGTTAAGATTTTCCCAGTTCGGTTGCCCTGTGGCTGGGTCGGCAAAAAGATTCATGATAATCGGCGAAAGATTATTGCCTTTTGCCAAATCTATAAGTTCGACATCCGAAATATCCACGCCGATTTTAGCATATTCTTTTTCAAAAATATTTTTATTGATAAATGCAAACCATGCGTTTTCCTTTGCTCTTTCTGCCAGTCCTTCTATCTGTTGACCCTGATAAAGTATTTGATCTACTCGATTGTAATATTCCATTCGATGCGCATAATCCTGATATGAAATTGTAACACCGTTTATTTTTCCAACATTATTTTCCGACGAAAACATATCGCTAACCGTTTTCAACGATGTCGGGTCAATAATAAATGAAAGAAGAGCGATACTGATAATAATCAGAATCAACCAACCTGCTTTTGTTCTAATTTGCTCTAATACAGCCATTTTATTTATATTTTCAATTTATTTTACAAAAAATCATATTTTTTAGGATTGCAAAGGTAAAAATAATTTATGATGTACAAATCATATATTTGGAAAATATTTATTTTATTGCATGACAAAAACTGTTTCTAATTTTATAAAATATCTCATAAGTCATTGTTTACAAACTGAAAGGCTACGGCAAATATTTGTTTGCCATTATAATAAATAAACAAAAATACTATCAATTCAACAAAGTTAATCCGCATAAAAAACAACAAATAATATAGAACTGATTTGTTAATGTTCGCAATGATGAACGAATACGTATCAAAATTTTTTGCGTTGATAAGAAACACGTATTGTTGTTCGCAATTCTAATTGATTTTATTATCTTTGCGACCAAAATAAAATATAAAAAATACAAATAAAATGAGAATGAATATTGTAGCGGGAAACTGGAAAATGAATACCACCGTAAGCGAAGGGGTAAAATTAGTTTCCGAAATAGTTGAAAAATCAAAAGATTTATCCAATGTAAAACTTATTGTTGCGCCGCCATTTACACATATTTTAAGTGTAGGCGAAAAAATTAAGGGAAGCGAAATTGGTTTGTCATCGCAAAATTGTGCAGACGAAGCACAAGGCGCATATACAGGTGAAGTTTCGGCAAAAATGCTTGCCGATGCAGGCGTTGAATATGCAATTATCGGACATTCCGAAAGGCGCGAATATTATAAAGAATCAAGCGAAGTTCTTTTGAAAAAAATTAAACTTGCGCTTGCAAACGGCATATCGCCTATATTCTGCATCGGTGAAAATCTTGATGAGCGCGAAAAGAACCGTCATTTTGAAGTTGTGAAGAAACAAATCGAAGAAGTGATTTTTAATGTTGATGAAAATGATTTTGAAAAAATAATTATCGCCTACGAACCTGTATGGGCAATCGGTACAGGCAAAACGGCAACTTCCGAACAGGCTCAGGAAATACACGCATATATACGAAATGTTTTACTGGAAAAATTCGGAAAAAAAGCAGAAAACACATCTATACTTTACGGCGGAAGTTGTAAACCGAGCAACGCAAAAGAAATTTTTTCACAATCGGATGTTGATGGCGGTCTGATTGGCGGCGCTTCTCTTAATGCCGATGATTTTATAGCAATAGCAAAATCATTTTAATATTTAAGGCATAAATTTTTGCAGTTTGCTAAAAAACATCCTGCCATAAAACATGGATGCCAATTAATAATGTTATACTATGAAATATAAGGTTTTCGTTTTTTATCATACCTTTGTCAAATAAATTTACATGAATAATAATCAGATGAATTTTGTAGAAGAATTGAAATGGCGCGGCATGATTCAGGATATCACACCCGGCACCGAAGAACAGTTGAACAAAGAAATGACAACGGCTTATCTGGGGATTGACCCGACAGCCGATTCATTGCATATAGGTCATCTTTGCGGTATAATGATGTTGCGTCATTTTCAGCGTTGCGGACACAAACCTGTCGCAGTTATAGGCGGCGCTACCGGAATGATTGGCGACCCTTCGGGAAAATCAACCGAACGCAATCTGCTCGATGAAAAAACTTTGCAGCATAATCAGGATGCAATCAAAAAGCAACTTGCAAAATTTCTTGACTTTGAAAGCGATTCTCAAAATGCTGCCGAAATAGCGAATAATTATGACTGGATGAAAAATTTTTCCTTTCTTGACTTTGTTAGAGATGTTGGAAAACATATCACAGTAAATTACATGATGTCAAAGGATTCGGTAAAAAAACGTCTTAACGGAGAAGCTCGAGACGGGCTGTCGTTTACCGAATTTACATATCAACTTTTGCAGGCTTATGATTTTCTGTTTTTGAATACGCACAAAAATTGCAAACTGCAAATGGGCGGCAGCGACCAGTGGGGAAACATCACAACAGGAACAGAACTCATTCGCAGAACAACAGGCGGAGAAGCCTTTGCTATCACATGTCCGCTTATAACCAAAGCCGATGGCGGAAAATTTGGCAAAACCGAAAGCGGAAATATCTGGCTCGATGCACATTATACTTCGCCATACAAATTCTATCAGTTCTGGTTAAATGTAAGCGACGAGGATGCAAAACGATATATCAAAATTTTTACGTCCATTGATAAAGATGAAATAGACAAACTTATTGAAGAACAGGATGCCATGCCGCACTTGCGAACCTTGCAAAAACGTTTGGCAAAAGAAGTAACCTGCATGGTTCACTCCGAAAGCGACTATGCCGCCGCCGTTGAAGCATCGCAGATTTTATTCGGAAAATCAACTTCCGAATCACTTGCCAAACTCGACGAAGAAATGTTTTTATCGGTTTTTGAAGGAGTTCCTCAATACAAAATATCACATGAAATATTAAATGAACAAATCAATATAGTTGAATTACTTACAACGGTTACAAATATTTTTCAATCGAAAAGCGAATTACGCAAACTTATTACAGGCGGCGGATTAAGCCTTAATAAACAAAAAGTTGACAATGTCGAAAAAACGGTATCTTCAAATGATTTGTTAAACAAAAAATATATCCTGATACAAAAAGGCAAAAAAGATTATTTTATAATAAAAACAAATTGACAGGTTGGACGACTTTGCGATTAAAATGTTTTTGAACTCGCTAATTTGCAGCGTATTTTATTGCCTGTTCAGCATTTGTAATCAAACAAATATTTTTAAACTAATTGATAATTTTTTATTTGCTGATTTGTAACTTTTAAATCATTCAATCGTTAACTGTCAATTATCAATCAAAACTGCTATTATTATGAATAAAAAAACTAATTTTGCAGTGTAATAAGTTTTAATTTTTAAAAACATGATACAATATGAATACTGATTATGATTTGATAGTTATTGGAAGCGGACCGGGCGGATATGTTGCAGCGCTTCGCGCATCTAAACTTGGAATGAAAGTTGCCGTTGTTGAAAAAGAATTGCTCGGCGGAATATGCTTGAATTGGGGATGTATTCCAACAAAAGCCTTGCTCAAAAGCGCTCAGGTTTTGAATTATACCAAACATGCTGCCGATTACGGAATTTCGTGTAATGCACAGATGGATTTTGAAAAAATTATTTTGCGAAGCCGCAATATATCTTCAACAATGAGTAAGGGAATAGAATTCCTTCTCAAAAAAAATAATGTTGATGTAATCAACGGTTTTGCTTCGTTTTGCACAACTAATACGATTGAAGTTGACAATAATAACGAAAAACATAAATTTTCTGCAAAGCGCATAATCATTGCTACGGGAGCGCGTTCGCGTTCACTTGCCAATGCCGCCATTGACGGAAAAAAGATAATAGGATACCGTCAGGCGTTAA
The DNA here is from genome assembly GCA_031255755.1 of Prevotellaceae bacterium. Taxonomy (GTDB): domain Bacteria; phylum Bacteroidota; class Bacteroidia; order Bacteroidales; family UBA932; genus JAIRKV01. The sequence continues at coordinate 3,271 of JAIRRX010000022.1, read as the reverse complement.
CGCTTGCAAAACAGCCGAAATCCATGCTGATTATCGGGTCGGGAGCAATCGGCAGCGAACTTGCATATTTTTACAACACAATCGGAACTCAGGTTACGCTGGTCGAATTTCTTCCTGCAATCGTACCTAACGAAGATGATGATGTTTCGATGCAATTAAACCGTTCTTTTCGTAAAAACGGAATAAAAATAATGACAGATTCATCAGTTGAAAATGTTGATACAAGCGGCGATGTCTGCAATGTAAGTATAAAAACGAAAAAAGGAATTGAAAATGTAGAAGTAGAAACAGTTTTATCGGCGGTAGGAATTACGCCGAATATAGAAGATTTGAATCTTGAAAAAATCGGCATAGAAATTGACAGAGGAAAAATAAAAACAGACAAATATTATCAAACAAATATTAAAAATATTTATGCCATTGGCGATGTTATTGCAACTCCTGCTTTGGCTCATGTTGCTTCGGCTGAAGCAATTACATGCGTAGAAAAAATTGCAGGCAAGGATGTAAAACCTGTAAACTATAACAATATTCCTGCTTGTATTTATACTTCGCCCGAAATAGCATCGGTTGGATTAACCGAAAAACGCGCTGTTGCAGAAGGTTATAAAATAAAAACAGGAAAATTTCCGTTTACAGCTTCGGGCAAGGCGGCAGCAATAGGAGAACGTGATGGATTTATAAAATTAATATTTGATAATCAAACCGATAAACTTCTTGGAGCGCATTGTATCGGTGCTAATGTTACGGAAATAATTGCAGGAATTGTAACCGCTATAAATATTGACGTTAAAGCACATGATATTATAAAATCTATTCATCCGCATCCTACAATAAGCGAGGCAATTATGGAAGCCGCCGCACTTGCTTGCGATGAAGCCGTGAATATTTGAATTATAAAATAACCGACAAAATGGCAAATAAAGGTTTTATTATTGTAAATTAATACCGTCTCGAAGAATGTCGTTTTTTTTGAAATACAAAATATCATCATTGGAAATTGAAAAATTGAGTTTTTTTCGAGAAAAATTTAACATTGTAACAATCTATATATCAAATATGTTTCTTGTATAGCCCTGATTTTAAGCCGTTTGTCTTGCAGGTTTTTTTTGTATCAGAAAATAAGACAATTAAAAAAATAAATATTTTTTTTTAGAAAAAAATTTTGAAAAAAGATTTTTTTTAATGAACTTTGTTGTCCGTTTAAAAAGATAACACATACATTTAAAATAAAAAGATAAAACTCTACAGACAATTATGGAAAAGAAAGCTTTAACTTGTACGGACGCTTGGAATAAGTGCTTGAAAATCATTAAAGATAACCTGCCAAATGATTCTGCTTACGATACATGGTTTAAACCATGCGTAGCAAAAGACATTAAAGGTTATATGCTTACTATTTCTGTTCCTTCTCCATATTTTTACGAATATTTGGAAGCAAATTATATCGATTTGCTCAGTTTTGCTTTGCGTGCTGTCTTGGGAAAAAATGCTGAACTTCAATATCACGTTCAGGTGATAAATAAAGTATCGTCAGTAACATATCCTACAAATCCGGGTATTCATGTAAAAAATCCGCCTGTACCGTTTCCTAATGAAAATACAACACAACTAAATCCGTTTATTATTCCCGGATTGCAACAAATGGAAATTGACCCGCAACTTAACCCCGACAAAACATTCAGCAATTTTGTTGAAAGTGACTGCAACCGTTTTGCGCGTTCCGCAGGTTTGGCTATTGCCGAAAATCCGGGTAAAGGAACGTTCAACCCTATGTTTGTTTTTGGAGGTTCAGGGCTGGGGAAAACCCATTTGATACAGGCAATAGGTTTGGAAATAAAGCAAAAATTTCCTGAAAAAATAGTGCTGTATATTACAGCAAGTTTATTTCAAAATCAATACGTGGACGCTCAAATATATAGAAATAAACTGATTGATTTTCTGAATTTTTATCAAATGATAGATGTTCTTATTATAGATGATATACATGAATTTGCGGGCAGAGAAGGAACTCAAAATGCATTTTTTCAAATCTTCAATCATCTGCACCAGTCGGGTAAACAGTTGATACTTACATCCGACAGGTCGCCTGTGGATTTATCTGGATTAACCGAACGGCTGTTGACAAGATTCAAATGGGGACTTACTGCCGAGCTGCAAGCTCCTGATTTTGAAACTCGCAAAGCAATTCTCAAAAAAAGAATATATAATGACGGCATCGAAATGTCGGATGAAATTGTAGAGTATATAGCAAGCAAAGTAACAACAAACATTCGCGAACTTGAAGGCGTATTTACATCGTTACACGCAGAATCGGTATTTAATACAACCAAATCGAAAAAAGTGATAACAGTTGAAATGGCAATGAACATTATTGACCGTTTGGTGAATTCTTCAAAACGTGAAATATCCATAGACAAAATAAAACGCACTGTTTGCGACTATTTCGGATTATCGTTAGACGCAATATATTCCAAAGTGCGTAAACGCGAAATTGTACAGGCGCGACAGATAGCAATGTTTTTTGCTCGCAATCTTACAAAACATTCACTTGCTCAAATTGGCGCCGAAGTGGGCGGTAAAGATCATGCCACAGTACTACATTCGTGCAAAACAGTAGAAGATTTATACGAAACCGATAAAACGTATAAACAGCATGTTATAGAAATAGAAAAAAGAATAAAAAATTCTCTGTAAAGGTTTTAAATAAAAATATGAAAAAGATAATTTCAACAACAAATGCACCCAAAGCCGTTGGTGCGTACAGTCAGGCAGTAGAAGCAAACGGAACGCTTTATATTTCGGGACAGTTACCTGTGAATCCCGAAACATCCAAATTTGTTGACGGAGGCATAAGAGAACAAACCGCACAGTGCTTGAAAAACATTGAGGCAATACTTGCCGCCGCAGGATATACAATAGATAATGTTGTGAAATCTACGGTTTTGCTTGATAATATTAATGATTTTGCGGCAATGAACGAAGTTTATGCCCAATTCTACACAACTAACCCGCCGGCACGCGCTGCCTTTGAAGTGGCAAATTTGCCGCTTGGCGCTCTTGTGGAAATTGAAACCATAGCCGTAAAATAGAAATTATTCTTTAACTGCACTACACAAACCCCAGCCCTCACTGTTGTGGAGGCTGGGGTTTGCTTATTGTTCTTTTCTCACAGGGGAACGCCGAAGCAAACCAGATACTATTAATGACTGGATTGCTTCGCTGACGCTCGCAATGACGTCCAAAAAATCATTTATATAAGATTGCCGAA
>JAIRRX010000009.1 GCA_031255755.1 Prevotellaceae bacterium | reverse complement strand
ACTATGGGCAGTACCGGCTTGTCCCTATCCGATAGAAATAAACCAACCCGACGGCAGCAGTTTAACCATTATGCAAAAAGGAGATGAATTTTTCAATCTCCTACTCGTTTAAAAATAAGGAAAAGTACTGATAATCAAAAAAAATAACATAATTTTCATTATATTGTTAAATAATATTTATATTTTTGAATAAAAAATAAACTTAAAGAAGCCATGAAAGCCGACATAAAACTTGCCGGAGACTGCATAAAGCAAAGGCTCCCGAAGCATACGGGAGCGAATATAATTCCGACTATTTATCGAACAAATAATTACCTTTCTAAATATTCAACAAAAAAACATCAAATATGAAAACAAATTTTTTTAAAATAACAGCTATGTCGCTGCTTTTGGCGGGAATGATGATTTCCTGCGGGAAAGAAAACGAAGAAAGAGAAACTTCTGTTTGTAATCTGCAAACCGAACGACGAGCGGAATTAGACATTCATAATATGGAAACACATATTATTAAAGAATTGCCCGAAAATATCTACCAATATAACAAATCGTCCTTTATTTATGAAAAAGACGGCATAGCAATTTTATATATTATAACAGGCTCTATAGTAATTAAATATGAAATATGTAACTTTTCGAACTACGTAAGCGAATTGATAATTTCCAATGATGAATTATCTGTTGTTATTAGTGGAAAAGTTTTTGAGCCATCAAGAGATCATGGAATAAATCCTGCGACTTATGTATTTTTCGATTTGGAATTAACATCATTAATATTAGAATAAAACAAAATTATGAAACGAATTATTTTAATTTTATCATTGGTAACTATTACTTCAAATTTATTTGCCCCGCTCGCGCAGGCTTGTAGCCTGTGTGTTGGCCGGAACGAGCAATGAAATTTCTTTGAATAGTTTGAGTAACTGATTGCTTTTCAAGCAAGGCACGGATGAATATCCGCGCCAGCGGGGGGGAATGTATTTCGCGCATATCATCATGGATGGCGAAAGCGTCAACAGGCAAATCCTTTGGAAAAACTGAAAATTTCTGTCATAAAATGAAAAATAATGTTATACATTCCGAAAAGTTTCATTATCTTCGTTAAAATCTTTTTTCAATGATGCTGCCGTGCCCGACATACAGTACAATCTTCACCCGTATAGATGCGTTACACCGTATCTTCGCAGCAGCAGCGTTTATTAAACCAACATATATAGCGGTACGTCGAATGGCCTTGCAGCAGGGCTTGCACCCTTCCCCGAGTACAAAATCACCCTTGCAGCAAGGCTTGCATCCTTTCCCGAGGACTAAATCCGACATGCAGCAGGGCTTGCATCCTTTCCCAAAGACTAAATCCGGCATGCAGCAAGGCTTGCATCCTTCCCCGAGTACTAAATCACCCTTGCAGCAGGGCTTGCAACCTTTCCCAAAGGCTAAATCCGGCTTGCAGCAGGGCTTGCAACCTTCTCCGAGGGCAAAATTATACGGCCGGAACATTCCGGCAATCCTAAATTATTTAACATGTAGTATTCACAATTTAATTAATTAAAGAATATGAAATCAAAAATTGTACGTTTCCCTTATGAAAGTTTGCGTAATGAAGTGCATGTAGCGTATCACACTGATGTGGACGCACTTTTCGACATCTACGCACCCGAAAAGTTGAACATTGTGCCGCAGTATAACAGTTACAAAACGGCTTATAATGACGAAATTGCAGCGCTCGACATTGTGCTGAAAAGCGAACTGACCGCCGAAATCGAAAAACAGGATATCGTGCGCGACACCATTTACCGCGGTTTTACCGATGCTGTGAAATCGGCCACACGGCATTTCAACGCCGATAAGCGCGCAGCCGCCGCCCGCGTCGAAAATATTGTTGCGCACTATGGCAACATCGTCACCCGTACGCTCGACGCCGAAACCGCCGCTATTGACGATTTGCTGCGCGAACTGAAAATGAGCGCATATCCGGCGGACATCGCGGCTTTAGCGCTCGGCGACTGGCTTGTGCAACTCGATACGGAAAATGCTACCTTCAAAACGCTGATGCAGGAACGGTATGCCGAGGCGGCCTCGCGCACCACACTGCGGATGAGGCCAGCCCGAAAGGCGACCGACGCCGCTTTCCGCGCGATGATCAGCCAGGTTGAAGCCCTTGTGCTGGTGAACGGCGAAACGGGCTACGATAAATTTATCTCGGAACTCAACGTTATTTCGGAACGCTTCCGCAATATCCTGGCACAGGAAAAAGGCAAGCGCAACGGGAAAAATAAAGAAAGCTAAGAGATAAAATTACTTTAGCTGAGTTTTGGATAAGCCTGATTTTAAACTGTTATTATTCGGCAATCTTGCCCGATAGGGCATCCGTATCAATAGAAAAATGCATCAAATCACAACCAAAACCTCGTAGAGGTTTCATATATGAATACCCTGACGGGCCATTCTTATCCAAAACTCAGATTTAATAAATAAAAGAACTACCATGAAAACACAATTTTTAAAAATAACAGCCATGTTGCTGCTTTTGGCGGGAATGATGATTTCCTGCGGGAAAGAAAATGAAGACAATAATAAAGAAGATAATATGTCAGATAAACCTTGTGAGTGCGAAAAAGAGAAAATTGATTTCGCTACTGAACTGTTTAACGGCGAAGCAATTTTATTTAAGGATTTATCGGAAGAGCAGTATAGTGAAAAAATGCACCAATCAGATAATAGCGTAATATTATATGATACAAAAACAAATAGCGCTGTATTATACGCCCATTCCGGTATCTTATTTCAATGTTATATCTGTAATTTGTCCGATTTTGCCAGAACGTGGGATATTGCGCAAGATGGGCAAAAAGTACATTATGACGGCACAATGTATCATTCGTGTAATCAGGATGGATATACAGATAGGGTTTATACAGACATGGTATTAACGACATTAAACTTAGAATGATATTGCCACATTTTCCCGCTCGCGCAGGCTTGTAGCCTGCCTGTTGAACGAAGCGAGCAATCCCTCAACAGTATTCAACGAAGGTGAAAATTTTAGTTTTTACTTTAAGTGCACCAATCTCAGTGCAGGCAGAGAAATAAAAGTCAGCGGAGATTTTTTAGCTTATTTAATCAATAATGGTTTTTGTCGCGTTATTTCTCAACAGAATGACACAATTGGGTATCCCTGTAAATCCGGATTTGGCACAGATAGATTTGACACATTCCCTTTTTACGGAGAAAACAGCAATTATGAAATAATTGTTCCATGGAGTGACAGCCGTGAAGGGTGGAGTGATAACCTATCATGTTATTATGAAAGTCTTCATAGAGATAATTTATCCAAAGACAAATACTATATGGAATTTACTCATGAGTTTAGATTTTATTCCAAACAAAATGAAATATACAATATACCTGTCTCATTTAAAATCAATTTTGAAATAAAATAAAAAA
>JAIRRX010000102.1 GCA_031255755.1 Prevotellaceae bacterium | reverse complement strand
TATAAATGTTGTTTTTGTGTGTCATTGCGAAGAACGCCGCAACCATTGTCGTCATTGAGAGCGTTAGCGTAGCGGTGAAGCAACCGAAGCGCAGCGCAGTTCGACGTTAGCCAATCCAGACGCTTTTGTTAATACTGGATTGCTTCACCCTGACGGGTTCGCAATGACGTACTTGTTGCTGCTTCGCTAACGCTCGCAATGACGGGTAAAGTAATCGCAGCCAATCCGAAAAATAAAATACCAAATATCCTGCTGATTGCTGTAAAATAAAGACTTGCCGCAAAATCAATTTGATGAAAAAATAACAGATACTGTCAATAATTTGCGTTTTTGATACTGATATTTTTATATTTGTATTTACTTTATTATTTTTTATTACTTTTGTATCAACAATGTTATGTTTGGTACAATAAAACAGACACATAACAGTTAGGGAAAATTTATTCATCATACCCGCTTTTATTTTTTAACAGTTAAACAGATATATAAAATGCTGCAAATAAAAAATCTTCACGCCTCAATCGGCGGAAAGGAAATTCTGAAAGGCGTAAATTTATTGATAAATGCAGGCGAAATACATGCAATAATGGGACCGAACGGTTCAGGAAAAAGCACGCTTGCCGCTATACTCACAGGCAAACCCGGCTACGAAGTTACCGATGGCGAAGTGTTGTTCAACGGTGATGATTTGCTGGCAATGTCGCCGGAAGAACGTTCGCACAAAGGCTTGTTTTTAAGTTTTCAATATCCTGTTGAGATTCCGGGCGTAAGCAATGTAAATTTCATGAAAGCCGCTCTTAACGAACATCGCAAATATAAAGGACTTGAACCGCTTTCCGCATCCGAATTTTTGAAACTGATGCGCGAAAAAATGGCTTTGGTCGAAATTGATTCCAAACTTACAAGCCGTTCGGTTAACGAAGGCTTTTCCGGCGGCGAGAAAAAACGAAACGAAATATTTCAAATGGCTATGCTCGAACCTAAACTTTCAATACTTGATGAAACCGACTCGGGACTTGATATTGACGCTCTGCGAATTGTTGCAAACGGAGTAAATATGCTAAAACGCCCCGATACTTCAACAATAGTAATTACTCATTATCAGCGTTTGTTGAATTATATTGTGCCTGACATTATTCATGTTTTATATAACGGAAAGATAGTGAAAACAGCAGGAAAAGAACTTGCTTTGGAACTCGAAGAAAAAGGTTATGACTGGCTGAAAATTGATGATTCCGCAAACATGGATGCAAAAGAATAAAACATAACTAATTAAAATAAATCAATTATGAAACGAATACTTACACTCTTAACAACGGTTTTTATAACAGTTTATTGTGCAAACGCACAGACAAACGATAAAAAATGGACTGAAATTGATACTCTTTTTGCCAACGGCTTATACAAAACGGCAATAGAAAAACTGAACGTAATATACGCACAGTCGTTAAAAAACGGCAATGATGTTCAGCTTGTAAAAGTCATAATTTATCGTTTGGCATGTCAACAATATACAGACGAAAATGTTAATGTTGCCAAAATAAATGCACTTTACGCCGATTTAGGAAAAGCCAAATCGGATGTTGCCAAAGCGCTGATAAATTCACTGCTTGGCGAAGCTATTTTCAATTATTTCCAACAAAACAGATGGAGATATTACAACCGTACCGATGTGAACGATGACAAATCCAACAGCGATGTTACAACATGGAGCCTGAACAGAATTTTGGACGAATGTAGCGATGCCTTTAAACGTTCGCTCACAAACAGCAATGCTTTGGGCAAAATAAAATTAGATTACATTAATGATATTTTAATTGAAAACAAAGAAACAAGAGAATATCGCCCAACGCTGTACGATTTTATTGCACACCGCGCAATACAGATATTAGGAAACAGCGAAACACGGATAACCAGCCCCAAAGACGTTTTTTTACCAAACGATGAAAATCTGTTTACCTGCGATGCCGAACAGTTTGCAAAAATGCAAATAACAGGCAGCGATTCGGCTTCAAACCTTCTGTTTGCACTTAACATACTGCAACAGCTTACAAAATTTCATCTGCAACAGAAAAATATTATCGCAGTTGGCAATATTACTCTTGAACGGTTTAGTTTTTTGCTGAACAATTCCACCCTGCAAAACAAAAAAACGCTGGTAATGTCCAATCTGCAAAAATTTGTTGACAGCAGCGAAAAAAACAACATCTGGTTTGAAGCAAGTTACATGCTCGCAAAAATGTACAAAGAAAACGGCGAAGAAACAAAAGCCGTAGCAATATGCGAAACAGCCATACGGCAGAAAAATATCGGCGAAAAACAAAAAAATACGTTTGAACGCTATATCAAATATGTAAAATATCCATCAATAAATTTAAACGTTGAAAGGATTAATATTCCGTTGCAGCCTGTAAAGGCGCTTGTAAAATATAAAGATGTTGATACTGTCTATTTTCGTATTTACAGCGTGCCGACAGAACATCAAATTACAATGCTCACTATGAGCGGGCGGCTTGAAACCGACAAGGAAAAATTTATCGAAAAGAACGCATTGCCTGTAAAAGAATGGCAAGTAAAGATGCCGACGGCAAACGACCACAAAACACATACTACCGAAATTGCCTGTGATTTTAATCCTTCGGGGCAGTCAGTATTTATTCTTGTTGCGAGCAGTTCTCCAGACTTTTTCAATGCATCCGAAAAAATTATCGAATGTGCAATATTTCAGTTATCGTCAATTTCTTATGTTTATAGAAATCTAAATACAAATACCAATGAAATTTATCTTGCAGACCGCATGACAGGCAAACCTTTGCAAAATGCAAAATTCAGGATTTTTGACAGCAACATGAAACTTAAAAACGAATACACAAGCGACAGTCAGGGAAGTATAAAAAATGCCGTTTCGGTTAATTACGGAAATATTGTTACTGTTACCGACAAATCTAATTCTTTGATTGAAATAAATTCTCCAATATCGTTAAACAGATATTCAGCATTTAATTTTAAGGATGATGATGATATAATAACAAAATTTTTCCTTGACAGAGCAATTTACCGTCCCGGACAAACAGTATATTTTAAAGGAATTATATTGGATTATAAAGACAATAAATATTCTATCGCAGTTGGCGAAAAAGAAGAAGTTACTTTGAATGACACTAATGACGAAGAACTCGCAAGTATTGATGTTGTAAGCAATGAATACGGAACATTCAACGGAAGTTTTGTTTTGCCTCAATCTGTTTTGGGTGGAAGATTTACAATACAAAGTGATTATGGAGAAATTGGTTTTTATGTAGAAGAATATAAACGCCCGACTTTTGAAGTAACTGTAAACCCTGCCGAAAAAAATTATAAATTCAATGAAACCGTGCATGTTTCGGGCATTGCAAAATCTTATGCAGGCTACAGTATTGACAATGCAAAAGTTTCATACAGTATTACTCAAAAAATAGAATTTCCGTATCGCTGGTGGAATTATCATTATAACAGTCGCACTAAAACTGTTGGAAGCGGAGAAACGACAACAGACGAAAATGGAAATTTCAATATAGAATTTTTTGCCGATGACAGCGAAATAGAAAATGACATGCAAATTGCCGTTTATATCGTTTCGTTTGATGTTACCGACAATAACGGCGAAACGCGCAAGGCTGAATACGGTTTGCGAATCGGCAAAAAACCGCTTATTATCGAAGCCGATATTCCCGAAACTGCAAATATCAACGACAGTCTTTCGTTTAATCTGTTTACAAAAAATTTGAACGGCAATCAGACGGAAGCCGATATTACCGTAAAAATATACAGTCTTAAACAACCTGAAAAACTTTTGCGCAAACGACTTTGGGACAAACCCGACAAACATGTTATGTCGTATGAAGAATATAAAAAACTTTTCCCTTACGATGTTTATGAAGACGAAGATGAAATCGAAAAATTTGAAGAAACAGGACTTGTAAAAACTCTTTCGTTCAATACAAATAACACAAAAAAAATCAATCTTGACGAATTGAAACAATACGGAAACGCATCGTACAGAATTGATATTACGGCAAAAAATCCCGAAAACATCACAACAGAAACAAAAATGTACATGCAACTGCAAAGTCCCGACTCTTTTACAGATATGAAAAACTGGGGCAAAAAAGGCAAACAGACAGAAAAGGAAATTGAATTTTTTGTTGGCGGAATCGGCGATAATATGTATGTTCATTATGATATTACATATCGAAATGATTTAATTGAATCAAAAAACATAATTACAGCAGGAAAAACGTCTGAAAACATAAAAATCAAAATTCCCGAAACAAAAAACAACGAGGAATTTTTGGTGTCGTTTGTAAGTATTTTCAACAACAGAGTTTATACATCCAAGCATACGGTAAAGCCTCGCGAAGACAAAAGAGACCTTGATATTTCGCTTGTTACTTTCCGCGACAAACTGCAGCCCGGCGAAAAAGAACAGTGGAAATTACGTATAAAATATCCAAACAACGAAAAGGCAATGGCAGAAATGGTTGCAACTCTTTACGATGCTTCGCTGGATGCTTTTGCAATGCACGACTGGAATAAAAATTTTGGAACAAGCTCGCCATTGAACTATTATTACAGTGACTGGCACGTATCAAATGTTCACGGTTTGACATATTCGCTGAATATTTATAATATTTATGTAAATTCCTTTTTTCCAAATATAAAATACGAACGACTGATAACATCCGACTACATCAAACGACATGCAAACTATATAAAAAACATAAATAAAATAACCGAAAAAAAAGGAAAAATAGCAGGCATTGTTGTTGATGAACATTATGAATTGCTGCCTTACGTTTCGGTTTATTTAAAAAATAATCCGACATTCGGAACGCTTACCGATGAGAGCGGAGAGTTTGAAATTTCTGCAAAAAAAGGAGATGTACTCGTATTTTCTCACGTAGGATATATAACACAGGAAGTAGTCGTACATGATGATGTATTGAGCATTGTTCTGTCGTCAGATGCTAACATGCTTGAAGAAAATGTTGTTGCCGCTTATTCGATGGTAAAGAAAGTAGCAATAAGAGGAGTAGCAAGGTTAGGTGAATTACTTGAAGGAGAAGTTGCTGGAATAGCAGCTGATATGGATACTGTGTTTGAAATGGAAGAAGATTATAAAAATGTTGAACTTCGCACAAACTTCAATGAAACGGCGTTCTTTTATCCCGAACTGCGAACCGATGAAAACGGAGAAATAATTATTGATTTTGTTATTCCCGAAAGTCTGACGCGCTGGAAACTGCTTGGGCTTGCTCACACTAAAAGTCTTGAAACAGGAAAAATTACCGAATATGCCGTTACGCAAAAAGAAGTTGCGATTTCGGCAAATGCGCCGCGTTTTTTCCGCAATGGCGACAATATCGAATTTAGCGCAAAAATCAATAACATAACCGAAAACAGCCTGAAAGGCAAGGCGCAGTTATTACTGTTTGATGCGTTTACGATGCAGCCGATAAGTATTACTGACGCAATCGAGCAAAATTTTGAAGTTAATTCAAATCAAAGCACGGCAGTGAAATGGAATTTGAATATTCCCTCAAATATTGAAGCGATAACTTATCGCCTGCTTGCAACTACCGACAAACACAGCGATGGCGAAGAAAAAACCATTCCTGTTTTACCAAATTCAATGCTTGTTACCGAAAGTTTGCCGTTTACCGTTCGTGCAAATCAAAGCAGGGATTTCAAATTTGAAAAATTAATCAACAATATATCTCCAACGCTGAAAAACTACGGCTACACTCTCGAATTTACTTCAAATCCCGTTTGGTATGCAGTGCAGGCAATGCCTTACATGATGGAATATCCGTACGAGTGTTCGGAACAGATATTCAGCAGGTTTTATGCAAATTCGCTGTCTTCGGTTATTATTGATAAATTCCCGCAAATCAGGCGTACATTTGATTTATGGAAAATGAAAGATTCAAAAGAATTGATTTCAAATCTCGAAAAAAATCAGGAATTAAAAAATATCCTGATAGAAGAAACGCCCTGGCTGCGCGAAGCAAAAGATGAATCGGAAAATAAAAAACGTATTGCGTTGCTGTTTGATTTAAACAAAATGCAAAATGAACAGAAATCAACTTTAAACAAATTAAAACATAATCAAATGGGAAACGGAGCATTCCCGTGGTTCGGCGGAATGTGTGAATCGCGATATATTACTCAGCACATCGCAATAGGTTTGCAGCGCTTGAAAAAACTTAATGCTGTCGCCGATATTTATATAAGCGATGTTGATAAAATAAGCAATGCGGCAATAAAATATCTTGACGGTAAAATGCTTTTGGATTATGAGTATTTGTTGAAAAATAAAGCCGAAATGTCTAAATATGAAGTTTCCGAAATTATTTTACATTACCTGTATTTGCGCAGTTTTAAAGGCACTGCCGACATGTCGCAAAAGGAAAAAACGGCTTTTGATTATTTCTTTAATCGCATTGACAGAAATCCGTTTGACAGAGGAATTTATCAGCAGGCTTTGATTGCGCTTACTGCGTACAGGCTGGGAAAAGGCGAACTTGCGCAAAAAATTGTCAATTCGTTGAAAGAGCGCGCTCAGGTTTCGGAAGAAATGGGAATGTACTGGGCGGAAAACAGCAGAGGTTATTTTTGGTATCAGTCGCCGATTGAAACTCAATCGCTGCTGATAGAAACATTTACCGAAATCGGCAATAATAAAAAGGAAATCGATGAAATGAAAATCTGGCTGCTGCGAAACAAACATACAAACAACTGGGAAACAACAAAAGCAACTTCCGATGCGTGTTATGCGCTGCTCATACAAAACGACAATATCACAACCGACAATCTCCCTTTGCAGGTAAAACTTAATAATTATCCTTTGGAGCAGTTGAAAAATGACGACCTGCAAAAAAGCGAAACAGCAACGGGATATGTAAAAACATCCTGGCGCAGCGATGAAATAAAAAATGATTTCGGAAAAATAAACGTAACAAATCCTAACGCAACAATAGCATGGGGAGCGGCTTACTGGCAGTATTTTGAAAATCTTGACAAAATAACTTCTGCCGATACGGAACTGAAAATCAAACGCGAATATTTTATCGAAAAACATACCGACAGCGGCGCAAAATTAAATCGTATTGACGAAAACAACGCAATAAAGGTTGGCGATAAAATCAAAGTAAGAATAGAATTGCGTGCCGACAGAGATTATGAATACGTGCATTTGAAAGATATGCGTGCATCGGGGTTGGAGCCGATAAACGTTATTTCGCAGGCAAAATATCAGGACGGAATGTGGTATTACGAAAGCACAAAAGATGCGTCTTCCAACTTCTTTATTTATTATCTTAAAAAAGGAACTTATGTTTTTGAATATGAATTGACGGCAAACAGCGCAGGCGAGTTTTCAACAGGAATTGCAACAATTCAGTGTATGTATGCGCCTGAATTTTCTGCTCATTCGGCTGGCGAAAAAATTATAATCAAACCTGCTGACTTTTGATGTTTTACGGAAAAATATGCAATTATGACAAACAATGTTGATACGGCTAAATTGAAATACAAAAATCCTGTAAATGCTTTTATAAATCCATATCTTTTAAATATGGACTTAATTTGCGCAAATGCTGGTGAAGCAATGAACGGCGCACGAAAAAAAGCAATAGAAAATTTCAATATCAACGGAATTTACAATCGTGAAAACGACAAATACAAGCATTTTGATATTCAAAACATATTTTCGTATGATTATGAAAAATATTTTGTCCCGAACGCTTTTCAAACAGACAATGACATGTTTATTTGCGATATTTACGATTTAATTTCTTACAAAATATTTCTGCAAAACGGATTTTATACCGACAAAAATGAAAAATTGACGGTTCTTGATAACGGAGTTATTTACGGAAGTTTAGCCGAAGCATCTGTCAAATATCCCGAAATATTTAAAAAATATTACAACCAAATCGCTGACGGTAAAAACGAAGGGCTGGTTGCAATGAATACCGCATTTGCACAGGACGGAGTTTTTGTTTTCCTGCCGCAAAATGCCATTCTTGACAAGCCCGTCCAAATCACAAACATACTGCTTGGCGAAAGCAATTCTATGGTTCAGTATAGAAATCTTTTTATTGTCGAGCCTAATGCGAAGGCAAATATTTTGATTTGCAACAACACTTTTTCCGACAGCAAATTTCTTGCAAACTGCATAAACGAAACATTTGTCGCAAACAATGCACGCCTTGAAGTTGTAAGGCTGCAAAACGAACATAATAATTCCTGTCATTTTTCGTTTACGCATGTAAAGCAGGAAAACGGCAGCGTTTATACCGATAACACAATTACCCTTAACGGAGGAGTGGTTTGTAATAATATGGAAACAACGCTTGCCGGCGAACATTGCGAAAATCATACTTTCGGGCTGTTTCTGGCTGACAGGTCGCAATATGTTGCCAATTACACCGCTGTAAATCACGCCTCGCCGCACTGTACAAGCAATGAACTTTTCAAAGGAATACTCGATGACATGGCAACAGGTATTTTCAAAGGCAAAATACACGTAAGCCCGCATGCCGACAAAACCGCAGCGTTTCAGGCAAACAACAATATCCTGCTCTCCGATGCATCGCGAATGTTTACACGTCCGCAGCTTGAAATATATGCTGATGATGTAAAATGCAGCCACGGCGTTACTGTCGGAAGGCTTGACGAAGAGGCTTTATTTTATATGCGCTCGCGCGGAATGGAATACAGGCAGGCGCAACTGTTGCAGTTATTCGGATTTGCTTACGACATTATAAGCAAAATAAGCGCAGAATCATTACGCGACAGCATTGCAGATATGGTTGAAAAACGCCTGAAAGGCGAACTGTCGCAATGTATCGGCTGCACATATCAATGTAAAAAATAAAAAAAACAGAGCCGCGTATTCAAATCCGCGAGCCGCGTATTCAAATCCGCGAGTGGCGTACTCAAATCCGCGAGTGGCGTACTCGTGTCCGTGAGTGGCGTACTCGTGTCCGCGAATGACGTACTCGTGTCCGCGAGTGATGTTCTCATGTCCGCGAGCCGCGTACTCGTGTCCGCGAGCCGCGTATTCGATAATATTTGTTGCGGGTGCGATAATATTTGCTGCGGGTGCGATAATATGACACGCAACGGCAACAGCGGTTGCTTCATTATGCCTGCTTGCGATTGCAAATGTTAAAATATACCGATTTAACAGTAAGATATTAAATCTTTATTTAAAAATCATCAAAAACAAATTATTAAATAATCAATGCTTTTTTATATCTTTGTAAAATTATTTAACGAAACGCATAACAAAATGTTATACGCACATTCAATAGAATTATAATTAAACAGAATAACAATGCAGAAACCGTCTATACCCAAAGGAACGCGCGATTTTTCGCCTGATGAAATGTCTAAACGCAACTATATTTTTGATACCGTTCGCAAGGTATTTTACATTTACGGATTTAAGCAAATTGAGACTCCCGCAATGGAAAATCTCAGTACGCTTCTCGGAAAATACGGAGACGAAGGCGATAAACTTTTATTCAAAATATTAAATTCCGGCGACTTTATGTCTGCTGTTTCCGCTGATGAACTGCTGCAAACAAACAGCGTAAAACTTGCAAATACAATATCCGAAAAGGGATTGCGCTATGACCTTACCGTACCCTTTGCCCGCTTTGTAGTACAAAATCGCGATAAAATTACATTTCCGTTCAAACGGTTTCAAATTCAACCTGTGTGGCGAGCCGACCGACCGCAAAAAGGACGCTATCGCGAGTTTTATCAGTGTGATGTTGATATGATTGGCAGCAATTCGCTGATAAATGAATTTGAGCTGATTCAAATAGTTGATGATATTTTCGGACGCCTCAAAATAAATATTTCCATCAAACTTAACAACAGAAAAATATTAAGCGGCATAGCGGAATTTATCGGCGAACCGCAACGAATTACCGACATTACGGTTGCTATCGACAAGTTTGATAAAATCGGTCTTGATAACGTAAAAAAAGAACTTGAAGAAAAAAATATCTCTGCGGAAGCAATAAATAAACTGCAACCCGTTTTGCAGTTGAAAGGAACAAATGCCGAAAAACTGTCTGCATTAAAAAACATTCTGTCTGATTCCCAAACAGGGCTGAAGGGTATAAATGAAATCGAAACCATTTTTGAATATCTTAAAACCGTTCCCATACAATCCGAAATCGAACTTGATTTGACGCTTGCGCGAGGACTGAATTATTACACAGGCGCAATTATCGAAGTAAAAGCGCTTGATATGGAAATAGGAAGCATCGCAGGCGGCGGTCGTTATGATAACCTTACGGGAGTATTTGGAATGGAAGGAGTGTCGGGAGTTGGAATTTCATTCGGCGCAGACAGAATTTATGATGTTCTTAATCAACTTAATCTTTTCCCCGAAAACACGGCAGGCAAAACACAGCTTCTATTTGTAACTTTCGGCAAAAACGAATTGAATTACTGTTTGCCTGTTCTGCAAAAATTGCGAAAAGCAGGCATAAATGCAGAAATTTACCCCGAACAGTCAAAACTGAAAAAACAACTGTCGTATGCCGATGCCAATAATATCGAGTTTGTTGCAATAGTCGGCGAAAATGAACTGAACAACGGCAGCGTTTCGCTGAAAAACATGATTACAGGCGAGCAAAACGAAGTGCAAATAAATGATTTGACAGAAATATTAATCAATAATCAAATATCAAAAACATTATGAAACAAAGAGCAACGTTCAACAGCAAACTCGGTTTGCTTATGGCTGCTGTCGGCAGTGCGGTAGGTCTTGGAAATATTTGGAGATTTCCCTGCGAAGCAGGCGAACACGGCGGCGGCGCCTTTCTTATTGTTTATATCTTCTGCGTACTGATACTCGGCACGGTTGTTATGCTTGCCGAATTTTTTATTGGCAGAGCCTCGCAGAAAGATTCTGTCGGAGCGTTTAAGACGCTTGCACCCAAAAATACCGCATGGAAAATTCTCGGTTATAACGGCGTAGTTGCCGCCTTTCTTATTTTCGGATTTTATTCTGTTATTTCCGGCTGGACACTGGAATATATGTATCAGTCGGCGGCAGGCAATCTTAATGCGGGTTCTGTGGCAGAGTTTACCGAAAATTTCGGCAACTTCACCTCCGATGCCTTTCGTCCTGTTTTGTGGGTTCTGGTTTTTACATTAATCGTACATGCTGTTGTGCTGTCGGGAGTAAAAAAAGGTATCGAACGCGCATCAAAAATAATGATGCCCGTGCTGTTTGTGATATTGACAATATTATGCGTTCGCTCGTTAATGTTGCCGAATGCAGTTGAGGGATTAAAATTCTTTTTTACTCCGGATTTCGACAAAATCACATCAACCGTAGTGCTGAGCGCACTTGGACAAGCCTTTTTCTCGGTAAGCGTAGGTATGGGATGCATGATAACTTACGCCTCATATTTCAAAAAATCAATAAACATGCCGCGTACTACGGTTTCGGTAGTAACGCTTGACACATTAGTCGCAATTTTGGCGGGAGTTATAATATTTCCGGCAGTTGCAAGCTTCGGAATATCTCCATCTCAGGGACCTACGCTGGTATTTGTAACTCTTCCCAACATATTTCAACAAATGCCGTTCGGCAGCCTGTGGGCATTTATATTTTTCATGCTGCTGGCAATAGCGGCTCTTACATCCATCATTTCGCTGCATGAAGTTGCAACGGCATACTTGCACGAACAGCACAAAATGTCGCGGTTCAAAGCGGCAACAATAGTTTCGTCGTGCGGGTTTGTGCTTGGCGTAATCTGCTCGCTGTCGTTTGGAGTTCTTTCACATTTTAAGATTTTCGGCGCTACGATATTCGATTTGCTTGATTTTGTAACCGCAAATCTAATGCTGCCCATCGGAGGAATGTTTATATGTATTTTTGTCGGCTGGTTTGTAAATAAAAAAGTATTGAAAAATGAACTTACAAATAACGGAACACTGAAATTCGGATTATTTTCGGTATTTGTTTTCTTAACCAAATACGTTGCTCCGATTATCATTGCTTTGGTTTGCCTCAAACAACTCGGACTGTTTTGATAAAAGTTGATAAAGTGATTTAATATTACGGTTTATAAAAGCGGTGAAAATAATCGTGCAATGCTGCATGCAAGATTTTTCCAGAACGAACGGCGATTCCACATTTTTAATGTAACCTGCGAACTTTTGCTGCAATCGTATCTGAACTGATTTTCGAGACTTGCCGCTATTGACTTGTCATAAACTATAGCCGTTATCTCAAAATTGTATTCAAAACTGCGATTATCCATATTCACCGAACCGATTGAAGAAAATTCGCCATCAATAGAGATTGTTTTTGCATGATTAAATGCGCGTTTGCTGTAAAGATAAACTTTTACGCCCGCTTCAAGCAAATCCTGAACGTAGGCAAGCGTTGCCCAATATACGATTTTTGAATCCGATTTTCCGGGCAAAATAATACGGACATCCACTCCGCTGAGCGCAGCGACTTTTATTGCGGTCAACACGCTTTCATTCGGCATGAAATACGGCGTGGTTATATATATATGCTTTTTTGCAGATGATATTGCATAAAAATACGTTTGCATAATGCTTGCCCAGTCGCTGTCAGGTCCTGATGCCGCTATCTGGATATGACATTTTTCATCAATTACCGATTTCGGGAAATAACGCTCGTGGTCAATAAGAATCTGCTGCTTGCTGACAAAAAACCAGTCAACAAGAAAAATCATTTGCAGCACATTCACAACTTCGCCTCTTATGCGCATGTGAGTATCGCGCCACCATTGAAAATATTCGTTTCCGAAAACATAACGGTCGGCAATGTTCATTCCGCCGACAAAGCCCGTTTTTCCATCAATAACAACAATCTTGCGATGATTTCTGAAATTGCTTTTGTTTGTAAGTTTATGAAAGCGAACTTTACCGAATGCAAACATTTCTATTCCGTTTTTCGTAAATGTTTTTACATCTTTCTTTTTCAATGCCCAACTTCCGAAGTCATCATATATTATACGAACGGAAACGCCTTCTTTTGCTTTTTTAATCAAAATATCACGTATTTCATTATAAGTTTTTCCGCGTTCGATAATGTAAAATTGAAAATGTATTGAATCTTTTGCATCAAGCAGCGCCTGTTTAAGAGCCGAGATCATACTTGCGCCGTCATAATACAGCACTGTGCTGTTGTATTCTGTAAGTATTGATTTGCTGTTGTTAAGCAAAAGCGTTATTGTATTTTTATAATTGTTGAGTTCCGATTTGGAATCAAAAAGTTTGTTTCGTTTCAGCAATCCCGCCTGCCGCGAACTGATATTGTCAATAAATTTGGTATCATACATAGCTTTGCGTCCGAACAGTTTTTTCTTGCGATAATTTTGTCCGAAAAAAAAGTAAAGAATAAGCCCAACAAGCGGTAACATGAACAGCAAAATCAGCCACGACACCGTTTTCACCGAATCCTTGTGCTTGTATATAATATATATTGCAACACAAAATGCGATTAATGAATATATTACAAGTAAAACAGAAATTATATTGTCGAATGTCGGGATAATCATTTGCAGTTGTATTGGATGTTAATAACAGGTTTTGGTTAGCATTATATTATTTTTTCAAGTATGTTTATCAAACGCTGCGGAGGACGACACGGACGGTTTGTTTCCATATTTGTAAACGATAAAACGGTTTCGCCTGTATTTATCAATTCCCCGTCTTTGTTGAATATTTCATAAAAGAAATTCATTTTTGCAGTAGGCAAATCTTTCAATGTAACGCGAATTACAAGTTCATCTTCATAATAAGCAGGTTTGATATATTTGCTTGATACCGAAATTACAGGCATCATCACACCTTCTTTTTCCATTGTTCCGTACGAAAATCCGAGATGCAACATCATTTCCGTACGTGCATATTCATAATAACGCACATAATTTGAGTGATGTACAACACCCATTTTATCTGTTTCGTAATATCTTACACGCAATTTTGAATCAAACGAATACATAAATTTATATTTAATCATATTCTGCAAAATTAGTAAATTTAATACATGCGAAAAATTAATTTAAATATTTCTTACGATTATACAAACCATGAAAATGTCCGTTATCAGACAATTAACAATTGTACTTCCGCGTATGTCGTGTAATCAGTAAAGATAATGTTTTAATTTTGGATGTATTGTATTTGCAGTTTCTTTCATATATTTTTTACTGATGAAATATTAAAGTAATTATTCTTCAGGATTTATCTCAATTCCGACATCGCTTATTCCGTTTAGAATGTCATGGCGCATGCCTTGCCGTATCTCAAATGTGTATTGTCCTGAATTTGCAAACTTGATATTTTTTCTGAATAAAAAACGGTTTTCCCAAATGCGAGAAATGCTTTTGCCCGTCCATTTTCCGTAATCATCAGCAACAGGTAAATTTATCGTATCGGCGATTGATATTCCGCGCGAAGATGTTGTTTCTACAAACAAATAAAGATTTTGATACGGATAATCGTTTTTATTTCGTATGTTTATATAAATATCAAATTCATTGACCGTATCGGCGACAGGCACAATAAACCGCACAGCGCTGTCTTTGTTCCAACCTTCGTCTGCTATTGCTTTGCTTTGTCGATAAATACTACTGTCGGTACATGATGCAAACAAAATAATCATGCACAAAATACCGAATAATTTACTTTTCATCATCTTAATTTTCTTTTTGAGATTTCGATTTCCATCTTTTGAATTTCCTTTTTCGGGATGATTTGTTTGTTTTGATTTCCTGCACATTGTCTGTCTGTTCGGTTGCTTTGTTATTGTTTTGTTGAGTGTTTTTACTGTTATTTCCCTTATTGTCAAATCGTGTTATGCTGTCTTCTCCTATAACGTGAGTTACGATTTGTTGCGTATGTAATGCTTTTGTTTCTTCAAGTTTTTCTATTTTTATTCCACGCCTGTTAAGTTCCAGCAGTTTTTTTACACGGTCAACCGACAAGCCGATAGCCGCCGCACCTGTATTGTCGTTACTTTGCGAAAAATACATTATTTTTTTCAATACATCTGTTTTGATATGATATGCTTTGCCATCAACAAGTTCAAGCGGCGCAGTGATTTTCGGAATATCTCTGGCTGCTTCCATATATGTTCCCAGTTCGTAATTTAAACAGCATTTAAGCTTACAGCATTGTCCGGCAAGCTTCTGCGGATTCGGCGACAGTTCCTGATAGCGTGCCGCTCCTGTTGTAACCGAAATAAAAGAACCAAGCCACTGTGCGCAGCAGAGTTCGCGTCCGCATGGACCTATGCCTCCGATAAGTCCTGCTTCCTGACGCGCTCCTATCTGTTTCATTTCAATACGAATGTGAAAGTTTTCGGCAAATATTTTTATCAATTCGCGAAAATCAACACGTTCATCGGCAATATAATAGAATATTGCTTTTGTTTTGTCGCCCTGATATTCTACATCGCCTATTTTCATGCTTAAATTAAGTTGTGCGGCAAGTTGCCTCGACTTTATCATTGTAGTATGTTCGAGTGAAATTGCATCCTGCCATTTTTCAATATCGCTGGCTCGTGCCTTGCGGTAAATTTTTTTAAATTCATAACGTGATGCATCTATTCCGCGTTTTTTCATTTGACGTTTTACTAAATTACCGCACAGCGAAACAATTCCAATATCATGTCCCGATATTGCTTCAACGGCAACTATGTCGCCTTTTCTAAGGCTGATGTCATATTCGTTTATATAGAAATTTTTGCGAGTATTTTTAAATTGGACTTCAACAATCTTGCGGTCGTCTTTGCCGTTGATTCCGTTAAGCCAGTCGATTGTGGAAAATTTTTGTCCGCTTGTATTGACACAGGCTTTACATTCGCCATGTTCTTTACAGCAAATTTTGCATCCTCTTAAATGGTATTCTATATTTTTTTCTTTTTCCTTCATTTTTAAAATTAAAATTTTGCGAAGTTACAAAAATTATGCTTTTCTGATTAATTGAGTAAGTTTTATTGCGAGGTCGCTGAATATTATTTTTTGATTTCCGTTATGCTCAATATGAGACAGCGCAAGGTTTACAGCCGAATAAATGCTTTCTATGTTTTGCGGCGTAATAAATTGTGAAAATTTCAGAAAAAAGTCTTTTTCCTTCTCGGTTGCATAAACAATATTTTGCATTTTCAGGTTCATAATAAAATTATCTCGAATCATTTGTTGAGAAAAGTACAGAAAACTTTTTTGCTGTTCACGTCCAAGTTGAGCCATTTCTTCCGCCCAGTCAAGCAATTCTACAAATTTATATTCGTATGCAAAACGCATCATCGATTTAAAATTGTCTAAAAAATCCTGTTCGGTTTCATGTCGGCTGTAAATTTTTATTGCTTTCAATACATCTCCTGCCGAAAGCCGCGTCAATACCTGCGTTTCATTTGGCGATAAGTCGTATTTTGCAGCGAGCATCTTTTGCATGGACTCTTCGTCAACAGGCGGAACTCTTATCAATTGCGTACGCGAAAGTATTGTTTTTATTATCTGGTCGATATTTTTTGAAACAAGCAGAAAAAGCGTATTTTCGGGCGGTTCTTCTATTAATTTCAAAAGTTTGTTTGCTGCGGTTGTATTCATCCGTTCGGGCAACCACATAATCATGAATTTATAATCGGCTTCAAAAGGTTTAAAATTCATTTTTTGTTGAATAATTTCGGCATCTGATTTGTCAATATGACCTTGTTTTTCAATGCCTATATATTCGTACCACATAAATTCGCTAAAATAAGGAAAATCAATAATCAACTTGCGCCACTCGGTAATAAAATGGTCGCTTGTAGCATCTTTTTTAACCTTACTTGTCGTATTCACAGGAAAAGCAAAATGCAAATCAGGATGCACAAGTTTTTGAAATTTTATACATGATTTGCAACATCCGCACGAGTCGTCATCCTGTTTGTTTTGGCAGGATATATATTGAGCATAGGCTATGGCAAGCGCCAAATTTCCACTGCCTTCCGTTCCGACAAAAAGTTGCGCATGGCTGATACGTTTGTCTTTTACTGTCTGTATCAGTTGTTGTTTAAGTTCGTACTGTCCTGTTATTTCTTTAAAAAGCATGCAACAAATGTACATAAAATTCCCGAATTACATGCAGATGTAAGAAAAACTGTTTACGTGCAATAACTAATCAATAATGTTACGCAAGATTATAATTCTGACAGTTACAGATTAGTATGTATGTACAATTAAAAACATTAGCGCTGTGAAAAATGAATAGTAAGAACGTCATTGCGAGGTGGAAAGGAAAAACAAGAACGTCATTGCGAGGAATGAGCAAAGCGAATGACGAAGCAATCTATTAATTCACTGGATTGCTACGCCTCGCAAATGACGAAGAAAAACAGCATTTATAAATCATTTTCCAAAGAAGTTATTGTCTTGAATTTTGTTTGAATACAAATAAAAAACAGAGACGATTTGTGCCAGCTCTGTTGATTTTCTAAATTTTTTACTGATATAATCAGTGGTCTATTCTTTCGCCTTTGCTATTGAAAAACTGATATTCGAGAAACGAGAATGAATTTACAGCTTCTAACTTTATCAAACATTTATATCTTGCCGCCCATTTTGTGCGTAACGAAGGAAATCCTTTCCGCAAATATGCAGCAATATATGGATGAGTTTTCAAAATAACGCTTTTCATGCCCGTTTCATTTTTATAATAGGCTAATTGATTTTCGATTTGGTCTTCAAGTAAAATTGTCGGAGCAACATGTCCTGAGCCTGAACATGCAGGACATATTTCATCTGTTTTTATTCGCATTTCGGGACGGGTGCGTTGTCGTGTTATTTGCATCAGTCCGAATTTGGTAAGCGGCAATACGCTGTGTTTGGCTCTGTCGTTTTCAAGCAGAGCGCACATTTTTTCGTAAAGCAACTGGCGATTTTCCTGATTATACATATCAATGAAGTCGATAATAATAATTCCACCAAGGTCGCGCAGTCTAATTTGATGCACGATTTCTTCGGCGGCAGTGAGATTTACTTCAAGAGCGCTTGTCTCTTGATCGTTTTCAGTTTTATGACGCGCTCCGCTGTTTACATCAATTACATGCAGAGCCTCGGTTCGCTCAACGACCAAATAAATTCCTTTTTTCAGGGGAACAACGCGTCCGAAA
The DNA here is from genome assembly GCA_031255755.1 of Prevotellaceae bacterium. Lineage (GTDB taxonomy): Bacteria > Bacteroidota > Bacteroidia > Bacteroidales > UBA932 > JAIRKV01. The sequence continues at coordinate 10,052 of JAIRRX010000102.1, read as the reverse complement.
GTTCCCTTTATTTGTTTACTTATGCCGAACTGGTCGAAAATAGGAACATTACCTTCATAATATTTCACTATTCTTTCTCTTCCCGGCAGTATTGTCGAAATAAGTTCTCTTATTTCGTTAAAAACATTAAGGTCGTTGACGTAAATGTTATTAAACGACACATTTAATATGTCGCGTATGATAGCAGTCGTCCTGTTTACTTCATTTACCAATAGTTGCGGCGGAGAAATTCCCGAAGCAAGTTTTTCGTAACACGATTCCCAGCGTTGAATAAGCATTTTTATTTCTCCATCAAGTACGGCGGCACGTTTGCCTTCGGCGGCTGTACGAACAATTACTCCATAGTTGGGAGGTATAATGCTTTCTATCAAGTTCCGCAATCGTTTTTTTTCTTCCGGCTCGCTTACTTTTTGAGAAATGGATATTTTATTCGTAAATGGAATAAGCACCATATTTCTTCCGGCAAGCGATATTTCGGATGTTAAGCGTGGACCTTTTGTTGAAATCGGTTCTTTCACAATTTGTACAACAATATTTTGTCCCTGTACAAGAACATCCTGAATTTTGCCTTCTTTATCCAATATCGAACCGCGCCTTATTTTTTTGAAATTGACTGTTTTGTGTTTAGAATTTGTAGTATCTTTCACAAAATTCATCAGTGTATTAAAATTAGCGCCAAGGTCAAGATAATGGATAAAAGCATCCTTCTCATGACCGACATCGATAAATGCAGCATTAAGAGCAGGTAAGATCTTTTTTACTCGCCCATAATAAATATCGCCGACAAGAAAACGCGAATTACTAACTTCTTTTGAAAACTCAACAAGACGCTTGTCTTCAAGCAAAGCTATTGATATTTCAGAGGACGCTACATCAATAACAAGTTCGTTATTTACCATAGCATTTTCACTCATTTGCGTATGTATTATTGTCTGTTTTTTTATTTAAATAAAATACAAACCCAAAGAAAATTTCTTCAGGTTTAATATTTTCATCTTCAAAAATCGAACCGAATTTTACTTCTTCTTATGTCGATTTTTGCGCAAACGTTTTTTACGTTTGTGTGTTGACATTTTATGTCTCTTCCTTTTTTTTCCGCTTGGCATAATTTCCGATTCAGATTTTACTGTTTAATCTTATTTCTTAACGCTTGATTTTACTTTGGTAACAAACGTTTTTGCCGGCTTAAATGCAGGGATAAAATGTTCGGGTACAATAAGTGTTGTGTTTTTTGAAATATTACGAGCTGTTTTTTCTGCTCTTTTCTTCACAATAAAACTACCAAAACCACGTAAATAAACATTTTTGTTTTTTGATAACGATGATTTTACACTATCCATAAAAGATTCTATGGTCTTTTGTACTGTTACTTTTTCAATGCCCGTAACTTTGGCGATTTCGTTTACAATATCTGCTTTTGTCATAGTTGTAAATATTAAAATTAATTAAGTGTTTAATTCTTTTGAAAGTGCAAATATAATACAATTATTTCTAATACAAACATTTTCTGAAAAATTTTTTTTTGTCGAATTTAATTATGAATATATGATAATATCGGTAAATGTTAAATTTTTTATATAATTCGCATAAATTTTATTGCGTCATAAGATATTGATAAATAACGTTATGCGTACATATTATTGCGATATGTATAAAAAATATATTGATTAAGTTATTTAAGCTAACATTTTTTTTGTACTTTTGTGCCGTAGTGAATTTATATATTATATGTATTAAAAAATCAAGTTATGACTCTAAACAAAGTAATGATTATCGGAAATGCGGGAAAAGATCCCGAAATAAGACACCTTGATAATGGGGTGTCGGTTGTAACGCTGCCGGTTGCTACAACCGAGCGTTATAAAGACAAAAACGGCGAAACAAAGGAACAAACCGAATGGCATAATGTGGTATTTTGGCGTCAATTAGCCGAATTTATTGAAAAATATGTGCGAAAAGGAAGTCAGTTGTTTATTGAAGGTCGTTTGCGTACCCGAAACTGGGAAGACCAGTCGGGAAATAAAAAATATCTTACTGAAATAGTTGCCGATAATGTTCGGCTATTGGGACGTCGCCCCGAAAATAATAACCATAATAATAACGGCGGGGCGAATAATGTTATAGAAAATCAGGCGACAGAAACAAAAGCGGAAGACATAATAATTTCCGAACCTGACGATAATGACGATCTCCCGTTTTAATATTTCTGTAATTTATTAATTCAAATAACATATTATTAATGTGATGTGTCGGTTAAAAGAAATATTAGCCGAAAAGTCATTGTAATGGAGTTTATTTTATCAGTAAAGCCATCCTGAAAAGATGGCTTTATTTTTTATGTTTAAGTTTATTTCCAAACTCAACATTATATTATACAGTCAAATAATTAAAGTATAAAAATTTCTGATTAATTTCTATTTTAATGCTTGATAAGTTACATTGTGCAGTAATGTTTTGGGGTCGATACCTGAAAAATTGGGACTTACGTTTACATAAATCAGAAGGATTAACTCTTCTTTCGGGTCGATTATATAGTCTGTGCCAAACATTCCACCCCAGCGCGACGAGCCTGTCGAAACTATCGAACGATGCGCATACTGTTCGCGAAAAACATCCCATGCCATGCCAAAACCTATTTCGCCGCGAAGGTCGCTTACGCCGTTATGGCGCATCATTTCAAGAGTTTTGCGTCCGAGAATACGTACTCCGTTAAATTCTCCATCATTCAAAATCATTTGACAAAACTTTGCATAATCTTCAATTGTTCCATTCAAGCCGGCTCCCGTGCTGAAAAATCTTTTTGCTCCTTCATACGGAAAAGTCTGATGAACGGGATGAGCGCTTTGCCGCAGTTCGCCTTTTCCGGTATATTCATAAAGAGTAACAAGCCTGTCCGTTTTGTTTTCCGGTAAATAAAAATAGGTATCATTCATGCCGAGCGGGTCGAGTACACGTTCTTTTATAAAAACATCAACAGATTTGCCAGAAATTATTTCAATCAAATATCCTAAAACATCAACGCTCAAGCCGTAGGTGAATTTCTCGCCGGGGTCGTGAGCCATCGGAATTTTTGCCAGACGCCGTATGGCTTCGCCGAGAGTAATATCAGCCTTTGTGTTTAGCGGAGGTATTCCGTTTTTTTGGCATATTGCCGAAAACCGTGTATCGTATGCCGAAATTCCCGATGTATGCGTAATCAAATGCCGAATGGTAATATCGCGTGTTGCGGGACGTGTTGTATATGTAGTATCAACAGGATTGTAAGTTTCTATAACATGAGGATTTTCAAATTCGGGAATATATTTTTTTATGTTTTCATCAAGTTGAAAACGACCTTCTTCAAAAAGTGTCATAAGCGCAACAACTGCAATGGCTTTTGTTTGCGACGCCATGCGAAAAATATCATCTTTTTGACACGGTATTCTTTTGTCAACATTGCGCCAGCCGAAAGCCCTGTGATGAACGATGTTTCCCTTGTGCGCAACAAAAGTTACAGCGTTTGGCAATATCCCTTCATCTATCAATCGTTGATATGCGGCGTCAATGCGGTGCAGACGGGCGGTATCGAAGTATGCGGAAATATCGGCTTTGTCATTAAAATGTTGCGGCTTTTGCTGACCGTTTACCAAACAAAATGCCTGTGTAAAAATAAAGAATAAAACGAGTTTTTTCATAATCAGTTGTTTTTATAATGCACAAAATAAGCGAAAAAAATAAATATCACAAAACAAATTATCGTATCGAAAGTATTGTATTATCATTCTCCAATTACAAATGCGATTTCTTTAAACCCGAATTTTTGTCGGTCGCCGTTTGTCGTTTCAAGGAGTAATTCTCCGATATTAGATATTCCTGTTATTTTTGCTCTGAATTTGTTTGCGCCGCTTGTGTACAGGTAAAAACCGTCATTATGATAAAGATTGGTAAAATAATCATTTTCGAGTTTTGTATAATTGTTTGCGGCAAGCATATTGTAATACTGTTCAAATAGAAAGAGTAAACGCTCCAGCATTATTTTTCGGTCAAATTCCTTATCAAGTTCAATGGCAATAGAAGTGGGATTTGGCGCATCCGACACAAAAACACGCTGATTAACATTCAGCCCTACTCCAATAATAGAAGACGCTATACGGTTTTCGATAATACTGTTTTCAATTAAAATTCCTGTAATTTTTTTATCGCCGACATAAATATCATTAGGCCATTTTATCTTTGCCGACAAGCCATATTCGCGCAACAAATCAACTACGGCGACAGATATTGCTTTGGACAGCAAAAACTGCTCGTCTGTTCTTAAAAAATCGGGATACAGAACGATTGAAAATGTTAAATTTTTGGAAGGTTCGCTTTCCCACGTATTACTGCGCTGTCCGCGTCCTTTTGTTTGATTGTCGGCGGCAAAAACCGTACCGTGCGGTTCTTTGGCGGCAACAGCGGCTTGAGCCAAATCGTTTGTTGATTCCGTTTCGCCGTACCATAAGGTTTTATAACTGGTTTTTTCTTCTGATTTGTTAATCATCATTAGCTTATATTTTATTTTGTCAGGCGCAAAGATATATCAAAATTATAAGAAAACAGTAAATATATGACAAAATTTATATTGAATCCGAGACATTCGCGCTTTGTTCTGCAAATTTGATATTGTCAGCCAACAATCATTTTGAATTTTAATGGATTTTTAAAATAGTTTTTTGATTTATATTGTATGTTATATTTCATTTAATACCTGCGTTTTTGGATATTCGGCTAATGTCGTTGAATACGTATCTCGCGTGTTTGAACATATCACTCGCGTGTTTGAATACATGACTCGCGTGTTTGAACACATGACTCGCGTGTTTGAACACATGACTCGCGGGTTTGAACACATGACTCGCGGGTTTGAATACGCGGCTCGCGGGTTTGAACACATGGCTCGCGTGTTTGAACACATGACTCGCGTGTTTGAACACATGACTCGCGTGTTTGAATACGCGGCTCGCGGACACGAGTCCGCAGATTATAATTTCAGTTATACCACATATTTTTTTATCCCAAATTATAAAATCAACAAAATTGAAAATTTAAAACACAGAGTAAACGATTAAACATTTCAAAAAAATATGTTGATTTTAACATCTTGTATTGTCGTAACCAAACAAACACGTTGTTAATTCATTGCGCTTTGCCCTCGCAATGACGAGCAAAGGAACAAAACCTTCGCTGTCTGGCATTTTTGTTTTACCAAAGACTTCAATAATTTGCAAATTTTTGGGACATGCCGACAGGGTAAATTTTATACTGTTTTATTAATCAAAAAATATTTTGCCATGCAGTCAAAAAAAAATCGTACTTTTGTCAAAATTTTTAATTAATTAAATGGAAAAAAAAGTCATTAAAAAATCCAAAATCACAGATAACACGGCAGAATTGTTGGAAATTGCTATTGCCGCTGCGCTTGAAAAAAAGGCTCAAAATATTATCAGCCTAAACTTTTCAAAATTAAAAAATTCTATTTGCAAATATTTTATTATATGCAATGCCGATTCTACTACTCAGGTATCGGCAATTTCAGACAATATCGAAGATAAAATACTTGAAAAACTGAACGAAAAAATATGGAGACGCAATGGTTTTGAAAACGCATTCTGGATTATTTTGGATTACGGCGATGTTGTAATTCATATTTTTCAAACGGAACAGCGTAATTTTTACCGACTTGAAGATTTATGGGCAGATGCCGAGATAAAACAACATATTGAAATTTAACAGGAGCATTTATTATGAGTGAAACAAAAAATAACAAATTAAAGAATTTCAATCCTTACTGGGGTTGGATTATAACCTTTGCCGTATTGATGGGATTTTATTTTTTCTCGGATTCCGGAGGTTCAAAAGAAACAGAATGGCGCGAGATTCGCGAAATGCTTAAAAAAGCGTATATAGAAAAAGCCGAAGTTATTACAAACCGCAACAGGATTGATGTTTATCTTAATCAAAAAGGCATAGATGCGTATAAGGAAAAAACAAAACAAAACCGACTTTCCGCACCTCAATTATATTTTAATATTGATAAGGAATGGAAAGCGGATGTTAAGTTTAGCGAAGCACAGGAAAACATTCCTGTCGGAGAACGCATAGAGCCGACTTATAGAGAGCAGTCCGACTTTTGGGGCGGCATACTTTCGTGGATTATTCCAATATCGCTTATAATTCTGTTTTGGATGTTTATGATGCGCGGCATTACCAAAGGCGCCGGCGGCGGTGGAGGCGGCGGAATATTCAGCGTAGGAAAGTCAAAAGCCCAACTGTTTGATAAAAATTCAGCAGGGAAACGAGTAACATTCAACGACGTCGCAGGCTTGGAAGAAGCAAAAATAGAAATAAAAGAAATAGTTGATTTTCTAAAACATCCTGCAAAATATACGGCTTTGGGCGGAAAAATTCCCAAAGGGGCATTACTCGTAGGTCCTCCGGGAACAGGAAAAACCTTGCTTGCAAAGGCTGTTGCAGGCGAAGCAAACGTTCCGTTTTTTTCAATGTCGGGAAGCGATTTTGTTGAAATGTTTGTAGGAGTTGGCGCATCGCGTGTTCGCGATTTATTCAAACAGGCAAAAGAAAAAGCGCCCTGCATTGTTTTTATTGATGAAATTGATGCTGTCGGTCGCGCTCGCGGAAAAAACGTTGGCTGGTCATCAAATGATGAACGCGAGAATACGCTTAATCAGTTGCTTACCGAAATGGACGGCTTCGGAACAAACAGCGGAGTAATAATACTTGCCGCAACAAACCGAGCCGATATTTTAGACAAAGCGCTTATGCGTGCAGGACGTTTCGACCGTCAAATTCATGTTGACTTGCCCGAATTAAAAGAACGTCAGGAAATTTTTTATGTGCATCTTCGCGAAATAAAACTTGTTGATGGTTTGGATATAAGTTTTCTTGCAAAACAAACGCCCGGATTTTCAGGCGCAGATATTGCAAACGTTTGCAATGAAGCAGCATTGATAGCAGCGCGTAAAAACAAAAAAGCCGTTGACCGTCAGGACTTTCTTGATGCTATCGACAGAATAATCGCAGGACTTGAAAAGAAAAACAAGATAATTTCAAAAGACGAAAAACGAACTATCGCTTATCACGAAGCTGGACACGCAACGGTAAGCTGGTTGCTTGAATATGCAAATCCTCTGCTTAAAGTTACTATCATTCCGCGCGGACGCTCGCTTGGCGCAGCATGGTATTTGCCAGAAGAACGTCAAATAACTACAACTCAACAAATGATGGACGAAATGGCATCTGCACTCGGCGGACGCGCAAGCGAAGAACTTACTTTCGAAAAGATTTCAACAGGTGCAATCAGCGATTTGGAAAAAGTTACAAAACAGGCGTACGCTATGGTTGCTTATTTCGGCATGAGCGAAAAAATCGGAAACATGAGTTATTATGATTCGTCGGGACAGGACATGATGTTCGGAAAGCCATACAGCGAAAAAACAGCCGAACTTTTGGATACGGAAGCAAAAAAAATTATAGACGATGCATATCAAACGGCAAAAACAATTCTATCACAAAATGCCGAAGGTTTGCAACAGGTTGCCGAGCTGCTGCTTGAAAAAGAAGTTATTTTTTCCGAAGACCTTGAAAGAATTTTAGGAAAACGAAAATCTATGGCGCGTCTCGAAGAACTGGGATTTAATTAATAGAACTTGAAAATTGACAATAATTCATAATTGTTACATCCAATGAAAAATTTTATAACAAGAACCATAAGCGGAACGCTTTTTCTGGCAATAATGATTGGCGCAATTTTGTGGAGCGTTCACGCATTTTGGATTTTATCGTGTATAATAGTAGTTTTGGGAATGATAGAATTTTTCAAAATGACAATTCCAAAAGGACATGAACTGCAAAAAATTATAAGTATTTTCATCGGATTAAGCGTATTATTGCTTATGTCTGTTAATAATGTTTTTGATGATTTTCAGGTTATTAACTTACTTTTTGGTATTCATACTCTTATTATTCTTATTGTCGGTTTGTTTACTGTGATACCGATTGTAGAACTTTATGAAAAGTCGGAAAAGCCGTTTCATAATATATCTTTACTGATTTTACCGATAATTTATGTTGCTCTTCCGTTTGCATTAATGAATTTGTGTTATAGCGAAGGTCATAATCTTTATATTCTGGCATTTTTCATATTTATCTGGACAAACGATGTCGGCGCTTATTGTTTTGGAATGTTGTTCGGACAGCATGGCAAACATAAGTTTTTTCCGCGAATATCGCCTAAAAAAACGTGGGAAGGCTTTATCGGCGGAATAATAACCGTAATAATTGCAGGCGTTTTGATTTCAAAATTCATGTTTGACGGTAATAATATGCATCACTGGATAATAATTGCAATCATAACATCTGTTTTGGGAACATTCGGCGACTTGGTAGAATCAATGATGAAACGCAGCGCAGGAGTTAAAGATTCGGGAAAAATAATGCCCGGACACGGCGGAATACTTGACAGATTCGATGCTGTTTTACTGTCATTTCCCACAGTTTTTACTTATATTTTTGTTTTTAATTTATATTCTGGTTTTAATATTTAACACATGACAAAAAAAATTCACAAAGAAGGAAATATATTTGTATGCACAGGATTTTTAATTTTTGCAGGCTGTGCAACCTTTTGTTTTTTGCATAAGGCAATTATGCTTTATATTTTTACCGCAATCAGTTTTATACTTTTGTTATTTGTTACATGGTTTTTTCGCAAACCCGAACGTACATATACCACAGATGAAAATGTGATTTTTTCACCGGCAGATGGAAAAGTCGTTGTTTGCGAAGAAGTTGAAGAAGATGAATATCTCAACGAACGCCGATTGCAAATTTCGATATTCATGTCATTGTGGAATGTTCATGCAAATAATTTTCCTGTCGGAGGGACAATAGAATATTGCAAGCATCATCACGGCAAGCATCTTATAGCGTGGTATCCGAAAGCATCTCACGAAAACGAACGCACAACAATAGCTGTAAATACTGCAAAAGGAAAAATAGTTTTTCGTCAGATAGCAGGAGTTCTCGCAAGACGCATAGTTTGTTACGCCGAAAAAATGACAGGAAAAGAAGTAAAACAAAATCAGAAACTTGGATTTATCCGATTTGGTTCGCGTGTTGATATTTTTATTCCGCTTGATGCAAAAGTTGAAGTAAAAATAGGACAAAAAGTAAAATCAACCCAAACGGTTTTAGCGCGGTTGAATTAAAAATGAAAAAACTGTGTAAAATAATCAATGACGGCAGTATTCGCTGCAACAATAAAATGCACATGGCAATTTCCGAAACATACAAGGGCTACAATATTATGAGTGCTTTGGTGTTGAGAAATTATTTATATCAATTGTAGTTATGAACAATAACCTCCTTATACAATCCGACAATCTCGCAGGTTTACAATATCTTTTCAATAACGGTTTTGCAGGCAAAATTGACTTGGTATATATTGACCCGCCATACGCCACAGGTGGCAATTTTACCATTACCAACGGCAGAGCAACCACTATCAGCAACTCAAAAAACGGCGACATTGCTTACACCGACACGCTACGAGGTAAAGAATTTATTGAATTTTTGCGGGAAAGATTGATTTTAATTCGCGAATTATTGTCGGAACGCGGCTCAATTTATCTGCATATCGACTATAAAATCGGACATTATGTAAAAGTGATGATGGACGAAGTGTTTGGAATAGATAATTTTAGAAATGATATTACACGAATTAAATGCAATCCTAAAAACTTTGACAGAACAGGTTTTGGCAATATAAAAGAATAGATCCTGTTTTATTACAAAAATTCAAACCCAATCTGGAACGAACCCAGAAAACCATATTCCGACAAGGATTTGGAAAAACTTTTTCCGAAAAAAGATAAACAGGGACGAAGATATACCACCGTTCCCATCCACGCACCGGGAGAAACAGAAAACGGCAATTCTTCAAAGCCTTTCAAAGGAATGTTGCCGCCCGCAGGCAGGCATTGGCGCACCAATGTTGAAACATTGGAACAATGGGA
>JAIRRX010000108.1 GCA_031255755.1 Prevotellaceae bacterium | reverse complement strand
TTCAATGTTACCGCTTCATTAACCGATTATAAGACGAAAATTAGAAAAGCTGCAGAAGAACAATCAAGAAGTGTAACCAACAACGATGCAACAGCAAATGCATACTGGTGGGCAGGAAGAACTTACGGCGACATATACGGTTATGTAACGGATGGACTGTATCGCTGGGAAGATTTTGAACTGATAGACCCAAGCAAGGGATATCGTTGGGATAACCTTAAAATGATTACTCTGGGTGGAGCGGATGACCCGAATGCCGGTCGTAATTACGGATACAGTCAAGGTAAACAGGTTTATATGCTCAAAAATCACAACACGGCAGTTTATCAGGCAGGATTACAAAGCGGAGCGTTATATTTTGGACCAGGAGATGTGAAGTACAAAGATCTAAACGGCGATGGTGATATTTATTACGGAACAGGATATATTCCTTTAAATGCCGACGATGTAAACAGTAATATAGGCGACCTTACCGTTATCGGCAACACTGCTCCTCGTTATGAATACGGGCTTCGTCTCGGCGCCGACTGGAAAGGTTTTGATGTTTCTATATTTATACAGGGTATAGGAAAACGTAAAATTATGCCGGCAGGATTTCTTGCCGTTCCGGGCTTTAACTCAAGCGATGGCGCTATGCCTCAGGCTATTGCAGGCAATTATTGGACATGGGATGAAGAAAAACAAACAGGTCGCACAAACGCTTTCTATCCTCGCGCGGTTAATGTTGTTGGAGCAAATCCGGGATACGGTAGCGGAACGTTTAACAATGCAGTTCAATCTCGCTATTTACTTGATATGGCTTATACCCGTATTAAAAATATAACATTCGGATATACTCTGCCTTATGATATTACGCGTAAAGCATTATTAAATAAGGCGCGTGTTTATATTTCTCTTGAAAATTATTTCACTTTCGACAACTTAAATGGACTTCCTATTGACCCCGAAGCTGTAACTGGATATTCGATGTTTAATACATCCAATTATAATTCGGGTCGAACAGGAGTGGGTACGCCAACATTTAAAAGTTTATCATTTGGAGTTCAATTAACATTCTAACATTTAAAAATATAATAAAATGAAAAATAAAGTATTAATATTATTAGCAGCATTATCGCTATTTGTTTCAAGTTGTAGTGATAATGTTCTTGACCGTCCGCCGTTAACAGTATTTACTGATTATACATATTGGACGAGCGAAGACAGACTTCGTCTGTTTGCAAACGGTTTCTATAATGATGTAAATAACATCGGATTCTTCCAGGGTTATTCACGTTCATGGACAGCTTACTATGTTCCTGTTCGTTCATTATATACTTCTGATGATTTTGCTAATTCCGGTACGCAAACAGGATTTACAAATACAAGCGCAGGATCTACCAGTTATTACATAGACGGCGTGTGGCCAGGACGAGGCTGGTATTTTACCATTTTACGAAAGGCAAATCTATTCCTAAACAGAATTGAAAATATTGCAAAACCTGCAATATCCGAAGAAGCATATAATCATTGGAGCGGAATTGCCCGCTTTTTCAGAGCATTGGAATATACCGAATTAGTGAGAACATACGGTGACGTTCCATGGTTTGGAGACGAAATTAAAGATACGGAAAAAGATATAATGTTCAAAGACCGCGATTCTCGTGATGTGGTTATGGACAACGTATATGATGATTTGAAATATGCACTTGCAAATGTAAGATTGAGCGATGGCGATGCGGGTACAACAGTAAACCGATATGTGGTTGCTGCGTATATTTCGCGCATAATGTTGTGGGAAGGAACGTGGCAGTGGTATCACAATAACAATACGACTCTTGCAAAAAAATATCTTGAATTTGCAGTAGAAGGGGCAGAATTTGTTATGAGCGGAGATTACTCAATTCAAACAGATTTTCATACATTATTCGGTTCCGATAATCTTTCAGGTAATAAAGAATGTATATTATTTCGCCATTACGATGCAGGCGCTTCTCCATCTTCGATTACTCATTGTATAGCATCTTACTGCAATACTCAAGAAGCCCAGGTAGGCGGAGCTAATTTATCACTGCTCAAATCGTTTATATGTAATGATGGCGATGTTTGGCAAACTTCAGGTTCGTTTGCAGGAATGTCGCTTGCAAACGACGGTGAAAAGTTCAGAATTGAAAATCTTATAAAAACCCGCGACCCGCGTTTTGAAGCGACATTTTATCATCAATATAAACCCGGATCGCCGACATTGTTGTATTGCAATAAGTTTATTGACAGAATAGGTACCGAAGGTTCCAATCCTGGTAATGTGCCGAAATATTCTTCAATGACCAATACTAACGATGCTCCCGTTATGCGTCTGGGTGAAGTTCTATTAAATTATATTGAAGCAAAAGCAGTATTGGCAGAACACTTGAACGGCGCAACTGTTACTCAGAATGATATTGATAAATCAATAAATGCTTTACGCGACAGACCTATTGATGATATTGCAGTGTCACGAGGAGTAAAACAAACAGCGCATTTACAATTATCGAACCTGCCTAACGATCCCGACAGAGATGCAGATGTTCCCCGTTTAATTTGGGAAATTCGTCGCGAGCGTCGTATGGAACTTATATACGAAGCCACATCGCGTTTGTTTGATTTAAGAAGATGGAAAAAACTTGATTACATGAAATCAGGCACCGATTTTCCGGATATTATGTGCAGTATATGGATTGATTATAATGCTACCGATCCGGCAGACCCAACAGGGATGCTTCCAGAACGTATAAGCGATGGATATGTTAACATAATCGGAGTTAAAAAACTTGATGGAACAGTCGTAAAATATAACGGAAGCAATGCTGCAGATATGGTAGGTTTCAATCTTACACTTAATGGACAGCCAAGAACGCAAGAACCTGAAGCAAGACATTATCTTGCTCCCGTTCCTCAGGCTCAACGTAATTTTTACACAAGTCAGGGATATACACTTAGTAATAATCCCGGCTGGTAATATAAAATAGTTTGTTTTATAATAAGTAAGAAGCGGCTGCCTTTATAGACTGCCGCTTCTTATTTTTATATTCTACAAAACACACAATTATTCATAAAACTTTTGTCAATTACATTATTAGTGCAATTTTGAAAATATTTTTAATGTTGAAATACTTTCCCAAAGTTGATAAACAGTACTTTTCCCTTTGAACACACATTGCAATGTATAAAATGACATTAAAAACATATACAGATACAAACTTTGTCCGTTCATTTCCATTCATTACTGTACTGTCGTGTTTTGACAGGCAGTTTTATTTCATACATTATAATAAAATCAATCTTTTTTGCTTGCCAGTATGGCTCTTATTTTTTGTTCAAGTTCGTCTGCAAGTTCGGGATTATCGTAAAATAACTGCTTGACAGCATCGCGTCCCTGACCTAATTTTGTATCGTTGTAACTGAACCATGAGCCGCTTTTCTTTATAATTCCCGATTCTACTCCGATATCAATAATTTCGCCAACTTTTGAAATTCCTTCACCAAACATTATATCAAATTCGGCTTTGCGAAATGGCGGCGCAACCTTGTTTTTTACAACTTTCACACGTACACGGTTGCCTGTAACATCTTCGCCATCTTTCATTTGAGTAATACGCCGAATATCCAAACGCACCGAAGCATAAAACTTCAAAGCGTTTCCGCCTGTTGTTGTTTCGGGATTACCGAACATTACGCCTATCTTTTCACGCAATTGATTGATAAAAATGCAACATGTATTTGTACGGCTTATATTTGCAGTAAGTTTTCGCAATGCCTGCGACATTAAACGAGCCTGTAAACCCATTCGCGAATCGCCCATATCGCCTTCTATTTCTGCTTTCGGAGTAAGCGCTGCAACCGAATCTATAACTATAATGTCAATCGCTCCCGAGCGAATAAGATTATCGGCTACTTCAAGCGCCTGTTCTCCGTTGTCGGGTTGTGATATTAACAAGGTATCAACTTTCACTCCGAGTTTTTCGGCATAAGACCTGTCGAAAGCATGTTCAGCATCTATGATTGCCGCAATGCCTCCCATTTTTTGAGCTTCTGCAATTATATGAATTGCAAGAGTGGTTTTCCCGCTTGATTCCGGTCCAAAAATTTCAATTACTCTTCCGCGAGGCAATCCGCCAATGCCAAGAGCATGGTCAAGTCCTATGGAACCCGACGAAATAACAGAAACATCTGTTATAGGCTTGTCGCCCATTTTCATTATTGTTCCTTTACCAAAATCTTTTTCAATCTTGTCAAGAGTTACCTGTAACGCTTTCATCTTATCGATGTTGACAGTTTGCGTTTCTTTTTCTTTTGTCATATTTTTATTATCTATTGTTTAATATTCAATATGTAATTTGCTGTGCATGATTTTTTGTATCAACTTTTTCAATGATATTTTCTATAATTCCGTTTTCGTTGATAACAAATGTTGTTCTTATCGTACCCATATATGTTTTTCCCATAAACTTTTTTTCACCCCAAACACCGTAATCTTCAACAATTTTTTTATCCGTATCGGCAATCAGACTGAACGGCAGCAAATATTTTTCCGTAAATTTTTGATGAGATACAATACTGTCTGTGCTTACGCCTACAATTTCATATCCTCCGTTTAAGAATCGAGTATAATTATCGCGCAGATTACACGCTTCAGCAGTACATCCTGAAGTATTATCTTTGGGATAAAAATACAATACTAACTTTTTGCCTTTGAAATCGGCAAGTGTTAGTGTTTTGCCGTTTTGAGTTACACCCGAAAAGTCGGGGGCTTTATCACCGATATTTAATTTTTTCATAAAATTTTTTAATTTGTAAAGGTACAAAATAGATTTATATAAGCAAAAATATTTTGGCAATTATGTTTTAGTTTAATAAATACTTATTGGCTACAACCTTACAAAACTAAAAATGTTTCGTTTCAAAATATTTTATTTTACTTCTTCTTTGCCTCAATACCAGTTCACAGAAAAAGATATATCTAAAATCAGTTTTACAGCGAATTTCTGATTATTAATTACATATTTCAGTCTTCCAACTTATACTGTACAAACAATTCTATTGCCTGATATTCAGCCATGCCTAATCTGTCAAAAATTTTTGCAGTATTTTCGTTTCGCTGTTCGGCACGCATCCAAAACTCGCGAGAGTCGGTTCCGGGAAACAGCGGACGATCTTTTTGCGACTGATGTTTATAAATTGCCAAACGTTTGATTATAACTTCGGTCGGACTTAAAGGCACAGCCATTTCGGCTTCGGCAACATCCCATTCCTGCCATGCTCCGCGATACAGCCAAACTCTGCAATCTTTTATCCACAATTCGTTTTTCAAACGTTTCAATGCTTCTTCTATTGCTTGAAAACATACGCGATGCGTTCCGTGCGGGTCGGATAAATCGCCTGCTGCAAAGATTTGATGAGGTTTTATTTTTTTCAGAAGTTTCATTACTATCTGTACATCTTCTTCGCCTATCGGTTTTTTCTTTACAGTACCTGTTTCATAAAAAGGTAAATTCAAAAAATGCGTTCTGTCTTCGGCTATATTCAGAAATCTGCATGCTGCTTTTGCTTCTCCACGCCGAATAGCCGCTTTTACTTCGCGAATATTATCATTGTCGGATTCGCCCGGTTTTTTTACTTTAAGAATATTTAATGCATTCAAGTATGATTTTTCGGCAGTGTTTGCGTCTTGTTCGTATATTTGTGAATAATCGCGAACAAAATCAAGAAACCGAACAGCCTCGTCGTCAGCAACGGCAATACTTCCTGACGTTTGATATGCAACGTGAACATCATGTCCCTGTTCCGAAAGCCGAGCCAGCGTTCCTCCCATTGAAATGACGTCATCATCAGGGTGCGGGCTGAATATTACAACTCGCTTCGGATAAGGCTTTGCACGTTCAGGACGAGTGGAATCATCGGCATTTGGTTTGCCGCCGGGCCAGCCTGTTATTGTGTGTTGTAATTCGTTGAATACTTTTATGTTTATATCGTATGCTGTTCCGCGTTCGGTAATTAAATCATTCATGCAGTTGTCATTATAATCCTGCAATGTGAGTTTAAGTATTGGTTTGTTCAGTTTTTCGCACAGCCAGAATACTGCTCGTTTTATCATTTTGTCGCTCCATTTGCAGTTTCCTACAAGCCATGGAGTTCTCAATCTTGTGAGTTGAGCCGCTGCCGCTTCATCTATTATAACACTGGTGTTAGGATGGCTTTGCAGACATGAAGCAGGCACAAGGTCGTTCTGTTTTTCTTCGACAAGACGTTTAATTATTTTGGCTTTTGATTCGCCCCATGCCATCAGTATTATTCTTTTTGCGCTTAATATTGTTCCCAATCCAACGGTAAAACAATACAGAGGAACGTTTTCTTCTCCGTAAAAGTCGCTTGCCTTGCCCACTCTTGTAGAATTGTTAAGCGATAAAACGCGCGTGCGCGAATTTATTGACGAACCGGGTTCGTTTGCGCCGATTTGTCCTGCGCCGTCAACGCCCAGTATTTGAATATCAATTCCGCCTGCTTTTTCTATATCTTCTTCGTATTTGTTGCAAAAATCGGCGATATGTTCTTTTGCTATGCTCCCATCGAACAGATGGATATTTTGTTTTTTAATATCAACATGGTCGAATAAATATTCGTACATGTATCGGTATCTGCTTTGCAGCGAATTGGTGTCTATCGGATAAAATTCATCTGTATTGAAAACTATAACATTTTTGAAACTTAAATTGTGATTTTTATGAAGTTCAACAAGTTCATTATAAACTTGTACAGGAGTAGAACCTGCCGGCAATCCAAGCACACAATTTTCATTTTTACTGGTTTTTTTATCTATTGCTTTTGCAATTTCTTTTGCAACTAATTTTGATGCAACCTCAACATTTGAAAATATAGACACATTCATGCGTTCCAAATGTTTTGCATACTCGGCTGTCTGTATTAAACGGTTATTCATTTTATATTGTAATTATAAATTATACATTTTGAAAACACAAAGGTAGAATATTTTTTACAATAATTTTCGGTTGGCGTTTTAATTATGTCATGATTTACAATAAAACGTCTTGGGTGTTAAACAATAAATCCGTCATTGCAAGAAATGAGCGAAGCGAATGACGAAAGAAGAAAATATTTATATATAAATGACTTCCCGGAGTTGTCTTTTAAAAAATTTTACAGCGGTACAACGTACTGTTTAAGTTCGGGATTTTGCATCGATTTTGGCACTGAATTACGAATAATATCCAGAATAATGTTAAGCATGGTTTTGCGTACATATTCTCTGCTTACAACTACACATACTTCGCGAACAGCGGTAAGGTTATCAAATTCACGCAAATTTTCCTGCCGTTCTTCGCTTAACGCCATTGCGTGCATTTCGGGAATAACTGTTATTCCCGGATTATAATCTACAACATTTATCAAAGTTTCAATACTGCCGGCGTCATATCTTATTGCCTGTTTATTTTGAGTCGATTTACGTTTGCGCATGCACAAATTTTCTATCTGTCCACGCAGGCAATGTTCGTTTTCAAGCAGCCACACATTATTTATATTAACTTTATTCAAATCAATTTTTCGCTTTTTATAAACTTCATCAAGCGGAGAGACATAAGCATAAAATTTTTCGTAATATATGGGATATTCAACAAGTTCGGGATGATTAAGCGGACCGGCAAGTGTTCCTCCGTCCAAAGTTCCGTTCATTATTCCCTTGATAATATTTTCGGTAGTACATTCTTTCAATACAAGTTCAATATCGCTGTTTGCGGCAAGATGCTGATGAAGCAGTTCAGGTACAAGATAAGTTGCTATAGTAGGAATTATGCCGAGTATAAATTTACCTTTTACAATATTCTGTTCGTTTTCAACAATTTCTTTTATCTGCTGCAAATGACCGAGCGAAATACGAGCCTGAGCAATCACCTGTGCGCCTACAAACGTAGGTTCTACAGGATGTTTTGTTCTGTCAAAAAGTTTTACATTCAATTCTTCTTCTAATTTTTGAATCATCATACTCAATGTCGGTTGAGTTACAAAACAAATTTCTGCCGCTTTTGCAAAATGCCTGAAATTATCGACAGCCACAATGTATTCTAATTGCTGTATTGTCATATTTTATAGATTTTATTTATGCAAAGATAAAAAATATCAGTTTGATTTATATCAAAAAACATAATATTTTTGCAAAAATTTTCAAAAACAAATAAAAAGAAATTATGGGAAATATTATTAATTCACAGTTGCCTGAATTTAAATTACAGGCTTTTCAAAATGGAAGTTTCCAAACAGTAACAAGTAAAGATGTATTGGGAAAATGGGCGATTTTCTTTTTTTATCCTGCCGATTTCACTTTTGTATGTCCTACCGAACTTGAAGATTTATCTGATTTATATTCGGAATTTCAGAAATTAGGTGTTGAAATTTACTCTGTCAGCACTGATTCGCATTTTGTTCACAAGGCATGGCACGATGCTTCTGCAACGATACGCAAAATAAAATATCCGATGTTAGCAGACCATACAGGAGCGTTAAGTCGCGCTTTAGGAATTTTTATCGAAGAAGAAGGACTGACGTATCGCGGTACATTTCTGGTAAATCCGCAGGGAAAAATCAAAATTGTAGAAATACACGACAACAACATTGGTCGCAATGCAGCCGAACTGTTGAGAAAAACGGAAGCCGCAATATTTGTACACGAACATTCTGACGAAGTTTGTCCTGCAAAATGGAGAAAAGGCGATGCAACGCTTAAACCAAGCATCGACCTTGTCGGAAAAATATAAAATTCTCATCACGAGAACGCAGATGAATTTATCACTTATTTAACGCTTATCAAAAAAACATACAATTATTTTCAGTTCATCTGCGTTCTTTTTTTGTATTTATAAATGATATAAAACCAATCAAAACTACTGATAACCAACCAAAAAATTTGACACATTCAAACCCGCCGAAAATAATCTGATTATAATCGCATGAAACATGAATTATAAACAATAAAACAGCAAACACAGGAATATTTTAAAAATCATGCTGATAATTGTCGGCAATTTTGTATTTTTGTTGTTCGTTACAGTAAAATGATAGAAAAATCTATAAACAAAGCATGGATGGTAATAGTTAACCCGCAAGCCGGTACTCGAAAAGGACTGACCGACTGGCCTGTTATTTCAAATCACATGTATCGTAGCGGACTTGCATTTACCTGTGTTTTTACCGAAAAAAAATATCATGCTGTTGAACTTACCGTAAAAGCAATAAACGATGGTTTTCGCAAAATTGTTGCAGTAGGCGGCGATGGAACTGTAAACGAAATTGTAAACGGGATTTTTATTCAAAAGAAAACGCCTGTAACCGAAATATCGCTTGCCGTAATTGCCGTTGGAACAGGTAATGACTGGGTGAGAATGTTGGGTATTCCAAAAACATATCAGGAAGCAATAAAAGCAATTGTATCCGAGCAGACCATTTTACAGGATGTAGGATTAATATCGTTTTACGAAACAAAAGTAAAACATCAGCGTTATATGGCAAACGTTGCAGGTATGGGCTTTGATGCTATGGTGAATCGCGTTTTTAATCGGCTTAAAGATGAAGGACGAAGCGGCAAATGGCTGTACATTGTAAGTACTGTTAAAACATTGCTGGGATATAAAAGCAAAAAGTTCAACATTATTGTAGATGGAAAAACCATTCTTCACAGCGTTGACGTTTTCAGCGCAAACGTAGGCATAGGAAAATACAACGGAGGCGGCATGCTGCAACTTCCGCAAGCCGAAATAGATGATGGACTGTTTGATATAACCGTGATAAAAAAAATGAGTAAATTCAAAATCATTAGACATTTTAAAAAACTTTTTAACGGAAAAATTTATAAACTGTCAAATGTTTTGCCGTTGCAAGGCAAGCGAATTGAAATAGTATCAACACCCGAAAGCCCTGTTGAAATTGACGGAGAAGCGCTTGGCTACTGTCCGTTTGTGTTTGAACTTATACCTCAAAGCATAAACGTAGTTGTAGGCGATAATTATAAAAAATAATTCAAATATTTTTTTCTCTATTTTTTTGTATCAAAATGAAAGAATAAAAGTTAGCAATGACAAATAAGCAAATTTTATTCTACAAGTTTTTTATACTTGATTTTATGCGGCATAGTATCTCCAAGCCGTTTCTTTTTGTTTTCTTCGTATTCGGAATATCCGCCTTCAAAAAAATAAACCTGTGAATTGCCTTCAAATGCAAGTATATGCGTTGCTACGCGGTCTAAAAACCAGCGGTCGTGTGAAATAATGACAGCACAGCCTGCAAAATTTTCCAAACCTTCTTCCAGTGCGCGAAGCGTATTTACGTCTATGTCGTTGGTAGGTTCGTCAAGCAGCAGTACGTTGCCTTCATCTTTCAGCGTGAGCGCCAAGTGCAAACGGTTGCGCTCGCCTCCCGATAATACGCCGCAAAGTTTTTCCTGGTCGGCGCCGCTGAAATTAAATCGTGAGACGTATGCTCGTGCATTTATTTCGCGATTTCCAAGTTTTATAATTTCGCTGTTTTCCGATATTGTTTCAAATACTGTTTTATTAGGGTCTATTTTTCTGTGTTGCTGGTCAACATAAGAAATTTTTACTGTTTCGCCGACAGTAAAATTGCCTTCATCAGGTTTTTCAAATCCCATTATCAAACGCATAACAGTTGTTTTGCCTGCTCCGTTAGCGCCTATTACTCCAACTATTCCTGTTGGCGGCAGCGAAAAATTAAGATTTTCAAAAAGGACTTTATCACCGTAAGATTTTTTTACGCCGCAGGCTTCAATGACTTTTGTTCCCAGTCGAGGTCCGTTTGGTATGAATATTTCAAGTCGTTCTTCTTTTTGTTTTGTATCTTCGTTCAGCATTTTATCGTATGCAGACAAACGCGCTTTTGCTTTTGCGTGGCGGGCTTTGGGCGCCATTCTCACCCATTCGAGTTCGCGTTCGAGAGTTTTTCGGCGTTTGCTTTCCTGTTTTTCTTCCTGTTCAAGGCGTTTGGTTTTTTGTTCAAGCCATGACGAATAATTTCCTTTCCACGGGATGCCTTCTCCTCTGTCAAGTTCGAGTATCCATCCTGCGACATTGTCTAAAAAGTAGCGGTCGTGAGTTACGGCTATAACCGTTCCCTTGTATTGTTGCAAATGCATTTCGAGCCATTGTACCGATTCTGCATCCAGATGGTTTGTGGGTTCGTCGAGCAAGAGTACGTCAGGTTCTTTAAGCAATAATCTGCAAAGAGCAACGCGCCGCCGTTCGCCTCCTGAAAGTACTGCTATCTGCTGATTTTCATCAGGACAGCGCAAAGCGTCCATTGCACGTTCGAGCTTGCTGTCAAGTTCCCATCCGTTTACCTGTTCTATTTTTTCCATCAGTTCACCTTGTCGTTCAATCAAAGCGTTCATTTTATCGGCATCTTCACACACTTCGGGGTCGGCAAATGCAGTATTTATT
The DNA here is from genome assembly GCA_031255755.1 of Prevotellaceae bacterium. Lineage (GTDB taxonomy): Bacteria > Bacteroidota > Bacteroidia > Bacteroidales > UBA932 > JAIRKV01. The sequence goes on along the minus strand of JAIRRX010000108.1, from coordinate 14,903 downwards.
TCTTCGTATTCTTTCAACAGGTCAACCACATCCTGCACGCCTTCCTGTACTGTTTCCTTTACTGTTTTGGTATCGTCAAGTTGAGGTTCCTGTTCCAAATATCCTATGGAATATCCGGGAGCAAATACAACTTCGCCCTGTATGGATTCATCAATTCCTGCAATGATTTTCAGCAGGCTTGATTTTCCGGAGCCGTTCAATCCGATAATACCTATTTTTGCTCCGTAAAAAAATGAAAGATAAATATTTTTTAATACCTGTTTTTGTGGCGGATAAATTTTGTTTACTCCGACCATCGAAAATATTATTTTGTCGTCTGCCATATTTTATAAAATTATTTTATTTGTGTATTATTTAATTGTGTAAGAACGCCGTTAGGAGCGTATTCTACAAGTTCGCACGGTTCGGAAGTTCCTATTTTATGTACGGTAAAAAATCTGTTAGGATATTTAATATTTATAAATGAAATATAATTATGTATTGTATTAATGATGCGTCCTGTATTGGCTTGCGGATTTAGACGGATGCTTGCAAGCATTAAATATTTTATGTTTTTACTTTCGAGATTTTGCAGCAATCTGTCAGGATTATATATACTTACTTTGTCGCTTAATTCGGTACATTGTTGTTTGAATCGATTTGCATCTTTCATATATTTTATTCCTGCACTTTCGATTTGCACCGTGATTTTTTCAAGTTCGGCATTGTCAACAAAATATAAACCTGTAAGGTTGCAGTCTTTATCTTCTATTTTAACGGCGCCTGTTATTACATAATTCAAATCGGGAGCCATCGCCGACACTTGTTTTTCGCTCATGTCAATAATCAAAGCCGTTTTTCCATCTGGTGCGGCATCGGGTAACGAATCGACAGGTTCGCTCGGAACGGATGCAATTATATCAAATTTTCGACCTGTGTAGATGTACGAAATACTCGCCTTTCTGCTTATAACTTTTGTATCTTTATCAATATTTTTGGCTATCCATTGCGACATTAATATGAAATTTCGCCAGTCGGGAGTCAGTCCTGCAAATCGGTCAATACTCAAATTGCGTTGCAGTATGGGGAAATTTGCTTTTATTTTCGTACTCGAATGTGACAGATTTCCGATAATCATTATTATAATTATCAAAGGATATAAGAACCGAAACAAACGCAATTTTTTGCTTGTAAACAGATAATATACTCCGCCGAGTATGAATAAAAGGATAAGCGGATAATAAATCATTATGAGACGATCTTGCTGCCAGTTACTTTGCAGTATTACAAAACTGGCAAAGTTCATTATTCCTGCATACAGTCCTAAAAACAATAATGATTTGTTTTTTTTGAAAACAGAAATGAGACAGATTACAAACAGAATGTAAATAAAAACTGTTAAGATAGGTACAATGGTTTCTGTATTTTCGGGTCGCAAACCCATAAACATGTACAGAAATTTTGATATGTAGATGTTTGAATTTTGTATCAGTCTGTTAATAAACCCTAAAATATCTTCCATTCCCTGATTGATGTTGTAGTAATTTTTTGCAAGATAAAATTTTATATCATAAGCGGAACCTGCCTGCGACCATACAATTTTTTTGAATATCTGAAACGCAAAAACCATAATTCCCGATGCTGAAAGAGTAAATAACATGTCTTTCCAACGTAATTTAATCATAAAATATACCACAACCGCGCCTAAAACGCCAAAACCTATACTTCGCGTCAAACCCATTGCAAGTATAAGCGAGCCGAGTATTAAATATTTTCGCCAATCGTGTTTTATACTGTATTTTGTATCTTCATTACTTAAAAAGTATTTTGAAAAAAAGTAAATGAACAACGCCTGTACAAACATAAAGAACGGTTCGCTGTAAGTATAACTTGCATAAAAAAATATATGCGAACAGATACTTACCAGTAAAAGGGTAGGTATAAGAATTACGGCTTTTATTTTGTTGCAAAAACTTTTGTACAGAAACCAAATCGACAGTAAAATGAAAACAGCCGACAAGGATTTCAGCAAAATCAGATTGACTCCGAATATCAAAACAAACGGCGACAATATAATGGGATAAAGCGGACCGCGAAATCCGGGGAAAATAAACTCATGGCAAAACCTGTCGGCATTTAAAACATAATCGCTGTCATCGCCGCTTAAACTTGCTTTTGTGTCGAACATTAGAAAACTCATTAATGCTCCTGCCGCCAATATTATCCATATAAACGCTTTTTGATTTCGTTCAAAAAAGCCGTTAATGGTTGACGATGATTTCTTCTGCGCGTGTTGTTGTTTTGTTTTTGTCTGCTTCATAATAATTGATAATTATTTGTTGAGTGGCTTATTTGTTTTCTTAATTATTAAGTGTTATTTAAAAGTTCCGAACCGTATCAGCCTCATCTTATGCAAACGGTAGGCAAATGCAACACCAAGCACGCCAAAACCGTATTTGATGCTGCGGCTTAAATTTATGGATGATGCTTCTTTAAAATATTTTGTAGGACAACTTATTTCTCCTATCTCATACCCTTTATAAAGTATTTGAGCCAGCATTTGGTTGTCAAAAACGAAGTCATCCGAATTTTCATTATAGTTAATATCCTGCAAAACATTTTTGGTAAATGCCCTGTAACCTGTATGATATTCGCTTAATTTTTGAGCCATTAAAAGATTTTGTATAAACGTCAATATTCTGTTTGCATAATATTTATAGCGCGGCATTCCTCCTCTTATTGCACCTTTGCCTATAATTCGCGAAGCAATTACAACATCATACAAACCGTTTGCAATCATAGAACAAATCGACTGTATAAGCAGCGGCGTGTATTGATAATCGGGATGCAGCATAACAACAATATCCGAATTTATTTCAAGCGCCTTGTTATAACACGTTTTCTGATTTCCTCCGTAACCTTTGTTTCGATTGTGCCGTATAATATATTTTATTCCGAGTTGTTGAGCAAGTTCAAATGTCATGTCGTTGCTTGCATCGTCAACAAGAATAATATTATCAACAATATCAAAAGGAATCTCCGCATAAGTTTGGCGTAAAGTTTTTTGAGCGTTATATGCAGGCATTACAACTGTTATTATTTTACCGTTAATCATTTTTAGCATTATTTTCGTGCAAAATTAATTAATTTTGCACAATAAATATAATATTCAAGATGAAAAAAATATCATTTCTAATTGTTTTCGCTTCATTCATACTGGCATCATGCGGCGGTAAGAATGAAAAAAAATACATATCAATCACAAATAAGGCTTTGGGAACATTTTACAGTATCACTTATTTTGATGAAAACGGCAGAAATATGCAAGTCGAGATTGATTCGATTATTGACAGATTTAACATGTCGCTTTCTGCATACAATCCGAACTCAATATTGTCGAAAGTAAATCAAAACATTGAAACGGAACTTGATGACTGTTTCAAAAATGTTTTTTTCAGAGCAAAGTATTTTTATGAAATAACAGACGGAGTTTTTGATATTTCAGCATCGCCGCTGTTTTCGGCTTGGGGTTTCGGATTTGGGAACAGAGAAAAAATTACGCCCGAACTTATCGACAGTCTGAAACAGTTCATCGGAATGGAAAAAATATCTGTTGAAAACGACAAAATAATAAAATCAGACCCTCGCGTAAATATCAATGCCAATGCGCTTGCAAAAGGTTATGCGGTGGATGTTGTCGCCGATTTTTTACTTTCGCAAAACATAAAGGATTTTTTGGTTGAAATAGGCGGAGAAATCGTTGTAAGAGGCAAAAACAGAAACGGCGAAAAATGGAAAATAGGAATTGACAGTCCGTATGACGGAAATTTCAATTCCGGCGAAAATCTGATATATACAGTATCACTGACCGACAAAGCCGTTGCTACATCAGGAAATTATCGTCAGTTTTATATTGAAGATGGCAAAAAGTATGCTCACACAATCGACCCTGTTACAGGTTATCCCGTCCAACATTCGCTTTTAAGCGCAACCGTAATTGCCGCCGACTGCATGAGCGCAGATGCGATAGCAACATCATTAATGGTTATGGGAATGAAAAAAGCAAAAACATTTCTTACCGAATATCCCGAATATCAGGCATATCTGGTGTATGAAGAAAATGGCGAATATAAAACATTCAGCACGATAATCGAATAAATTCTAAACAATTCCTGTAAATCCCATAAATATCATAGCCAAAATTCCTGCTATTATCAGTGCAACAGGCATTCCTTTAAATGCTTTCGGTATATTTGCAAGGTTAAGATGTTCACGTATTCCTGCAAATATTATAAGAGCCAGAGCAAATCCTATTGCCGTTGATATTGCATAAACCATAGACAGAAGTAAACTGTCCTTGTACGTGCCGTCCTGTGTTACAAGAATTGCAACTCCAAGTACGGCGCAGTTTGTGGTGATAAGCGGCAAAAATACGCCAAGCGACTGATACAGCGCGGGCGATACTTTTTTCAGAATAATTTCAACCATCTGAACCAGCGCTGCAATTACAAGTATAAACGAGATTGTTTGCATAAATACCAGTTCAAGCGGAATTAAAATATACTGCATCAGCAAGAATGTTACAAGCGTTGCAATAGCAATTACGAATGTTACCGAAATTCCCATTCCCATTGCAGTATCAATTTTTTTAGATACGCCGAGAAACGGACATATTCCCAGAATTTGGGATAATACAACGTTGTTTATAAATACTGCCGATATAAATATTAAAATATATGTCATGATGTTTAATTTTTATCCGTTTTCAATTTATTTGCTATTACAATCAGGAAGCCAAGTAAAATAAACGCACCGGGCGCAAGTACAAATGTTATTAATCCGTAATCTTCGGGAAAAATTACCTGATTAAAAATTTTTCCTGTTCCTAAAAATTCACGAATAGAACCGAGTACGGTAAGCGCAAGCGTAAATCCAACTCCCATACCTATACCATCAAGTACTGATGAAAAAGTAGAATTTTTTGAAGCAAAGGCTTCGGCTCTGCCAAGCACAATGCAGTTTACAACTATCAGCGGAATAAATAATCCCAGACTTTCGTAAAGCGGAGGCATATATGCCTGCATAATCATTTCAACAACAGTTACAAATGATGCTATGATAACAATAAATGCAGGTATGCGCACTTTATCAGGTATAAGATTTTTAAGCAGCGATATTCCCAGATTGGAACATACAAGCACAAATGTAGTTGCGATTCCCATTCCGAATCCGTTAATTGCCGAAGATGTTGTTCCCAGCGTAGGACACATTCCAAGAAGCAATACAAGTACCGGATTTTCTTTCAGTATTCCGTTTGTTAATATGTTAAGATTTTTACTCATTGTTTATCTCTTTTTAATATTAAAATTAGATTTTTATTCCATTGATTCCTGCGTTTGTGAATCGCTTTCTTTCACTTTCATATATGCTTCGCCGGCTCTGTTAAGCGCATCTACAAATGCGCGTGAACTGATTGTTGCCGCCGTTATTGCATCAATGTCGCCTCCATCTTTTTTTACTTTCATCTCGTTTGTCCATTTTCTATTGATAACGTTTTGATTAGGTTTTGATGCATCCGAAAACCATTCCTGCATTTTTGAGCCAAGTCCCGGAGTTTCGGCATGTTTAAGCACCGAATAGTTTTTTATTACTCCGTCCGTGTCAAATCCTGCCATGATTTTTATTTCGCCGCTGAAACCTTTTGACGTACTTGTTTCAATCGCAAAGCCGACTAATTTGCCGTCTTTTTTTGCAGGGAAAACGGTAAGTTTACCGCCATCCGAAATTTCAACTTCAAATTTTTCTTCAACAGGATTGTTATTAAAGTCGGCTGTAACTTCTTTTATCGCTTTTTCCTGTTTTTGCTGTTCGGCTTGCGCTATTGGTTCTTTTGTCATTCCGTAAACAAGAGCAAGCAAGCCTGCAAGCACAATGCTTATAAAAGCAAGTGAAAACAGCATGTTTTTGAATGAAGATTTTAATTTTTCCATTATTTTATCTCCCCGAATAATTTAGGTTTCATATATTTATTGATAAGCGGAACAAGTGCATTCATAAACAGTATTGCAAACGACATTCCTTCTGGGTAACTTCCGAAAGTTCGTATCAAAATAGTTATTATGCCTATTCCTGCTGCAAACACAATCATTCCTTTATGCGTCATTGGCGAAGTTACATAATCTGTTGCCATATAAACCGCGCCGAGTATCATACCTCCCGTAAGCAAATGAAATACAGGGTCAATAAATCTGTCGGGATTTATTAAATGCAATGTTCCCGAAAATATTACAACCGACAGAAATATTGTAATCGGAATATGCCATGTTATAACTTTACGAACAAGCAAATATCCAAATCCCAAAAGCAGTGCGATTGCAGATATTTCGCCAAGAGAGCCGCCAATCTGCCCGTAAAGTGTTTCAAAATAACTGAATGTATAATCCGATGACGCTTTGATTTCGTCTATTGTTAATCCGTTTTTCAATCCTTCCTTGATTATTGCCAATGGTGTTGCTCCTGTTGTTGCATCCGGCGTTACAAGCGTTAAAGGCAAAGGCCAGGTTGTCATTTCAACAGGGCGTGCTATCAGTAAAAACACACGTCCTACAAGAGCAGGATTAAAGGGATTGTTTCCAAGTCCGCCAAAAACCATTTTACCTACTCCTATTGCAACCAAACTGCCTGCAACAATTATCCAGCAAGGCAAATTTGATGGCAGATTAAACGCCAGAAGCAACCCTGTAACTATTGCTGACAGGTCGTGTATTGCAGGCGTGGTTTCCAAAAGGAATCTTTGAATCAGATATTCAAAAACAACACATGAACTTACCGACACACAAACAACTTTCACTGCTTCCAGTCCAAAAAAGTAAAATGATACAAGCAAAGCAGGAAGAAGCGCAATAATAACATCGCGCATTAACCGTTTTGTGCTGAATTCGCCGTGAACATGAGGCGAGGGTGATATTATTAATTTATTCATAATTTGATTAATATTTAAATTTCCAGAAATTTCTTATTTAGGTTTAACAATATGTTTCATTGCTCGTGTTTTTCCAAGTCTTATATAATCTACCAGAGGTAAATTTGCAGGACAGGTATATAAACAGCAACCACACTCAATACATGCATGTACCGAATTATCTTTCAACTCTTCGAGCATATTCAGTTCTGCAAGTTTGTACAGCAGAAACGGTTGAAGCCCCATCGGGCAGGCTGATACGCATTTGGAACAGCGTATGCAATTGGATTTGGTTCCGCGTCTGGCTTCGTCACTGGCAATAAATAAAACCGCTCCCGAACCTTTCAATGTCGGCGCTTCCAAATTGCTTATTGCACGTCCCATCATTGGACCTCCGCTGATAATTTTTCCGGTATTTTCAGGCATTCCGCCTGTGGCGTTAATTAATTGCGACAATGGCGTACCTACGCGAACAATGAAATTTTTTTGAGCTTTCAGATTTTTACCTGTAATCGTTACGCTGTTTTCAAAAAGAGGTTTATTTTTCTGTACGGCTTCGTAAACTGCGAAAGTTGTACAAATATTTGAAACGATACAGCCTGTTTCTATCGGCAAGGCTCTGTCGGGAACTTCAAGCCCTGTGATTGATTTTATTAATTGTTTTTCGCCTCCCTGCGGATATTTGGGTTTTAGCGAAACTATTTCTATACCGCTGTATTTTTCTGCTATTTTTTTCAGATTATCAATAGCATCCTGTTTGTTTGTTTCTATACCTATGTACGCTTTATCAACGTTTACCGCTTTTTTCAAAAGTTGTACGCCGATAAGCAGTTCTTCGCCATGTTCGAGCATAACGCGATGGTCGGATGTAAGATACGGTTCACATTCTGCGCCGTTTATGATAATCGCTTTTGCTGTTTTTCCTTTCGGAACGGTTAATTTTACATGAGTAGGGAAGGTTGCGCCGCCTAAACCTACAAGTCCCGCTTCGGTGATTTTTGCCAAAATATCTTCGGATGTTTTCGACAAATCACGATTTATTTCATCGCTGCGGTCAATGCTTTCTTCCCATTCATCTCCTTCGACCTGAATACAAATTGCAGGTTTTTTAATTCCCTGATAATCGGCAATATTTTCAATTCCCAATACTGTTCCCGAAACCGATGAATGTACATTTGCCGAAACAAATCCGTTTGCTTTGGCAATAAGTTGTCCTGTCTTTATTTTATCGCCTTTGGCAACGATACATTCTGCTGGCGCTCCTATATGTTGAGATAAAAAAATCCGAATGATTCCTTCGGGAATTAACTGTTCCAGCGCTGCGTTTCGCGATATTTTATTTTCATGAGGATGAACGCCTCCTTTTTTGAATGTTTTTATCATAAATATTATCTTTTACAGTTATAAAACAACTTTTAATTTGTTATCGTTTCCGAATTTACATTATCCTGTTTTTGTTCCTGAACCTCTATTTTGGGCTTTCGAGGAGGAAAATTAAGTTCTGTTATGCTTCCTGTCGGACAAACTTCAACACATTTACGGCACAAACGGCATTTGTTCGGGTCAATATACGCCAAAAAGTTTTCTATGATTATGGATTCAAAAGTACATGCCTTGCGACAGGCTGCACAGCCTATACAGGCTACTTTGCAGGCTTTGCGTGCAACAGCGCCTTTGTCTTTGTTGATACACGAAACATAAATTCTGCGGCTTTTCGGTCCTTTTTTGCGTAATTCGATTATCAGTTTAGGACAGGCTTTAACGCATGAACCGCAAGCCGTACATTTGTCTTCGTCAACTTCGGGAAGCATGGTTGTACTGTTGATATATATTGCGCCGAAATTACAAACCGAAACACAGTCGCCTTTGCCAAGGCATCCGTAAGGGCAGTCGGTATCGCCGGAATATGTTGCCGCCATCACCGCGCATGATGTTGCTCCGTCAAATTCGTTTATGCGTTGACGGTTTTCACACGACCCTGCACAGCGAACAACTGCTGTTTCACTGTCTTTTGATTCAATTGTTTTGTTAAGATATTCGGCGATTTTCGTCATTATTGCATTTCCACCGACAGGACAGAACATGCCTGAAATATCATCGGTTTTTACAAGCGTTTCGGCAAATGCACGACAGCCTGTATATCCGCAGCCGCCACAGTTGGCGCCGGGTAAGATACTTTCGGTTCCATCGATACGTTCATCTTCAACTACTTTGAATTTTTGAGCAACTATGTATAAAACTGCAGCCAATACGACTGCAAGTACGCCAAGCATAATTACTGCTGTTAAAATTGTAGAATCCATCTGTAATTCAATTAAATTGTTTTTCTATACGAAATTTTATTTTTGTTTCTATTTTATAATTTAAAAAATGCACAATAACATAATATACGGCAACTGCCGCAATGGCTGCAAGCGCCGAAATCCCTTCGTTAACATTAAATATCTCTGTTAAAATAATGATTGTTGACAATAACAAAAACAGCGGAACAACAAAAGCAATAAAAATTGCATACATGCAGAATGAACGTTCGGATACAACCTCTACGGTATCTCCCGTTTTAACATTATAATTATCGTCATTACTGATTTTTATCTGCTGCGTTTTAGTGTCAAGCGCCGAACACATCGATTTAGACTCGCACGAGGCGCATGCCGATGAACGTTCTATATCAACAATAATATCATTGCCGACAATTTGCGAAACCACTCCTGTATGTTTTATCAATTTTGACACTTTGCCTGTATAATGTAAATCGTTTATGCATTGCAAACAGATGCAAAGGTAAGAATAATGAATTATATATAAAATTTATTTTTAATATTTACTAATTTATATACGCCAAAATACATGTATTTTGATAATTACAAAAATGTATTCTGATATTTAAATTTAAACTCTATAAATTCATAGCACGTCATTGCGAGCGCAAAGACGAAGCAAGAACGTCATTGCGAGGAATGAGCAAAGCGAATGACGAAGCAATCCAGTAATTAATAATAAGTGTCTAGATTGCTTCGGCGCTACGCTTCTCGCAATGACGTTATGCGGTTGCTGCGTTCCTCGCAAATGACGTACACAAAAGCAAAATTACGAATTCACGGCAAGGAATAAGCAATTTTATTACATTTAAATATCTTGATACTGTGAAGATAAAAAGGCAGTTGTTTTGAGCATTTTCGATAATTTAACATGTGGTCGGCAGGTTAATTTTCGCTGTTATTAAAAATATTTATAATTTTGCTTTAATAAAACACACAAACAATTTTTCATAATCATTGTTATTTACTGATTTGAGAAACTTTTTTATTAAATTTATACTGTATGAAATTTAAATTATTGAAACCTGTGTTATTTGTTTTTGCATTTACGGCAACATATTTTTCGGCAAATGCGCAAAGTAACTACAACAAAGCTATCGACCTTTACAATAAAGGCGTTTACGTTGAAGCGCAGCAATTATTTTCACAGGAACGCTCGTCAACTTCGGCAACCGACCAGACAAAACTGTCTAATATTGATTATTACAATGCGATGTGTGCGCTGAAACTTAAACAGTCAAATGCTGAAATTACGGCGCAAACGTTTATCAACAAATATCCCGACAGCCGCTTACGCAACGATTTGATATTTTGGCTCGGAATTTATTATTATGATGTAAAAAATTCGCATCGCGATGCTACAAAATATTTTCAACAGGTGAAACGAAGCGAACTTACTCAGGGCGAACAGGGTGAACTGGATTTCAAATACGGTCAGACATTGCTTAAAGCGGGCAATACAGATGAAGCTTTGCAATGTTTTGCAAATGCAAAAAATAATATTCATACACGTTTTGCATCGCAAGCCGAATATTATTACGCTCACACTCTGTACGAGCAAAAAAAATATGCCGCATCGCTTGAAAGTTTTTTAAATCTTAAAAACGATAATGATTATTCCGCCATAGTGCCTTATTACATTTTGCAAATCTATTTTTACCAGAAAGAATATGATAAAGTGATAGACGAAGGGATATCTTTTTATGAAAAAGCCGCAAAACAGCGTCAGGGTGAAGTTGCAAGAGTGCTTGCAGAGGCGTTTCTATACAAAAACGATTATGCAAAAGCGCGTGAATATTTCGACAAATACGAAAATTCCGTTACTGCACGCGGTAAAATATCTGCTGCCGACTATTATTTGATGGCTTATATCGACTTTGAACAGAAAAATTACGACAAGGCAGCGCAAACTTTGCAACGAATAACAGTAAAAAATGATACTCTGAGTCAGAAAATATTGTATCTTCTGGGCGGCGCTTTTGTAAACAGCAATAAAAAAGATAAAGCCCTGCCTGTATTTGAACGCGCAGGTAAAATGAATTTTGATGAAGAAACAACTTCCGATGCAAAATTCAATTATGCCAAACTTGCTCTTGAACTTAAAGGCGATACAAAACCAATGAGCGAATTTTTGAAAGAAAACAAGTCGAAAGCAAACGACCCGCAAATAAGAAACTTTTTGATGAGTACTTATATATCGGAAAAACGTTTTGACGAAGCAATAGTATTGATTGAAAACACGCCTAATCCTACGGAACACGATTATGCAAATCTTCAAAAAGCCACATATTATGCAGGTTTGGAAGAATTTAAAGCAAAAAAACCTGACGAAGCAAACCGTCATTTTGACTCGTCTTTGAAATTTGCAAAATACGATGCAGTAATTGCAAGTCTTGCAAAATATTGGAAAGCCGAAATTCAATACAGCCAAAAAGATTATGCATCGGCAAAGACAGGATTAAAAAACTTTATAAATACAAATGTTACAAAAAATACGGATGAGTACAGAATGGCTCATTATACGCTTGGATATTGCGAACTTAGCGAACAAAACACCGGCGAGGCTGTATCGTGGTTTACCAAATATTTAACTCTTGCAGGAAATACAAAAAGCGTTTATGTTGCCGATTGCTACAACCGTATCGGCGATTGCAAATTCAAACAGCGCGATTTTAAAAAAGCAAGTGAAAATTATGAGAAGGCATATTCGATTAAACTGTCGAATCCCGATTATTCACTGTACCAAAATGCACTGTCTGCTGGATTACTCGGCGATGATATAAAAAAACGCAAACAGCTTTCTACGCTTATTTCTCAATATCCGAATTCGCAATATTCGGCAGCCGCTTATTTTGAATCGGGCAGAATGTATGTTCAAAAACAGGATTACATAAATGCCGAAAAAGATTTTAAGGCAATATTGAACAAATACGGTAAAACATCATATTACCGTCAGGCATTGATAGAACTTGGACTTATCAGTATCAATGATGACAAAAACAGTGAAGCGTTGACGTATTATAAAAAAGTTATAGATGAATATCCTAATTCGGCGGAAGCCAAAACTGCGTTTGCGGGAATTAAGGATATTTATGTAAACATGGGAAAAGTAAATGAATTTTTTACGTATGCCGACCGAAAAAAAATTGCTGTAACAGATGATAATCGCGATTCGCTTGTGTTTGCAGCAGCCGAACGTCAGTATCTTTTGGGTAATTGCAGCAGTTCCATAACTGCAATGCAGCAATATTTGAAAGATTTTCCTAACGGAAACAATTATTTGCATGCAAAATATTATATCGGCGACTGTTACTATCGAAATCAAAAATATGCCGAAGCGACAGACATGTTCAAAGATTTGATTGATGTTCCGGCTACCGAAGGTTTGCCGAAAAATATTTTGAACAGATATGCCCGCGCAAAATATCTGCTTGAAGATTTTGAAATTGCAGCGCAGTCGTTTGCACGTGCTGCCGCAGAAGCAAAGGGCGAAGAGTTGAAAGAAGCCCTGCTGTTTGCAATGCGGGCATATTATAAAATTGAAAATTATCCGCAGACAATAGAAATGGCAACAAAATATTATGCACTTACAGCAATAAACGAAGAAAACAAACGCGAAGCGCTTTTAACAAAGGCTCATGCTCTGAAAGAACTTAACAGAGACAGTGAAGCAATAGAAGTTTTCAAAATTCTTGCGCAAAATCCCAAAACGCTTGAAGGCTCCGAAGCCACTTACAATATTATTGATTATCTGTATCAAACAGGAAAAGCTTCGGAAGCAGAAAAAATGGCTTTGAGTTTTAATGAAACCAAAACTTTTCATGGCGAATGGCTTGCACGCAGTTTTATTGTACTTGCAAATATTTATATTGATAAAAAAGAATATTTTCAGGCAGAAGCAACTCTTAACAGTATAATCGACAATTACAACAAAACTGATGATGGTGTTTTTGACGAAGCAAAAGAAACTCTTGAAACTTTGAAAAATATAAGAAGTAAACAAAATTAAGAATATATAGTATTAAACAAAAATCACAATTTTATGAAAAAACTGTTTTCAATATTCATTTTAAGCGGATTTACATTTTCGCTTATGGCTCAAGTCAACGAAAATGTTGAAGTTACGCGCAATTACGACCCTGCAGTTATGGATGCTCAAAAAATATGGTACGAACCGACAATTACCGCTGATTCGTCCAATGTGCGCGATGCTTTCAGTTATTCGATATTTCCAAAATCATCGCCCGGAAATTTTGGACTGGCGCCTATTTCATCTGCAAAAATTGTTGATGGCGACAATCCTCTTCCCGGACTTGGTTACATCAGAGCAGGCATTGGTTATCAAATTTCGCCGCTGCTTGATTTTTACATCAGCAATAAAAATGCACAAAAAGTTTTGGTTGGCTTTTATGCAAATCACCGTTCGTTTTTCGGAAAAACAAAACTCAAAGGCGATAATTACAGCAAAAAAGTGAAAAGCGATTTTATGAATAATGATTTGGGAATTTTCTCAAAAATTTTTCTTGATGGCTCAATAGTTACGCTCAATGCCGATTATTCGCGCCGTGATTTATATTTATATGGCTTTGACCCTGATGTTTATCAAACTTTTGACAATTTGTTATTTGGTGATAATAAACGCGCGATGAATCTGTTTAACGGAAATCTGCTTTGGAAATCAGATGCTGATGCAGGTGAAGTTTTTTATTCATTCGGAGCGTCATATCAACTTTTTAATGCGCGAGATAATTATGGCGAATTAGGAGTAAAGGGAGAAACAATGAAAGAAAATGCCTTTGCTCTTTCGGGTTTGTTTGGCGCCGACCTTGATGATGAAACTCAGTCAATATCAATAGCAACACGTGCAGCCTTGTACAATCGCAATAAAAAACTTGATACGTTGGGAAATAATATTCTGTTGAGCGCTTTGCCGTCATGGACATATACAGACGATTATCTTTCGGTAAAACTTGGAATGCAATATCTTTTGGACAGTTACAATGACAAGATTAAACATCGTATTTATCCTGCTGTTTATGCATCTTACAAAATTCACGATTATTTTACTCCTGCGGTAGAAATCAAAGGCGAAACCGAAGTAAACAATTTCCGCAAACTCGCAATGGAAAATAATTATATATCGTTTGGAAATATGACTGAAATGTTTAATGATATTAATAGATTTGCATATTTTGCAAACCCTGTATTCAGGAATACCAATTACAAACTTATCGGAGTATTTTCAATAAAAGGCGATATAGAATCCTTTTCCTATAATGTTTTTGCTTCGTATTCAAACCTTGAATATTTACCGTTATATGGCAATATTCCTGTAATATTCTCGCACAATACTAACTACTATTTTTTTGATTACAAAAACTTTAATGTGGAATACGCCAAAGGAAACAGGGTAAATATTGGAGCGGAACTGTCGTATAATGATGATGATTTTTCGGTTTATGCAAAGGCAGTTTACAATAAATATAATCTGAAAACAGGAGACAATGTAAAAATAGAACATGCGTGGCACAAGCCGACTATTGAAGGTAATCTGAATTTGCGTTACAAAATTTCGTACGATTTGGTTTTAACTGCCGATTTACGAGCCTTACTCAAACGTTATGCTCTTAATAATTATGCTA
>JAIRRX010000007.1 GCA_031255755.1 Prevotellaceae bacterium | reverse complement strand
TTCATTAAAGATAACAAAATTCCATATTGTTGATAATTTAAAATTTAGAATAATATACTTGTTAAGAGACGATGTGAACTTAATAACATGACTTCGTATTAAGCAGTCGTTAAAACAGATGTCTTCAGGAAATAATTTTTAGATTAAAAGCAATGACACAGGGCAAAGCCTTGCAGCTTTCAAATGCGATTCCGGAAATCTCTCCGAATCATTTTTGAGGATTGTATTTGGATTCTCTCAATATTTTTTCATAAGATTTTTCATTCATAAGTTTATCAAGATTTGTGTCTGTATTGTTTACATACTGTTCTACTATTCTAAATCCCAGCCAGTTTGCGGCTTTTCCGGGTGATTCCCGAGAAAAATCGTATGTAAACGGAGCATCTTCGGTAAATTTTGTAATTATGGTATAATTGTCGGAATACAACAGTTTATTTTCTATAAGATACAGCCACATTTGCCGCTCGTTGTTTTTGCAGAATTTCATATTGTCGGTATTAAATCCGAACAAATCACTTTCCGACATAAACGGACATAACTGCTGTTTGAAATAAAGTATTTTCCCTTCATAAATCATTTTTTCTATCAACGTGTAACGGTTATTTTCAAGCGGAAACTCATCTGCGGCAAGCGCGCCTGCTACTTCGCAGATAATTCGTTCTTTTCGCATGTTTTGCACAAGATATTTGCTAAAACCAAGATACATATAAATCTCTTCATCGCTACCCAAAAACTTATCCATGCCAATGCCTATAATGTTTTGGTCGATAACAAGCGAATGATTAAACCCCGAAGTGTAAACATATATTTGCGGAATTTGCTTTTTGGGAAAATAATATTTGTAAAATTTGAACGCCTGAGTTAATTCTTCATTCAAAATATGTTCATAACTGTTGAGAATTTCCGAAGCCTTTTTTTGGGCAATCTGTACTATGCTGTCGCTACAAAAACTTGTAAAGTTATCTTGAAAACCTTCGGTATCAGGTCGTCCTATTCCAAGCACAAAATCGCAAAAATTATCAAAAAAACCGTTATACTTTTCATGCAAAACATCAATATCACGTATCGAAAAAATGTCCCTGTCAAATCTTACAACTTTTACATCAACATCAATGCCATCAATATCAGGAATTTTTGTTGAATTGTTACATGCCGCAAACGCACACAGCATAAATAAAAAATAAATTTTCTTCATAGTTATTATATAATAATTTTTACAAAAATAAGGTTTTTAGCAAAATTGCCTGTTCATTATAATGTTAAATTATTTAATTCTTATAAAATTTTGGAAATTTTGAACTTCAATTCAATGATTATTTATGTCAATACGCTGCTTTAATTTTTTTATTTTCTTAACTTTGCAAAAAAATTAATAACAATGATACGGATAGGAAACGGATATGATGTTCACAGGCTTGACAATGGACTTGATTTGTGGATTGGCGGCGTAAAAATTGATTTCAGCAAAGGCGCAGTTGCACATTCTGATGGCGATGCGCTTATTCACGCAATATGCGATGCTTTGCTTGGCGCTGCCGCTTTGAAAGATATAGGACATCATTTCCCAGACAGCGATATTAGATATAAAAATATTGACAGCAAAATAATTTTACGGGAAACAGTTAATTTAATTACCGCAAAAGGTTATTCGATTGTTAATATTGATTCTGTTGTATGTTTGCAACAGCCAAAAATAAATTCATATATAGACGAAATGCAAAAATGTATGGCAAAAGTAATGAATATTGATGCTGACAGAATTTCGATAAAAGCCACTACAACCGAAAAACTCGGCTTCACAGGACGCGAAGAAGGCATTGCCGCTTATGCAGTTGCATTGATAGAAAAAAACAATAATAATTAAATCCGCAAATTTTGAAAATATGAAGAAACATTTTAAATATTTATTTTTCACAGTAACGTTTTGTCTGTTACTGTTATCGTGCGCGCGCGAAAAAAATGTTGAAATTACGGTAATGCATACATCCGATATTCACGGAACATTTTTTCCTTATGATTTCGTTAACGGCAAACCGATGAATAGGAGTATCGCGCATGTGTACAGCATAATACAACAAGAACGTAAATCAAATAAAAATCTGATTTTACTTGATAACGGCGATATTTTACAGGGACAGCCCGCTGCTTATTATTATAATTTTATTGATACCGCATCCGTTCATTTGGCTGCGCGAATTATCAATTTTATGAAATATGATGCCGCAGGCGTGGGAAATCACGATATAGAAACAGGACATGCCGTTTACGACAAAGTTTTTGCCGAATATAACTGTCCGGTACTTGCTGCAAATGCAGTACGAAAAAGCGATGGCAAGCCTTATTTTGAACCTTATACGGTTATAAAACGGGACGGCGTAAAAATTGCCATACTCGGAATGATTACTCCGGGAATACCAAAATGGCTTCCAAACTCAATATGGGAAGGAATAGAATTTCGGGATATGGTTGAAACGGCTGAATACTGGATAAAGGAAATTCGCAACAAAGAAAAGCCTCATCTGATTTTAGGACTGTTTCATTCGGGATATGATTACAATCGCGAAGGCGAAGATATGAATACATATAATAATGAAAACGCATCATTGCTTGTTGCGCAAAAAGTACCCGGATTTGATGCCGTTTTCATAGGACACGACCATGACAGATTCTGCGGCAAAATATGCAATACAGCAGGCGATTCGGTATTGATTGTTGATCCGCAAAACGAAGGGAAATTAGTATCGAAAGTACAAATAAACATAAAAATAAAAGGCAATAAAACCATTGAAAAAACGATAAACGGAAATTTAATAGAAACGAGTAATGTTGATGCCGACAGTTCGTTTATTTCCGAATTTCAATCAGATTTTGATACAATAAAGCGGTTTGTATCGCGTCCTGTGGGCGAATTTACAAAAAGTATTTCTACCCGCAGTTCATTTTTCGGAGCATCGGAATTTATTGATTTAATTCATCGCATACAGTTGGATCTTACCGGCGCCAATATTTCTTTTGTCGCTCCGCTTTCATTTGATGCTGAAATTTCGGAAGGAAACGTTTATGTCAGCGACATGTTCAAATTATACAAATACGAAAATCTGCTTTATACCATGCAACTTACAGGTAAAGAAATTAAAGATTTTCTGGAATATTCGTATTCGTTGTGGACAAACCGAATGAAAACATCTGATGATGATATTTTACTGCTTCGCAAAACAGAAAACAATCGCAACGGAGTGTTGAAAAATCCTTATTACAATTTTGATGCAGCAGCAGGAATAATATATACAGTCGATGTTACAAAACCTTCGGGCGAAAAAATCAACATAAAATCGATGTACAATGGAGATAAGTTTGATTTTGAAAAAACATACAATGTGGCAATAAATTCGTATCGCGGAAACGGCGGAGGCGGACATTTAACCGAAGGCGCAAAAATTGCAAAAGATGAATTAAGCAAGCGTATTATATTTTCCACTTCAAAAGATTTGCGCTATTTTTTAATGCAGTGGATTGAACAGCAAAAACAGGTTGAACCATCTTTGCTATTTGGAGATGAAGAATGGAAATTTATTCCCGAAAAACTTGTCAAATCGGCTATCGAACGCAATTACAGATTATTGTTTAATAATAGAAAATAAAATGTTTTATACTGAAAACAATCTGCATTTATTACAAAACGGCAATTTACTGCCGTTGGTAGAAGATTTTTATACTATTCAGGGCGAAGGTTTTCATAGCGGCAAACCTGCTTATTTTATTCGACTTGGCGGTTGCGATATATGCTGCCGATGGTGCGATGCAAAATTTACATGGAATCCGAAAAATCATCCTCCTGTGGAAGTAAAAAAAATAGTTGAACGCGCGTCGTCATTTCCTGCTCATGCGGCAGTTATAACAGGCGGCGAACCTACGCTTTATCCGCTTGATATTTTATGCAACGAGTTGAAATCTCAAAATATACAAACTTTTATCGAAACTTCGGGAGCATATCCGTTAACAGGAACTTGGAACTGGATATGTCTTTCGCCAAAGCGACAGCAACCGCCGCTCGCCGACATTTTTCACATTGCAAACGAATTGAAAGTAATTATTGAAACCAAAGATGATTTGCAATGGGCAGAAGAAAATGCTGCAAAAATATCAAAAAACTGTATGCTTTTTTTACAGTCGGAATGGAGTAAATACAACGAGATAACGCCAATTATCGTTGAGTATGCAAAACAAAATCCAAAATGGAATATTTCAATACAGACACACAAGTTTATGAATATTCCGTAAATATATCACAAAATTTCCCGACAATTTTATGCCGTAAGATTTTGTTTGCAGGTGCAAATGTAAAACAACATATATTTTGCTTTGTATATCATAACTGCAATGCTGATGCCGCATAGATATGGTCTCTGATATTTTCTTATAGAATCTTTAAATTTCTTAAATTTTAAATTCATTTTTCTGTTTTTTATGATTATCTTTATAATGTCAATATTTTTGCGTATGTTTGCATGGTAAAATTTAAGACTGTATAAAAAAGATTTATGCTAAAAGATGAAAGTATGAAAACGCTGTTTACGGCAGCAATAAACGCAGCAATACGTGCAGGAGCAAAAATTATGGAAGTGTATGAATCGGGCGATTTTCACATAAAGGCAAAATCGGATTTAACGCCGCTCACGCTCGCCGATACTTTGGCTCATGACGAAATAAAATCGTATCTGGCTGTTACGCGAATTCCCGTTATAAGCGAAGAAGGGCGCTCCATTGATTATGACGAACGCAGTTCGTGGGATTTGTTTTGGATGGTTGATCCGCTTGACGGAACTGATGAATTTATAAACCGTACGAGCGATTTTACCGTAAATATAGCTTTGATACAAAACGGTTATCCTACGCTTGGAATAGTATTTGCGCCTGCTCACAGACGAATTTATTTTGCGGCAAAAGAGCGCGGTTCTTATCGAAAAACCGACGTACTGCCTGATATAAATGCAAATTTCGATTATCAGGAAATGATTGAAAACTCGATTAAACTGCCAATAACAACAAACAACGACAGGTTAACGGTTGTTACAAGCCGTTTGCATATCAGTCCGGATACTTCGGATTATGTCAACGAACTGAAAAAACAGCATCATGATATTATTGTCATTCGCCGCGGCAGTTCGCTTAAAATGTGTATGCTTGCAGTAGGTAAAGCCGATATTTATCCTCGCCTTGATACAACATGGGAATGGGATACCGCAGCAAGTCAGATAATAGCTGAAGAAGCAGGATTTTCGGTACATTCGTTTGACGATAACATGCGACTGAGTTATAATAAGGAAAACATGCAAAATCCATGGTTTGTATGTAAAAAGTATTGAAATAACAGAAATTAATTTACTGTTAAAGATGAAGATTTTAAATTATTAAATTAAAAATATACGACAAAAGCATATTTGCTTTATATTCGATTTATGTTTAAACAAAAAACAAATATAAAAGATATTGATTACAAATCAATAAAACCTGTTTTCGACAGTTCAAAAAAGCGCGTGTACATCGAAACTTACGGTTGCCAAATGAACGTGAACGACAGTGAACTTGTTTTGGCTATATTGCAGAACATTGGATATTCACTCACAAAAAACATTGATGAAGCCGACCTGATTCTGGTAAATACATGTTCAATTCGCGAAAATGCAGAACAGCGCATCTGGGGACGCCTGGATGTTTTTCGGCTTGCAAAAAACAAAAAGCCAAAGTTAAAAATCGGAGTTATCGGATGTATGGCGGAACGACTGAAAGAACAGCTTATCGAACGCGAGAAAACCGTTGATTTAGTTGTAGGTCCGGATGCATACCGTTCGCTGCCTGATTTGCTGCGTAATGTTGAAGCAGGACAAAAAGACATAAACGTTCTGCTTTCCCGTGAAGAAACATATTCCGACATCACTCCCGTGCGAATGGATGAAAACGGCGTAAGCGCCTTTGTTTCAATTATGCGAGGCTGTAACAATGTTTGTGCATACTGCGTTGTTCCATATACGCGCGGCGCTGAACGCAGCCGTAATCCGGAAACTATTTTAAACGAAGTACAGATTCTTGTTGATAACGGATATAAGGAAATTACACTGCTCGGACAAAATGTTGATTCGTATTTTTGGAAAAATGAAAAAAATCCCGAAAAGGATATAAACTTTGAACGGTTACTTGAAATGGTGGCTCTTGTAAATCCGATAATACGAATACGCTTTGCAACATCGCATCCCAAAGATATAAGTAACGGCGTTTTATATACGATGGCGATGTACGAAAATATATGCAACTGTATTCATCTGCCTGTGCAGTCGGGAAGTACGCGCATACTCGAATTGATGAACAGAAAATATACTCGCGAACATTATTTGGAACGAATTGCAAAAATTCGAGAAGTCATTCCCGATTGTTCCATTACTACCGACATCATAGCTGGCTTTTGTACCGAAACGGACGGCGACCATCAACAGACATTATCACTGATGAATGAAGCAGGCTACGATTTTGCATATATGTTTAAATATTCCGAACGCCCTAACACAAAAGCATCACGACAGATGAAAGACGATGTTGCGGACGAAATAAAAACCAAAAGGCTGAACGAAATAATAGAACTTCAAAATCAACTTTCACTTGAAAGCAACAGACGCGACATAGGTAAAATATTTAATGTATTGATTGACGGACTTTCAAAACGTTCGGATGAACATTTTTCCGGCAGAACATCGCAAAACAAAACGGTGGTTTTTCCGAAAGGAAATTATAAAACAGGAGATTTTGTAAATGTGCGTATAATAAGTTGTACTTCGGCTACACTCATAGGCGAAATTGTTGAAGAAAAACCGCACGAAACAATAACCGAACTTAAAAATATTATTGATGAAACAATACAGATAGTCGAAAACAAAATAAAACACAAAATAAAAGATAAAATAAAAAAATAACATTAAACAGAATTGATATGGTTACAGTAAAAACAACTTATCTCGGAAATCTTCGTACCGAAGCGACACACATACAGTCAAACAATACAATACATACAGATGCGCCTCTTGACAATCAAGGCAAAGGTGAAGCATTTTCACCAACCGATTTGTTTGTAACTTCGTTTGGCAGTTGCATGTTAACAATTATGGGAATTTCTGCAAATGCGCACGGCTTCAATATTGACGGCACAACTGCTCAAATTACCAAAATCATGGGTGCAAATCCTCGCCGAATTGCAGAAATTATTGTAGAACTCACATTTCCGAAAAACAATTACAGTGCAAAAGAAAAGAAGATTATAGAACTGTGCGCAAAAGAATGTCCTGTCGCCAACAGCCTGCATCCTGACCTGAAACAGACAGTGATTTTTAATTATTAAACAGTTTCCGTTTCATAAAAAGCCGCTCCTGTTAACAGGATTGTTTTTATGTGATTTCTAATGATGCTTTTCATTTTGTTCAGTGTCATTGTTGGTTATTGCTTGCGGTATAACATTACATCTCAACTGAAAATATTTTATCGGGATTTATATGTTCGATGAAATTGCAAAAACAATTCATCGTTCATACAAAAACCTTTTGATGCTTTTCTTTGGCGTTTTTTCAAATTCTTCGGGATAAAGTTTGATACGCGATATTTGGCTGTAATTCGGAAGTTGCTTGTTTAATTCATTTTTCCCGTTTTCCAAAATTTCTCCCAAATCATTATCGGTCAACTTTTCTGCATACGCACGTTCATAATCGGGATAAATTAGCGCTACCAGTTTACCGCCATTGTCCGTTACAATAGATTCGTTGATATACGGCAGATTGTTCAGTCTGTCTTCTATTTCTTCGGGATATATATTTTGACCGGAAGGACCAAGTATCATATTTTTACTGCGACCTTTAATGTAAAGATATCCGTCATTATCAAGGATGCCAAGATCGCCTGTATGAAACCATCCATCGGCGTCAAAAGCGGCGTCTGTGGCTTTTTGATTTTTAAAATATCCTGAAAATACATTTTCACCTTTTACTGTTATTTCGCCTATTCCCGTTTCTGGATGCGGATTGTCTATTCTCACTTTTACGCACGGTATAGGTTTTCCGCATGAATAAAGACGTGTTGTTGTCCAGTCATCGTATGATATGAGAGGTCCGCATTCCGTCATTCCATAACCTACGGAATATTTAAATCCTACTTCCTTGAAAAATTTTTCCGCTTCTCTGTTGAATGACGCACCGCCGATGATCACTACCAGCACATTATCGCCAAATGCCTGATTTAACGATTTCAGAATTTTCTTTTTTATATTCTGTTTTATTATCGGCAATTTCATTAAAAACCGTACTGATGATTTTTCAAATAACGGCTTTATTTTACGTTTGAATATTTTTTCCACAATCAGAGGAACAGATATTACAAGTTGCGGTTTTACCACAGAATACGCTTCAAGAATTATTTTTGGAGTGGGCATTCGCGTAAGAAACTGTATGTGGCAACCCGAAATAAGCGTAAATATTATTTCAAATACCAGTCCGTACATGTGAGCCATTGGCAGCATTGCAACAATCCCGCCGCCTTGTAGTTGAGGCAAGACGGTACGTGCAACTTCAATATTTGCAACAATCGACCTGTACGGAAGCATTACGCCTTTTGAGAATCCCGTTGTTCCGGATGTATAATTTATTATTGCAAGTTCTTCGGCTGTATCAATATGATATTTTACATCATTTCTGGTAACGCCGTTTTTGTATTTTTTATCAAATATTTCATTTACGGCATTATTCAGATGGTCGATGGATGTTTTTTTTACGTGTAAAAAACTTAAATCGGTCATCAGGATTATCGCATTTACATTTTGCAGTTCATCTGCTATCAATCCTTCCCATACAACATCGCCTACAAACAGGAATTTGGATTCCGAATGATTTATGATGTTATGTACGTTGTCTGACTTAAATTCGTGAAGAACAGGTACGGCAACAGCGCCGTAAGTAAGTATTGCCAGAAAGGCTATCGCCCAGTTCGATGAGTTTCGTCCTGCCAGCGATATTTTATCACCCTTTTTTATTCCGCATTCTTCAAAAATTATGTGCAGTCGTGCTATTTGTTTTGCTATGTCTTTATAATTACTTGCTTCGCAGCGATAATCCGACAGAGCAGGCAAATCCCAGTTTTTTTTAATAGTTTCTTCTATATATGAATTAAAATTTTTATACATAATCTTAAATGTTATCGTTTAATAAACAAATTCTCCTTTTTCAGTAATTATTGTCAGTTTTTTTTCTGTGGACTGTTCTACACGTCCTATTATTCTGGCATTTACATTGAATTTTTTTGCTGTTTCAATTATTTTTTCAGCTTTTTGAGAATTTACATAAAATTCGAGACGATGCCCCATATTATAAACTTTGTACATTTCTTTCCATTCGGTTTGCGATTCGCTCTGTATTATTTCAAACAAAGGCGGAACAGGAAACATATTATCCTTTATGATATGATAATTTTCGATGAAGTTGATAATTTTTGTCTGTCCTCCGCCCGAGCAATGAATTATTCCATGAATATCGGCTCGCATTGTTTTAAAAATTTCGGCTACAATCGGAGCGTACGTCCGAGTTGGCGACAGAACAAGTTTTCCGACAGTCAAGCCTGTGGTCGGCTCAATGTCGGCAAGTCCGTATTTTCCTGAATAAACAAGGTGTTCTGGCATTGAGCCGTCATAACTTTCGGGATACTTTTCGGCAAGCGTTTTACAGAATACATCGTGCCGTGCCGATGTAAGTCCGTTACTTCCCATACCTCCGTTGTACGTATCTTCGTAGATGGCTTTTCCGTACGATTCCAATCCCACTATAACATCTCCTGCCGTTATGTTTGCATTGTCTATTATTTTGCTTTTTTCAATACGCGCCGTTACCGAACTGTCAACAATAACAGTGCGAACAAGGTCGCCTACATCGGCGGTTTCGCCTCCTGTAAGAACAATGTTTACGCCGAAACTTTTCATTTTGTTTACAAATTCGGCTGTACCGTTTATTATCTCGGCAATTACTTCGCCCGGTATCAGTTTTTTGTTTCGTCCTATTGTTGAAGACAAAAGGATATTATCGGTAATTCCAACGCAAAGCAAATCATCAATATTCATAACAATAGCATCCTGAGCAATGCCTTTCCAAACGCTTATGTCGCCTGTTTCTTTCCAATAGACGTAAGCCAGTGCAGATTTGGTTCCTGCGCCATCGGCATGCATTGCAATACAGTAATTATCATCTCCGCAAAACGTATCGGGAACTATCTTGCAAAACGGTTTTTTGAAAAGTCCTTTGTCCAAATTTTTTATTGCATTATGCACATCTTCTTTTGAAGCTGACACTCCTCTGCTGTCGTACCGCAGATTGTCTGCCGTAATATTGTTATTTTTGCCGTTCATTTATATATCGGATAAAATGTAGTGATATGGAATTTTTATGTTTTGCCAACAGTATTTTGGGACAAAATTAATTATTTTTTTGTTTTCGGACTGATTTTAACTCACATCAATCAATAATAAAACTCTTAATTCGGAATAAAAAAAACATCATCAAAGACTAATAATCAAGTGTTATAAGCCTGACTGTTTCCTCGGAGACACATTGATATATTTAATATTATTTATATCTCAATCCTTATTTCATGTATTCGTCGATTACCTTTTTCCAAACAAGATAACCTGCGCCCATAAGATGCAATCCATCGTTGGTATATTCTTTGTTTAGTTTTCCGTTTTCATCGGCAAGTTTTGAATAAACATCAACAAAAATAACGCCTTTTTGCACGCATAATTGTTTTAACAGGTCATTTGTTTCTACGATTTCCTTATCTTTTGAGCCATGATATTTTGCAAATTTTTCAAAACTGTTATTCACCGGAAAAATGCTTTGTATATACACTTCCGTTTCGGGACTTTCGGTTTGAAAACGGTCGATAAGTTTTGAAGTGTTATCAACTACCGACTGCGGCGAAAGTCCTGCTCCAAGGTCGTTTGTTCCCATTTGCACAAATAATTTTCGAGGTTTTCCCTTAATGATATAATCCAAACGGTCAAGAATCCAATATGTACGGTCTGCGCTGATACCGCGATTTTTGACGTTAATGCTGTTAAACAGTTCACTCCACTCGCAGCCATCCGTAATGCTGTTTCCTATAAAAATAATATCGGATGACGTTATCGGTAATATTTCAAACAATGAGCGCTTTTGATAGTTATATTCGCTCGGCTCTGCCGACTGGGCATAAATGTTGACAATTACAAAAACCGCAACAAATGACAAGATAATTTTTTTCATATTTATGTGTATTTTATTTTGATGCAAAGTTATACAAAAAAATCATTTATGAAAATGCCTCAGGATTTTGTATTTGGATTGACTAACACTCTGAGGGAAGTATCCAAAATTTTTTGAGTAAAACAAAAATCTGTAAATAAACTATTCGTCAAATTCAATAATTGTTTTTCTGATTTTTGTTAATCGTTTTAAGATATTTTCGAGTAAATCAAGATGCAGCATATTTGCTCCGTCAGATTTTGCAATCTGCGGATTAGGATGCGTTTCTACAAAAAGCCCGTCAACGCCGACAGCAATTCCTGCCCGCGCAACAGTTTCGATAAAATCTGGCTTGCCGCCTGTTATTCCGGATGTTTGATTTGGCTGTTGCAACGAATGAGTAATATCCAGAATCACAGGACAGTTATTTTTTCTCATTTCAATAATTCCCCTATAATCAACAATCAAATCATGATATCCGAATGACGTTCCTCGGTCAGTAAGCATCACTTTTTGATTGCCAGATTCGCGCACTTTATTGACCGCAAAAGACATGGATTCAGGCGATGCAAATTGCCCTTTTTTAATATTAACAAATTTACCTGTTTCGGCAGCCGCAACAAGCAAATCCGTTTGCCTGCAAAGAAATGCCGGTATTTGTAAAATATCTATTTCATATTTAGCGGCAATCGCTGCTTCATCGGAATTATGAATATCCGTAACAACGGGAACTTTCAACGTTTGACGAATATCGTGCAGAATTTCCAAAGCCTTTTCATCTCCGATTCCGGAAAAAGAATCCAGCCGCGACCTGTTTGCTTTTCGATACGAAGCCTTAAATATATACGGAATCTCAAGTTTATCAGTAATTTCAATAATGCGTTTTGCAATATCAAAACATATTTGGCGAGATTCTACAACGCAAGGTCCTGCCATCAAAAAAAAATTTTTGCTGTCGGCATTTTTTATATAGTGAATATTTTTTATCATAAACTTGTT
Organism: Prevotellaceae bacterium; assembly: GCA_031255755.1. GTDB lineage: Bacteria > Bacteroidota > Bacteroidia > Bacteroidales > UBA932 > JAIRKV01. The sequence continues at coordinate 27,383 of JAIRRX010000007.1, read as the reverse complement.
TTGTGCAAAGGTAATAAAAATAGTTTGAAGTAATACAGCGTATTTTCTAAATATAAATTCGTTGGCTGATGTAAAGTTCTCAATTTTCAACTGTATTTATACTGATTTTTATTTTGAAATTTTTGTTTGATGTCCTTTTCAAATAAATTTGAGTATATAAAAAAAACACCGACAATCATATTCATTAATTGTCGGTGTTTTTATTCCTGCGGTGCGGACGGGACTCGAACCCGCGACCCCGTGCGTGACAGGCACGTATTCTAACCAGGCTGAACTACCGCACCTTTTGATTTGAGGTTGCAAATGTACATCTTTTTTTTGATGTTGCAATATTTTTATTGAAATTTATTTAAAAAAAGTAAAATTGACACTTCCATAATGTCTGTTGTCATAAAATCGTGAATGACCTGCAAAATCATATTTATCGGAATGTTCCATAATTAACAAACCGTTTTCTTTTAGCAGATTATGCTCAAAAATTGCATCGGGAATTTTATCAACATTCGGCATTTCATACGGAGGGTCGGCAAAAATTATATCGTATGCAGCAGAACAGAACGAAATAAATTTTAATGCATTGTTTTTGATTGCATGAATTTGCTTAAAACCAAGTTTGTCGGCTGTTTGCCGTATAAACGCATAGTGAATACTATTCAGTTCGACAGTATCAATTTTTTTTGCTCCGCGCGATGCAAATTCAAAACTTATGCTGCCTGTACCTGCAAACAAATCAAGAACTTCCAATTCTTCAATATCAACAATATTGTTGAGAATATTGAAAAGATTTTCCTTTGCAAAATCGGTAGTTGGTCGTGCATGAAAATTATGCGGCGGCACAATATTTCGTCCTCTATGACTTCCGCTGATTATACGCATTTGTTGAGTTTTTCCAGAAGAATTAAACGCAAGGCATTTTCGTTTCCTGTTAAAAAAATCAGATTTTTATTCATTTCCAATTTTGTTTTTTCAAAAAATGAAGCAAATTCTTCTTCTTCGTGTTTATTTGTTTTTCCCGAAAGGTAAATATTATCAAAATCAATATCCAATGTTTTTTTTACGGCGGCGGCAAAATATATTGCATCGCCAGAGCTTTTTGCTTGATATGAATTTTGCAGCAAAAGGTTTTCATTGTTGTGAGCAACAATATCAATCATGCCTGAATCAAAAAAGATGTACATATTTTTTCCATAACTGTGCAACGCCGAACAAATCAACGGAATACTCTGATTATAAAATTCCGCTTGCGGCTGATATTTTTTTACCGTCTCGTAAATGTTTTCATCGACTGCAAAGATGCAGTGTGCGCCTGTTCTTTTTAACTTATGCGCAAGAATTTTTTCATTATTTATATCACAAACAAATTTCAGATATTCGGCAGATTTATTTTTATCAAAATAACTGTTCGGAACAAGTGTTGATTTTTGACTTACTACAATACATCCGACCGATGAAAATCGTTTTGTTAATAATGATTCCGTTGAAAATAAACTATCAATGTTTGCATCGTCAATATCAAATATTTTTGCTGCGAGGCAGTTGTCGTGTGAGTCAAAGATGCAAAAAAGAAATCCATCCAAAGATATTTGAATGGATAACTTGTATTTTGATGTTTTTTCCGAATTAAATTTTCTGTCAATAAAATTCAGCATTGTTTATTCCCAGTTTCCGGCATCATTGTTAGGATTGTTTATACTTCCTACTCTTAATCCGGGATAATGTTCCCATTTCTTTTTTTCTTCGGCAAAATTTTTCCTTTCCTCAGCGCTAAGTTCTCCTTGCTGTTCTTTTATGATTTGATTTTTATCCTCGTCGCTAAGGCTAAGATTTTTTCGCATTTGCTCGTCGCTGAGATTGGCAATTTCCTGTTTGTTCAGTCCTTTCAAAAAAACTTCATTTGGAACCATAGCGGCAAACAGTGGAACCTGTACTTTTGAAATAGTTTCTTTTATTTTTGCTTCCATTTCAAACTGAGGTTTTTCTACGTTTCCATTAACTTCAACGCCCGGCACATAACGCAATTCATCGATATTGAAATTTGGTTTTTCGGAAAGTAAAACAGTATCAACTCTTACAACAGCTCTTACTTCGTCAATTATAGGTTTACGAACAGCCAAACCGAGTTTAATCACTTCGTCATCTGCCATATCAACAAGCGCAACAAGTCTTTCGCCTTTTATGGGACGGCGGGATTTGATTTGTTTTTGCTGTTCTTCGTAGCGTTTTTCATAATCTTTGGTTTGTGCCTGCGTTGCCGAATCGTCTAACGAACCTACCGAACGCAATGTTTGCATTTGACCTGTTTTGTAGAAATTTTCGAGTGTATCGAAACTTGATGTGTACACTCCTCTAACACTTTTGTACGCTTGCTGCAAAGCGCGAATTTCTTTTAAGCGTTCAACGACTTTCGTTTTGCGAATTTCATACGCGCTTTTAAATTCAATGGGTTTTCTCATATTTACGATGAAAACATAAGCCAAAGCAAATACCACAACCACTAATACTACTTGAATAATAATTTTCCTGTTCATTTTATATTTTTATTTTTAAAAATTTCATCAATGTTCGAAGTGCAAATTTATAATTTTTTTTTTACACTAAAATTTTTTAGTGATTTTTTTTGAAATTATCTGTAAATTTATGCCATAAATGATTAATTTTGGCATAAAAATTTTAACATTCAATGCTCAAAAATCACGTATTCAACAAACTTTGTGAAAATCTCAAACACAAACCAACGGCATCGCAAACAGAATTGCTTGTCAAACTTTCCGAATTTGTTATTGACAGAAATGACAAAAGCATTTTCGTAATCAGCGGATTTGCAGGCACGGGAAAAACTTCGGCAATAAGCGCTTTAGTTGCGACCTTAAAAGGAATGCAAATAAAATATGTGTTGCTTGCGCCAACAGGCAGAGCTGCAAAAGTTATTTCAAATTATTCGGGCGAAAAAGCATTTACAATTCATAAAAAAATTTATCGACAAAAATCAACTGCCGATGCTTTGGGAAAATTTGTTTTGGACAAAAATCTTTCTTCCAACACAATATTTATTGTTGACGAAGTTTCGATGATTTCCAATTCATCCGCAGAGCAGTCAATATTCGGCAGCGGGCGTCTGCTTGATGACCTTATCGAATTTGTGCGTTCAGGAACAACATGCAGATTGATTCTTTCAGGCGACCGCGCTCAACTTCCGCCGGTAGGGCTTGACGAAAGTCCCGCTCTTAATGATAATGAATTGAAATATTTCGGAGATATAAAAAAAATAAATCTTAACAATGTGGTTCGTCAGGCTGCCGATTCCGAAATACTTTCAAATGCAAATCTTTTACGACAAAATATTGATAGCTATATCACAGAAATGCCAAAATTCAAATTCACAAATCTTGCAGATGTTGAACTGATAACGTCAGGTCAGGTTGTCGAAAAAATTGATGAAGCATATAACAATTACGGATTTGAAAACGTTTCAATAATTTCGTATTCCAATCGGCGGGCAAACAGATACAATAAAGGAATACGGTCGCAAATTTTCGGTCGCGAAGAGGAACTTGTAATCGGCGATTTGCTTATGGTTGTAAAAAACTGTTATAAATTTATTGAAAACAATGCCGAAATAGATTTTATTGCCAACGGCGATATTGCCGAAATTGTCCGCATAGGCAAGCATGAAGAACGTTACGGATTTCGTTTTGCAAACGTTGCGCTTTGTTTTCATGATTATAATGATGCCGAATTTAATTGTAAAATAATGCTTGATACGCTTGCAATAGAATCGGCATCACTTGATTATGCCGACAGCCGCAAACTCTATGAAGCGATTTCCGAAGATTATGCGCATATTACCAACAAACGCAAACGATACTGCGCTATTCGTGAAGATTTATATTTCAATGCTCTGCAAGTAAAGTATGCTTATGCAATTACATGCCACAAAGCGCAAGGCGGACAATGGGCGGCGGTGTTTCTGGATAAACTGTTTTTTAAAGAACAACTGTCCATTGCCGATTTACGATGGCTTTATACGGCATTCACACGCGCCACCGAAAAATTATTTTTGATAGATTTTGATTATTGAAATCTGTAATCGCAATTTTTTTTGTTCGTAATGTTTTGGTATGATTATCTTTGAATGTTTTTTTGTATTTGATTTATTCCGAACTGCTAATTGACTTGTTGAGCTTGTATTAAACAAAACATTAACAAAATTTTTGCAGTTGAAGTAAAATTAATAACTTTGCGTTCCAAAATCAAAAAGGTCCGGTAGCTCAGCTGGATAGAGCAGCAGCCTTCTAAGCTGCGGGTCGTGGGTTCGAATCCCGCCCGGATCACTTTTTTTGAAAATCAAATAAAAGCAAGTAAAACCAATTAAAATTATTTCTCTATTTTTCAGGCAATTAAAACAATGAGCGCTTTTATTTATTTTTATTTCATTTTAATTAATTTTAATTATGTTCGGAAAGTTTTTTAATTGTGAAGAAAAATAATATTTGCTTCTTTTACTTTATCTTTAAAATAAAAGCGATGAAAACAGTAACATCCTCTTCGGAAATATCCCCGCATGTCAAAAAAACCTCTACAAGTCATTTGGAGACCTCTACAAGTCATTTGGAGACCTCTACAAGTCGCTTGGAGACCTCTACAAGTCACTTGGAGACCTCTACAAGTCACTTGGAGACCTCTACAAGTCGCTTTCAATTATCCTGAATTAGCAGTTGCATGTCAAAAAATTTGTAATTTTATAATTATTAAATGCAGTAATATTATTCTGTTTAAAACATTTTTAATCTTTTGTTTTAATTAATTTTAATTATGTTCGGAAAATTATAATCAGTCATGTATCCTGTAAAAATTTAATTACGGCATATATAAATTGATTTTTTTTATAACTTTGTCGGTCAATATTGCAATATACACTGAATAAATGGGAAAAAGAAGAAGAAAAATATACAAAATATTAGGAAAAAAATATCATTTTTCCGTTTATAACGATACCGATTATGAACAGGTTTGGAGAGCGCGTCTTTCCGGCTGGTTGGTTTTAAGCATTATTATTCCGATTATTATAATGGTGTTTTTTCTGTTTTTCTTAATTATAGCCTATACTCCCATTCGCAGTTTTATTCCGGGTTATCCCAGCAATACAATACGCCAAAAAATTATAAGTAATGCCGAAAAACTTGATTCACTCGAAAATGCAATAGTTTCATGGGAAAGATATTTCAATTCCATTCAAGCATTTGTTTCTGGGGACATAGACTCTATAACAAATGAAAGCATTAATTTGGATTCTGTTATCAATACTACTATTGCCGAATATGCTCTGTTACCGGAAGATTCCATATTCAGAACGGAAATCGAACAGGAAGAATTTTCCCGTCTTTCCACAAAAAATAAAAATACGATATTTGAAAATTTTTATCTGTATCCGCCGCTGAAAGGGGAAATAATTACTCCGTTTGATGCAAATAAAAAACAGTTTGGCATTGGTATTAAAGCAAGCACAAGTTCTATTGTTACTGCAACATTTGACGGAATGATAATTTTTTCGGAATGGACGCCCGATGATAATTATATTATACAGATTCAGCACAATAATAACCTTATATCAATATACAAAGGAAACAGTACCGCGTTTAAATCGACAGGTGAACGTGTAAACTCCGGAGAAGCAATAGCCACAGCAGGAACAGCAAACGGAGTACAGGGTAATTATTTGCATTTTGAATTATGGCAAAACGGAATCCCTGTTGATCCTACAATTTATATTCAATTTTAATGAAGCAAAAACGCATAGCAATACTTGGTTCGACAGGCTCTATCGGCACACAAACGCTTGATATTATACGCGCTCATCCTGATAAATTTGTTGCAGAAACGCTTGTCGCAAATAACAATGCCGAACTGCTGATACAACAGGCAACAGAATTTCAACCGAATACTGTAATAATTGCAAATGAACAGAAATACGGTTGCGTAAAAGATGCTCTTGCTAAATATCCGATAAAAGTTTTTACAAAATCCGAATCCATAGAACAGACAGTTTGCAGTGAAAATATTGATACCGTTCTTGCCGCAATAGTCGGATACGCCGGCTTGAAGCCTGTGATTAGCGCAATAAAATCAAAAAAAACAGTAGCCCTTGCAAATAAGGAAACGCTGGTAGTAGCAGGCGATTTAATTATGAATTTGGCAGAACAGTATCAAACTCCCGTTATTCCTGTTGATTCTGAACATTCGGCAATTTTTCAAAGCATTTTAGGCGAACCTAATAAAATAGAAAAAATATTACTCACGGCTTCAGGAGGTCCATTTTTTAATATCGACAAAACACATATCGAAAATGCAACAAAAGCAGATGCGCTGAAACATCCCAAATGGACAATGGGTAAAAAAATTACTATTGACTCGGCAACAATGATGAATAAAGGTTTTGAAGTTATTGAAGCCCGCTGGCTTTTCGATGTTAAACCTGAACAAATTCAGATTGTTGTTCATCCGCAGTCGATAGTTCATTCAATGGTTCAGTTTGCCGATGGTTCCGTAAAAGCGCAATTAAGCGAACCGGACATGCGAATAGCCATTGCTTATGCGCTTAATTTTCCGATGAGGCTGCCTCTCAACAGTAAACGCCTTGATTTTTCAAAGTTTATGACACTTGAATTTCAAAATCCCGACATCGAAAAATTTCCTTGCATAACATTAGCGTACGAAGCGCTTAACAAAGGCGGAAATACAGCCTGCATAATGAATGCGGCAAACGAAATTGCCGTAGATGCATTTCTTAACGATAAAATCAAATTTTTGCAAATTGCAGAAATTATTGAAAAAACAATGAACAGAACAACATTCATAAACAATCCTAATTTCGACGATTATATTGCAACAGATATTGAAGCTCGAAAAATAGCAAAAAATTTAATAAATTAATAAATGTATATAAAATAAAATTCAAACAAATATGGACATATTAATAAAAATTTCACAATTTATTTTAAGCTTATCAATTCTGGTAGTTGTACATGAATTTGGGCATTTTTTCTTTGCGCGACTTTTTAAGATGCGAGTGGAAAAATTTTACATATTTGCAAATCCTTACATATCTATTGTGAGATTCAAAAAAATAAACGGAAAACTGCGCGCTAAATGGTTTTCGCGTAATGATACAAAAATACGCAAAAAACTTGATGAAAAAGGCATGCCAATTCTTGACAGAAAAGGTCGTGCCGAAATAGAACTTATTCCGCTTGAAGAACTGCCCGACAACAACTGGAACAAATATCCCAAAACAACCGAATGGGGAATAGGCTGGCTGCCAATAGGCGGATATTGCAAAATCAACGGAATGATTGACGAATCAATGGATATGGAACAAATGAAACAGGCGCCGCAACCCTTTGAATTTCGCTCAAAACCTGCATGGCAACGACTGCTTGTAATGATTGGCGGAGTTTTGTTCAATGTTATCTTGGCAATTTTGATTTATTGGGGAATGTTGTTTACGTGGGGCGAAACGTATCTTGCAAACAGAGATGTGAAAAATGGCGTCAGTTGCAGCCTTCCGGCACAGGAAATAGGTTTCAGAAACGGCGATAAAATTCTGAGGCTTGATGGCGATACAATAGAAAATTTCAAAGATATACAGATAAAAATTATTCGCGACCAGATTAAAAACGTAGAAGTAGAACGCAACGGCGAAAAAACCATCGTTCAAATTGCCGATACCGATATTAGCAAAATATTAAAAGACCGAGAGTTTCTAAATCCGCGAATGAAATTTATTATCTCGGAAGTTAGAGAAGAATCAACAGCAAAAAAATATGGAATACATGACGGCGACAGAGTTATTGCAGTAAATTCGCAAAATATGGAATATTTCGATGAAATTTCTGCTTTCCTGAAAGAAAACGAATCGACAATCGTTGAAATGAAAATTGTACGTAACAGCGACACTCTTGTTTTGCCTGTCGAAGTTTCTGAATTGGGGACAATCGGCGTAAATATTTACGATTCAACTTTGAAACCGACACTTATTTCTTACGGATTTTTTGAAGCCTTGCCCGTAGGAATAAGCAAAGGAATAAACGGAATCAAAGATTATCTTAAAGATTTGGGATTGATATTTTCACCAAAAACAAAAGCTTACGAATCTGTTGGAAGTTTTATTGCAATAGGAAATATTTTTCCGAGTTTGTGGATTTGGGAACAGTTCTGGAAACTTACGGCGCTGTTGTCAATAATGCTTGCTGTGATTAATATTTTACCTATTCCTGCACTTGATGGCGGACATGCTGTTTTTGCAATATACGAAATAATATTCCGCCGCAAACCAAGCGACAGGTTTCTTGAAAAGGCGCAAGTAATAGGACTTTTACTGATACTTGCATTGATGTTTTTTGCTTTAAGCAATGATATTTTCAATTTTATCATAAAATAAATATTGTTTTTATGGAATAATATCATACAATGCATCTATAAATAATAAAACATAAAGAACATGAAAAAATTATCAATAATACCGATTGCAGTTTTTTTATCAATAATGTTTTTATTTTCATGTAAGGATGAAAATAAAATTTTGCCATCGTCAACAGGCAGGATTGGCGAAGTTCTTGTTGTCGTAAACCCTGATATTTGGAATGGCAATGCAGGCGCAACAATCCGTAAAATTCTTACCGAACCCGACACTCTGCTGCCTCAACCCGAAGCCAGATTTTCGATAACAAACATCGCTCACCGACAGTTTTCCAGTGTGTTGAAATCTCATCGAAATGTTGTTTTTGTACAAATGGAAAACAATAAATCCGAATGTGAAATTTCGACTAAAAATGACGTGTATTCATCGCCGCAAACCATTTTATATATTGTAGGTTCTGATGAAAATCAGATAGTTGACGCTTTGGAAAAAAGATCAGGCAAAATACGTGACGTTTTTGAACAGGCAGAACTTGAACGCATAACCAAAGGAATAAAAACGCTTGAAAATGCAGAACTGCGTAAACTGGTTGAAGACAAATACGGATACTCGATGTATTTTCCTAAAGATTATGACCTGTTCGGCGATAAAAACGAATTTATGTGGCTTGGACTTCGTACAACAAAAGGCACCGAAGGTGTGTTTATCTACACTTATCCATATACCGACAAATCGCAACTTGCATTTGAATCGCTGATAGCAAAACGCAATGAAGTTTTGCAGCAATACGTATTGCTTGACAAAGAACCGCAAGGCAGCGCATACATGACTACAACAAATTATATTGAACCTGTGTACGGCACATTGCAGATAAACGATGACTTTTTTGCCCGTATTCGCGGATTATGGGAAATTAAAAACGACTTCATGGGCGGTCCATTCATAAGTTATACAACAATTGACAAAGAAAAAAACATGGTTATAACATTTGACGGATTTGTGTATGCGCCAAGCCGTACAAAGCTCGATTTGCTGCGACATATTGAAGGAATAATTCTAACCGTAAGTCCTGTTAAAAAATAAAATCTGCAACTTGTCGGTAATCGGCAAATATGTATAATGCGGCAATACAGTTGCAAAATATTCTAATAATTAGCAAAAAGCAGTGTAAAGACCTTTTCGGAAAATTATTTATAATGTAGCTTTCGTCATTGCGAGGAATGAGCGTAGCGAATGACGAAGCAACCGAAGTAGCACGGCAGTGTAAAGACGCACTGTTGTTTGTTTTTTTGAAATGCAGGAAATGTTGAAGTCCTGCCTTTTTTACTTGGTAAACTTTTCGTTTAGCAGTTTTTGCAAGGCGTACATTTCATCACGGTAACGTATGGCTTCGAGAAAATCAAGATTTTGGGCGGCATTCTCCATTTGATTTTTTGCAAGGGTAATAGCGTTGTGTATTTCGGATTTGTTCATATAATTAATAACATGGTCGGCAACAAGCTCCGTCTGTGGCTCGATGTATGCTCCATCTTCAACGCTGACAGGCTGACCTGAAAAAATTCCCTTGTTGCTTTTCTTTATCTGCTGCGGCATTATGTTGTGTTCTTTGTTATATTGTAACTGCCGTTCACGGCGGCGGTTTGTTTCATCAATAGTATTTTGCATCGATTCGGTAATAGTATCGGCATACATTATTACGCGCCCGTTGATATTACGCGCCGCTCTTCCTGCCGTTTGCGTAAGCGACCGTGTTGAACGCAGAAATCCTTCCTTGTCGGCATCGAGAATTGCAACCAGTGAAACTTCGGGCAAATCCAGACCTTCGCGCAGCAGATTGACACCAACCAGCACGTCAAACATTCCACGCCTTAAACCTTCAATGATTTCAACACGTTCGAGAGTTTCCACCCCCGAATGAATATAACGGCATCGGATATTTATCTTGTCAAAATAATTTGCAAGTTCTTCAGCCATGCGTTTTGTGAGCGTTGTAACCAGCACACGCTCGTCAAGTTCAATTCTTGAATTTATTTCTTCAACAAGGTCATCAATTTGGTTTTGTGTTGGTCGCACGTCAATTAGAGGGTCGAGTAAGCCTGTTGGACGAATCAACTGCTCTACAACCACTCCTTCCGATTTTTGAAGTTCATAGTCGGCAGGCGTTGCGCTCACAAAAATCATTTGCCCTGTAATACTTTCAAACTCATCAAATGTCAACGGACGATTATCAGTTGCCGATGGAAGACGAAATCCGTAATCCACAAGGTTTTTTTTACGTGCATTGTCGCCGCCGAACATTGCATGAATCTGCGGAAGCGTAACATGACTTTCGTCAATAATTGTAATAAAATCTTTCGGAAAATAATCAAGCAGACAGAACGGTCGCATTTTCGGCTTTCTTCCGTCAAAATATCGGGAATAATTTTCAATTCCGGCACAATATCCTATTTCTCTTATTATTTCAACATCATTTTCAACCCGCTTTTGCAGACGTTTAGCTTCTAATTTTCTTCCAGTTGCATTAAAATAATTGATGCGCTCCATCATATCGCTCTGAATTTCCGCCAATGCCTGCTGCATCCGTTCTTTTGGCGTTACAAAAATATTTGCAGGAAATATGGTAATTTCGTCTGGAGTGTCAAAAACTTTGTTTGATATGGGATTAAAGGATTCTATATATTCGATTTCATTGCCGAAAAATGTTATACGATAGGCAAAATCGCCATAAGCAACGGCAATATCCACAGTATCGCCTTTTACTCGAAATGTGCCTTTGTGCAGTTCAAGGTCATTGCGCGTATAAAGAGCATCAATAAGAGAATATAAAAGTTTGTTACGGCTTATTTTTTTGCCGGCTTTGATTTTTATTGTATTTGCATAAAAATCTTCCGGATTTCCTATTCCATACAAACACGAAACCGACGAAACCACAATCACATCGCGCCGCCCGGAAAGCAATGATGATGTCGCGCTTAATCTTAATTTTTCGATTTCGTCGTTTATCTGCAATTCTTTTGCGATATAAGTATCACTTACAGGCAGGTAGGCTTCGGGCTGATAATAATCATAATACGACACAAAATATTCGATGGCGTTATTCGGGAAAAAATTCTTAAACTCACCGTAAAGCTGAGCGGCAAGCGTTTTGTTGTGGCTAAGCACAATCGCAGGTCTGTGCAACTGTGCAATAACATTGGCAACAGTAAACGTTTTCCCCGAACCTGTAACGCCGAGCAAAGTATTATATTTCTCTCCCGCCCTGACACTGTCGGCAAGTTGCCTGATTGCTTCGGGCTGGTCGCCTGTCGGTTTATAATTGGCTGTAAGTTGAAAATCCATTTATACTTATTATAATATAGTTTCTAAAAATTTTTATATAAACATTTCGGCAGAAACCTGACATGTTTTGCAATCTCCAATTAAATTTCGTCAAACTTTTTGGCTTCTTCCCATATTTCGTTCATTTCGTCAAGCGTCATTGTTTTAAGCATGCGTCCCTGTTTTATTGTTTTCTGTTCGAGATATTCAAATCTATGCATAAATTTTCTGTTTGTACGTTCCAATGCGGTTTCAGGGTCAATTTCATACAGTCTGGCGGCATTAACAATCGCAAATATCAAATCTCCAAATTCCTGTTCAAGTCGTTTGTAATTTTTGCTTTCTATTTCTTCACAAATCTCGTTACATTCTTCTACGACCTTTTCCCATACCTGACTTCTGTTATCCCAGTCAAAACCTGCTGCGCTTGCTTTTTCCTGTATTCTGTTTGCTTTTATCAGCGCAGGTAAAGCAGCAGGAACTCCCGAAAGAACTGTTTTATTTCCATCTTTTTCCTTTAATTTAAGTTGTTCCCAATTTTTAATAACTTCATTTGGGTCATCGTTTACATCCGTATTTCCGAAAACATGAGGATGTCTGTAAACAAGCTTTTCGCAAATACCGTTAATTACATCCGTAATATCAAATTTCCCCGTTTCGCTGCCTATTTTGGCATAAAAAACAATGTGCAGAAGCAAATCGCCCAACTCTTTGCGAATTTCGTTCAAATCATTTTTTATGATAGCGTCAACAAGTTCGTATGTTTCTTCTACCGTATTGCTGCGCAGGCTTTCAAAAGTCTGTTTTCTATCCCACGGACATTTTTCACGCAGTTCGTCCATAATATCCAAAAGTTTTGCAAATGCTGCAAGTCGTTTATCATTTACCATTTTCTGATTTTTATACTGATTGTTATTCCGCAAAATTAATCAAAATTTATATTTCTGTTATAAATAATTATGAAGACAGACATGCGAAAGGCAAAACAGAATGATAAAATTATAAAAAATCGAATATTGTCAACATGATTCCGTATTCTCCACTACAAAGTACGCTAACGACAAATGAATAGTCAACTTTTGAAAGTAATTTATAATGTAATACGTCATTGCGAAGCGGAACACAGCAACAACCCGTCATTGCGAGAAGTGAGCGTAGCGAATGACGACTATGTATTGGCTTCGGCTGCGTCCTGTGAAAAATACAATAAACAAATAACAGCATTGAAAGGGAGAAAGCAAAAAACCAACCTCATTGACACATAACAAAACAGAAGAAACAACTTTGTATCTGTTTCCTCTGTTCTCCGTTCTTTTTTGACGGAATGTATTTGATATATGATTTGAATTATATTTAATACGTCGTATTTTGCGGGTCAAAATTACACCAGCCCGAAGTCCAATTATTGGATGCGGTTTCGGAAGGACTGAATGCACCAATATAGTTAACTTTATCAAATCCCGATGCTACCTTGGCATTTGTCCAGTCGTATCCTGAAATTAACGGACTGTCGGAATTTGGGAAAACGACAGGATTTGTAACAGTTAACGGATTACCAGATAGCTTTAAATCTGTAATGGCAGCGAACGTTCGGTTTCCGCCATCCGTACGGTTAAAATAACTTTGAACAAATGCGCCTGCCTCTGCAGCCGGATCGAATTGAGTGCCTCCTGTCCAATATTGTCTGTCCTGAAAGTTTTGTACAGAGCCTGCGATTATACAGTTGGTAACATTTAGTTTACCTTCTTCAGCCCATGTTTGAGTGGTAGAACCTTTGTCGTTTTCGATAATCAAACCGACAGGAAATGCGGCGATAAGCGAATTGAATATGTTTAACTGCGTGTTGCGGCGCAAATGAAGACCGGCTTGAAAGCGAGCATCAACAGCGCTTCCATCCGTAACCTGACTGTTGCTGTATGCAGATGGATTTGAAACAGGACCAAACAGACTTACATTGGCAAATACAGCGCTTGAATACGGTTCTGAAGATGAACCGTTTGCATCATTGTCGGATTCAAAACCGTTAGATGCTGATTTATCTGCCACTTTCGGGTCGCGCACTGCAAGAGCAAACTGTACTTTGCCGCTAAATCCGTTGTCCGTATCAAAATCATCATCCCAGCCACGAAATGCAACCAGATATTTTGCATTCACCGTGCCGCCAAACCATTCAAACGAATCATCGCCGCTGTGCGAAACCTGAATATGATCCAATTTTGTACCGGAACCTACCGAACCAAATGTAATACCGTTGATTTCATTGTCGGTAGAATACTCTATTCCTGCAAATTCAACGCGCACGTAACTCAATACTCCCGAATTGTCGTTCGGAATATTACCGCCGTGTTTTGAACGTACTCCGCCTTCAATTGTCTGTTCGCCTGCATTATTAGGCGCTTTCCCTAAAAGGATAAGACCGCCCCAGTCGCCGGGCTTGCGCAAACCGGGCAACTGAGCAGACGTGAAAACAACAGGACGTTCTTTTGTTCCCTGAGCCATAATTTTTCCTCCACGTTCAATAATCAAAGTTCCTTTCGAAGATTTATCTCCTTTGACAGTTACACCCGGTTCAATGGTCAGAGTTACTCCGTCAATGACATACACAAAACCTTTCAAATTATAGGTATTGGGATATTTGAGAGTTGTGTTTGTTTTAATTTCAAATGCAGTAGAGCCATCTCCAAGGTCGAGCGTTTCGCCTGAAGGAGGAAGGACAGAATCGTTATTGTCGCTTCCGCAACTTGCGCTGAACAGTGCAACGCATAAAAGCATAATGCTTGTTAATTTCATTTTTTTCATCTTTATTATTTTTTAGTTATTAAAATGTTAATTTATTTTTAGCGATATACTTAACGAAACCGACTGTCCCGGATTGTATTGCCGAATTATCTGCTCTCGTTTGTTATATCTGCCGTTTTTTTCAAATACGGGAAATTGTTTGAATATCACATCTTCGGATAAAATATCTTTTACGGAACAGCGTATTTCCACTTTTTTCCCTATGTTTTTGCTTATTGTAAAATCAAGAATATTGCGCGGCATTTCGTATGAATTAGGAATTAACGAATTGGAATTTTTGTCGGAACTGTTTGATTTGCCCAGACCTATAATTCTTTTTCCAATAAGATTGTAAAGCAGCGAAAGACTTATACCCGCTTTTTCGGATTGATAATATAAGCCTGCATTTATTACGTAAGGAGATTGTCCCTGCATTTCACGGTCAGGCTCCGATACTATTTCTCCCTGCTTGAAATGAACTTTGCTTTTTATCAAAGCCAGATTCAAAATCAGTGAAAAATCAGGCAATTTGATAAAATCCAATTTCTTGCGTATATCCATCTCTATTCCCCAACTTTCGGCTTTGTCGGCATTTTCGTAATTATAGCGAAGCGAACCTCCCATATCAATAAAATTCCATTCGATAGGATTTCTGAAATGTTTGTAAAATACTCCCAAACTTACCGTTTCACCGAAATTAGGATAAAATTCATATCGCAAGTCGAAATTATCAATAATTGCTGTTTTAAGGTTTTCGTTTCCGCCGATTTCATTGAACAAATCGAAATCAAAATAAACAGCAGGCGAAAGTTCGCGCAGTTCCGGACGATTTATAGAGCGTCCGTATGCGGCTCTTAACTGATGTTTTTCGGTAAATTTATATGTCATGTTGACAGATGGAAGTAAATATATATCTTTAACGGTTTTGTGCGTAATTAAGATTATATCGGCAGCATCCGAGCGGTCGCGGGTAAATTCGGCATGACGGCTTTCAAGTCGAACTCCCGAATAAATATTCAGTTTGTTAATTGGAATTTCAAGAGCAAAATATGCAGCGCCAAGCCAAACATTGGCTGTATAATTGTTTGTTTTTCGTGTAATTTCATCAATATATACTTTATCTGCTCCAAGATATTCGCTTTTCATCATTTCCTGAAAAGGCAATTTCAGATATGTCTGTTTTTCTTCGTAACTTAAATTGTCGTAGCGATATATAAATTCACGGGCAGAATAGTTTCTGTCGCTGTATTCTCCGTAAATTCCGGTTTTTAAAGTTGGAGCAAATGATATGTTTTCAAATGTTTTTTTATAATTTACGGCAGCAGAAACATTATGGTCGTACAAATCCTGAAAGAAACGGCTTATGTTATCATTTATTGTTATAACCGAAGGAATATCTTCGGGACTTCCTATTCCAGCCTGATTGCTGACAATGCGTCTGTCCGGTTCGTTTTTATTTGCATAGGAATATCCGATGTCCCATGTCAGAGTTTGGTTTGCCGACAAGTTGTGATTTCCGGAAAATTGACCGCTGTATGTCAAGCGAGAAGAATATCGCATTTCGGTTTGCTCGCGATAATACATGCTGCTCATGTCTTTGACGCCTGTACGCTCGGTTAAGCGATTATTTCCGAGAACGTTCAACAGATTTTTAAATTCAACGGTATTATACTGATTTATTGCGAATGACCAGTTATGCATCAAACCGATACGTGCATCATTTGAAAACTGATTGTCAATATAGTCATCAAGAATAATTGATTTGTCTGCTGCGCCGGAATATATTCCGTATCTGGCATTTTTCATTTCTTTTACTGCTTTGAACGTATTGCTGTAAGTGAAAGCGGTAATATTTCCTAATGACTTACCGTTTTTGATTTGTATGCGGCGAGTAAACATAAGCGACAGCCGCTGGTCTGGCAGCGGTTTAATACTTTTTATGCGCCAATCGTTATTAAAACCTGTTTTTGTTAATTCGGTAATTTGTGAATTATCAACTATTGCGTCCAAATGCTTTGGAAAATTTTTTGATAACGTTCGTTTGTTCAGGTCAAAACCCATAAAATCGGTACTGCTTCCGGGATTAATATGAACATCTCTAAACTGTGTATTAATATTAAATCCTGAACTGTAACTTATTTCCACAGTGTTTGCGTTAGGCGCTCCTTTGGATGTAATTTTTACAAAACCGCCCGAAAAATCGCCGGGTATTTCAGGCGATGGCGATTTATAAATAAGTAAATTATCTATCTGGCTGCTTGGAATCAAATCGAAAGGAAAAGCCCGACTGTCGGTTTCGGTTCCGGGTATTGACAGTCCGTTAAGCCAAACATTGTTGTATCGTTGCGAAAGTCCACGCACAATTATAAATCTTTCATCAATAACAGTTATTCCGGGTATTCGGCGCACTACTTCTGATGCAGTTTTGTCCGAACTTTTTGATATTTGCGCAGATGATATGCCGCTGATTACTTGAGAATTGGTTTTTATTGTAGAAATCATACTGCTTTCGGTATTACTGCGCATTCGTCCTTTTACGGTTGATTGACTTATTGACTGTATATCGTATTCCATTAAAATATTGAAATTTGTTGTATCGCCTTGCAAATCACATTCCATTTCAACGGTTTTGTACGACATATAACTGAATATTAAAGTATATTTCCCGTTTTCCAAATTATTTATGCTGTAATATCCCAGCGTATCGGTTATGGTATTTTTGTCGGTTTCTTTAACAGAAACGGTTGCGCCTGTAATTGCTTCCGAAGTTTGAGCATCTTTCACATAACCTGTTATTTTTTTAGGAATATCACTTGCGAAAAGGAATAAATCACCTGAATAAAAAATCAGAAAAAATATTAATAATCTTGTCGTAAATTTTTGCATTTTTAGTTTTTAATTTTTTCGCAAAAGTAGAGCCGATATGTTACATAAGAATTACGGTTTGTTTACAATAATTTTAATATTATATTACATTTACTTGACAACAGTTATAACGTTCTTGCTTTTATTTGATTGGCTGATGGATTTTGCGATTTTTTTATTAAAATATGTTTTTATTTGGAATTTTTGATATAAATTTGCCGAATAAATAAATCATTTGTTAAATTTTAAAATTAAAAATATGAGAAAAATTGTTTTGACCATTATTGGTCTTTTTGTAATATCTGCAATAGCTTCGGCACAGGAATTAAAGAAAGATATTTTCGGAATTCGTGCAGGTTTGAATTTATCACATGTTACGCTATCCGAGAGTGCATACGGCATGTCCATAAACATTGAAACTGATTCAAAGGCAAGTTTTCATGCAGGATTTTCGTATCAGCGTTTACTTATTCCCACTACGCCACTGTATCTTGAAACAGGTTTTTACTTTTCACAGAAAGGATTTAAGTATTCTTTAGCCTCAGAGGATATAGATATAACACTCAATTCAACTGCGATGTATTTACAGATTCCGGTATTGCTTAATTATCATTTTGCCGTTGCTAATAATATTATAATACAGCCATTTGCAGGACTGTATCTATCGTATGGAATCGGCGGTAAAACAAGAATGAATTTAGGCAATAACAAAATTTCCGAAAACACTTTTGGCGATGATGGATACATCCGTATTGATGCAGGAATAAGGTTAGGTGTAGGCGCAACATTTGATAAAATATATTTAGGCATAGGTTACGAACCCGGCTTGATAAATATTTCTAATGAAAGCGACATAACAGCAAAAAATACAAACTGGGCATTTACGGTAGGTTACAATTTCTAAAAAATATATAACCAAACATAAAATCAAAAAAGATTTATTGTTTTGTTTCGGTAAACGGCGTTTTGTACGCACTGAACACAGCAAACAAAAAACCGCTTTCGCAACATTCTGCGAAGGCGGTTTTTGTATTACATAAATCTTTTATTATAAATTCAATATCATGTCTTTGGGATATTTTGCACTATAACTTATAAAATATTCTTTTGTTTCGCCTGCTTTAAGATTTTCTTCCCATGTTATCACTCCAATATCTTTGCGATTGGTTGTCGGTTTTGTTGTTTGTTCGAGCAATTCAACATTAATGTTTTTGTTTGTTGATATAGGATACTGATCTTTTAAAATCATTGTAACATCTTTGTTCTGATTATTGCGAACGGTAATCTTATATGTCAATATTACTTTTGTATCCGTACTTAAAAATTTTACACTGCTGAAATCCTGCATTTTTTCGCGTTTTACAGATATTCGCCTGTCGTTGCCGAGTGTCAATGTTATTTTTTTATTTGTAGATGCCGCATCAATTGTTGTTTGTCCGAGATAGGTTCCATCGTAGGTAATGTTTGCCTGCCCCGTCATTAAATTCAGTTTTTCCCATCCGGAGATTTCGGCAATCAGATATGTTTCGTTATCAAGTTTCGGAGCGCAGTAATATTGATACTCGGCGCCGGTTATTATTTGTTTTTCAAGTTCAATAACCTGTTCTTTGCCATCGCTTTTTACAGTGTAAGGAATATCAATCGAAAAAATTCTGTTCAGTTGGTTTTCCTCATATACAACATAATCTCCCATTGATTCTTCCTGTTTAGCGGATTCTTTGATAGTTGCATACGAAATACTGTTTTGTGCCATTTCAAAATCATCCTGTCGTTTTTGTTGTGCATCCTTTTCTCGTAAAAACCATGCGGTAAATATTGGAGCAATTCTTCCGCTGTTTGGAATGCCTGTAGAAAGGCTAATTTTTACTTTGTTCCAGTCTATTCCTGTGGTTTGCTGTACTTTTGATTTTGTTATCAGGTTTATAGGCATTTCAGGCGAAGTAATGTTTATGTCGTAAAAAGGCGTCCATTTTGCAGATGCAGTGAAATATTTTATTGTTAACTGCGCTTTTACGGCAAGCGGAGATGAAAGCTTCAGTTTCAATATTCCCGAATTTTTTCCATGTTTGATTTCTTCCTGTGCAAGTTGGTTTTTCAAGCGATTAATTTTTTCTCCAATAACCGCTTTTTCCTTTTCCAATTTTGCTATGGCAGTTGTATATTCAAGCGCTTTTTTTTGAAAAACATCTATATTTTTATTCAATTCCTCCACTGCCAATGATTTTTCGGCAACTGTTATATTATGCGTAACGCCTTGTTTTAAAAAGGCGAGCATGTCGTTGTTAATTCTTGTTTCCGTTGTTATTGTAATTAAATTATCATTATAAAAATCTATCGAATCCTTAATTTTCTGTGTTACCGTATTTTGCAGTTTATCTGTTAAATAGTCTATCGAATATTCGAATGACGAAACAATAACGCCATTACTTATTTTTATCTGCAAACTGTTACTATTTATAACAGGGCTTATGTTTTCAATAATGATTTCGTTTTCGCCTTTTGTAAGTTCGGCTGACGCTGTGTGAGTAAGTTCCGCACCGCGGAAAAATACGGTAACATCTTTTAAGACTGCTTTTATTGTTTTTGTTTCATCGGAAAATCCCAGTGTTGCAAATAACATGAGTAATAATGCAGTGATGAGTTTTTTTGTCATTGTCATAATATTAAATTTAATTATTTTGACAAAGGTAATAATGATTTTTGAGTAAACGGTTTTTGATGTGATATTTTTGTAATTAATATTGTAATAATTGAGCAATAAATATAGTTATCATAAACAGAACTTAATATCCAAACTTACTGAAACATGATTTTGATTGATGAAAAAATTTCTCATATAAAAAATGCCAAAATAAAAATATTTGGCATTAGTTTTTCCATACTTTGTGACTCCGACAGGACTCAAACCTGTAACCTTCTGATCCGTAGTCAGATGCTCTATTCAATTGAGCCACGGAGCCTTTTGGTTCGTTTCTATTCTTCTTTTGTAATATTTGTTGAAGAAAAACGTTTTTCTTTCAATCTTGCTTTTTTACCTGTAAGATTGCGCAGATAATAAATTCTTGCTCTGCGTACTTTTGCATATTTATTAACTTCGATTTTTTCAATAAAAGGAGAAAATATCGGGAAAATACGTTCAACGCCAACGCCGTCTGAAATTTTACGAACGGTAAACGTTTTTGCGCTTCCTTTTTTTATCTGTATTACAACTCCGCGAAAATTCTGAAGTCTTTCTTTGTTACCTTCTTTAATTTTATAGGTAACAGTAACAGTATCACCTGCTTTAAACGCAGGAAATTCTTTTTGTTGTTCGTTTGCAAATGCCTGTTCGGCAACTTTTATTAAGTCCATTTTCTTATCTTTTTTATTTATGTATGCAACATTATCGAACTAAAATAAGAGGTTGCTTAATTTTGGGCTGCAAAGGTAATATTTTTTTGTGAAATACAAATATTATTTCAAAAATTTATTTCTTTGTCAGTTCGCTTATTCTTTTAAAAAAATCATCAACGCCTGTCAGTAAATCCTGATTAATACTTTTATAATGTGTTTTTACCAGTTTTTTATCATATTTACCGTTCGGTTTATTTGCCCGTTCAAATATTCTGTTACGAAAATCAACCGCTTCGCGGATAATTTCCATCGCTTTATCCTTTTTGTCCGGATATAAGTAAGCTAACGTATAACAATCGCTTAAAACTTCACTTATTAAATAATCAATATCCTTTTTTAGATTACGTAATTTTGCCATAATATTTATATGTATTTTAGACCGCAAAGGTAGTAAAATAATTTAACGGCTTGCAAAAAGTAAATAATAATTTTTGTTTCAGGATTCAAATAACAAAGCAAATTGTGAACTGTAAAGGTATAATTATGAAATATTTATTTGCTATTGTCTGTACAAATTAAATGAATTAATCAATACAAAGTAAAAGCAATAATGATTATCTCAGGTGTTGTTTTCAAATTATTTTTGCATCTTTAAAATATTTTTGAGTTTAGATTGTCTGTATAATTATGGATAATAAACATAAATTAAATAAAAATTATATGAAAAAGCATATTTTAGGACATGTAATATTAGGCTTGGCAGCTATTGCTGCTTTCAGCGCTGCGGTTATGCTGTTGTGGAATTGGCTAATACCTTCTGTTTTCGGATTGGCGGAGATAAATTTATGGCAAGCATTAGGTTTATTTCTTCTTGCCAGAATTTTTTTTGGCGGCGGCGTATTTGGAAAACACTGGCAACACAGAATTGGATACGACTCTTGTTACAATCGCCGTTTTCGTAAAGAATTTATGAAGATGTCAAAAGAAGAAAAAAGAGAGTTTATCAGGCGCAAACTTTGTGAACATCATTTCAACCACGATTTTTCTCAGCAAAACGAATCTGTAAAACACGAATGACGTGACAAAATCAAAGCACCACACAATCGAACAACTGGTAAATAAATATCAGCCTCAACTTAAATCGTTCATTAAAAAACGTGTTATCCGTAACGAAGAAGCTGAAGATATTTTGCAGGATGTTATTTATCAGTTGATAAAAACGATAAACAATACCATGAATCCTATCGAACATGTTGCAGCGTGGCTGTATCGTGTGGCGCGTAATACTATTATCAATCACGGCAAAAAAAAACGCGAAACGTCTATGCCTGTTTTGTACAACAGTGACTATGATGATAAAACGCTGTCGGATATTTCAACCATAGTGTTCGGCGATGAATATTCCTCGTCTCCGGAAATTGAATATCTACATTCGCTGGTGTGGGATGAACTGGAAAATGCTTTGTCGGAATTGCCTCCGCAACAGCGTGAAATATTTGAACTTACCGAACTTGACGGTATTCCGATGAAAGAAATTTCACAAATTACGGGCATTCCTGTCAATACGTTGAGTTCGCGAAAACATTATGCCATTTTGCATTTGCGCAATCGTATGCGAGAGTTATACGAAGATATTGTTTGCAGTTTGTAAACAAACCGAATTTACAAATAAATAATTTTCATAAATGAAATAAATAAAGCATTTTATTAAGTTTCATTAAGCAAAAGAAATTTACTAACCTGTCATAAAAAAGATTGTTAAAGAAACAGGATTTTGATACAGCATCTTTTTTAGAATATTATTCTAAAATTTTTCCAAAATCGGCGACCATTAACAATTATAACGTTAAAGCATATATGATATTTATTTTCAATGAAATAACAAACAAATAAGATTAAAATTATTTCTTAACTTATGTTATAAAAAGTTTATTTTCACTTAATTTCGTAATATTTGTGTTTTTTTACTTAATTTTGCACGTTTTTTATTGACCTGTATTATCCAAATACAGGTATCTTTTTTGAAAATCTTAAAAATACACTTTTAATTATGGGTTTAAATTTTATAAAACAAACATTGTTATTGTTGTTTTTATTTTGTGTTAATGTAAATTTATTGTCAGCGCAATATGCAGATACTTCTTCGGTGAGTGCGGATACAATCAGCGTTCCAAAGTCAAAAAGTAATCGCTCCAAAGAAAATATTTTAATCAGCGCAGGCGTTCCATCGTTAATGATTGCTTACGGTATATATTCTCTTGACAATAAAGAATTGCAGAAAATAGACAATAACACAGACAACAAAGTACATAAAAACAAACATTTAATGTATAACAGTCTGGATGACTATCTTCAATTTTCACCGGCAGTTGCGGCATTCGGCTTAAATTTAATGGGCGTAAAAAGCAAGCATAAATTATCGGACATGGCTATTATATATGCTTTAAGCAATACGCTGGAAACAGGCATAATTTATTCAACAAAAACCGCCACAAAAAGAATGCGCCCGGATGGCTCGAAAGACAATTCTTTTCCATCGGGACATACGGCTACAGCTTTTGTTGCTGCGGAATTTCTGTATCAGGAATATAAAGACCAGTCGGTATGGATTGGCGTTGGCGGTTACACAATGGCATCGCTTATTGGCATTTCACGAATATTGAACGACAAACATTGGGTCAGCGATGTTATTGCAGGCGCAGGTATTGGAATTATTTCAACTAAAATTGTGTACTGGACATATCCTTACATGCAAAATATATTTAGTCGCAAGAAAACAAAACGCACTCAAACTTTTATTCTTCCATCATACAATAATAAAACGTTCGGATTGAATTTTTCATACAGATTTTAAATCCCGTATATTTACTTCGATAATATTTTATTATTCTTAATCATTATTTTGTACCTTTGCGCCAATTTATAAAAATGATGATTCACGATATACTTGATATTGTCCGAAATTCCTTGCTGATTACAGGTTTGGTAATGGTAATGATGCTTGTCATTGAGTACATTAATATTACTTCCGGCAGGCAGCGATTGTTAAAACTGCAAAATTCACGATTTAAACAACTGCTTGTTGCCGCACTGTTTGGACTTATTCCGGGCTGTATTGGCGGTTTTGTTATTGTTTCTCTTTTTGCTCACGGTATTGTAAATTTCGGCGCTCTTACAGCAGTAATGATAGTTTCGTTGGGCGACGAGGCTTTTATGATGTTTGCCGCAATACCCGAAACAGCAATTATAATAACAATCTTACTGTTTGTGATTGCAGTAATTATCGGTTTTGTTATAAATCTGTTCATTAAAAAAGCGCCATTATCTGACTGTAAAAATCGTTTTGAAATACAAACAGATAAAAATTACAATATTCACGGTAATATTTTACAAAATCTCAAAAATATAACATATCAACGCATAGTTTTAATTTTGGGAATTGTTGTTTTTATTTTCGGAATTTTGAGCGGTTTACTTGACCATTCACACGAAACGCAATTTACACATGAAGATTGTATTTCACATTTCCATCTTGTGTTCAACGAACGTTGGCTGAATATACTTTTTGCTGTTATAAGCATTGCTACGCTTTATATAATTATGAAAGTCAGCGACACTTTTCTTAACAAACATTTATGGGGACATATAATAAAAAAACATTTTTTGAAAATACTTTTGTGGACGCTCGGAGCTTTGCTTGCAATTTATTTTTTACTGCATTTTATAAATATAAACGAATGGACGGTCAATAATCGAATTTCGGTTTTGTTGTTTGCCCTGGTTATTGGTTTAATCCCGGAATCGGGACCGCATATCGTATTTATCATTTTGTTTATGAACGGTTCTATTCCGTTCAGCGTATTGCTGGCAAACTCGTTTGTGCAGGATGGACATTCGGCATTGCCTTTGTTAGCCGAAAGTAAAAAAAGTTTTGTGTACATGAAATTAATGAAACTTGCAATCGGAATTATTATAGGATTTACAGGTATTTTTGCAGGATTTTAAATTTTATATCGTATGATGCAAACAAAATTTCAATAAGCAAATTGTTATGTGTTTAGATTAGCAATGAGGGTTTGTTTTTTATATTTTTAATTAAAAAATCATTACACGGAATTTATGTCGATTTTTTTATTGTTTCAACATCCGTGTTTTTTTGCTGATATTAAATCACTTGTGAAGCGATGTCATCATATTTCAGTCGCAGTTTCAAAAAGTTTTTGTAATCCTTCCGAATAGTTTTTTGTGGTAATCCAATCCTGAAAATTTAAATCGTGATTATGCTTGTCAAATGTAAACACTTTCAGGTTTGATTTATTACAGGTCTTAAATCTAACTTCAAGATCATACACGCTTTCAACGGGAACATTTGCGTCGTCTTTACCATGAAAAATATAAACAGGTATATCAACTCTTAAAAGCCTTGTTTTATTTGGTTCCAGCGCAAAATGTTCTCTAAACCAATCAATAGTTACCCGTACATAATTATTCCAAATCCAAGATCCTTCGTTTTCGGAAATTTGTGTCATTAAAAATTTATGAAAAGGTTCTTTCATAGTTTTAATATCTTTTATGTCAATAACATTGTCTTTCACAACATCAAGTGCGTCAAAATCCATGTTTTGAAATAAATAATTTCTATATTCTGCTGTTGTAGAGTCGTCAAATTCATATTCGGTTTTATCTATTGCTTTATCTCCATTTTTATCGAATATCGAATTAATCATAGTCATAA
Organism: Prevotellaceae bacterium; assembly: GCA_031255755.1. Taxonomy (GTDB): domain Bacteria; phylum Bacteroidota; class Bacteroidia; order Bacteroidales; family UBA932; genus JAIRKV01. The sequence continues at coordinate 1,938 of JAIRRX010000007.1, read as the reverse complement.
CGCCTTCTCCTGTATTTTGCCATTTAATTATATCAAACATATTATCGTGTGCATAACCATGTAAAAATAAAGCATCTATTTTCACATTTTGTCTTTCTGCAACCATTGAAGCAATAATTGTCCCCTCGCTTATTCCGTAAAGAATGATTTTACTGTTTTTGAAACGCTCATCATTTTTCAGGAAACCAACCATTGTTTCTATATCAGCAGCTTCAATATGAGGCAACGATTTGGCATATTTCAAACTGTCCACTTCATCAAACCACGGCGCTGTTTCTCCTAACTCAACACCACGCCGATTATAGGTAAAAAAGCCAACTCCCTGTTCACAAAACCCGTTTGCCAAAACATCATAATAGTTAAACTTCTGCCTTTTTGTTAGATAAGTATTAGGACCTGTTCCGTGAATAGCAATAACAATCGTATTTACTTTTCCGTTTTCAGGAAGACATAACCGAGTTGTCGTTTTTTCTCCGTCTGACAGTTCGAGAGTTTTTATTTCAGAAGTAAAATTTTGCGCCTGTACGGCATTGACAGTCAGAACCATCACAAACAGGCATTTAATTAAATTTTTCATAAATATACTTTTATTTCCGACAAAGTTAATAAATATTTAAGATAAGCAAGAATCACATTTTAATTTTTCCGTTTTGTTTCAGTGATTGTATAGCGTGTTGTTTTATTTACCCAAGTTCACATAACTGTTTCTTAAATCGCTATACGATATTTTGCTTTTTCGATAAAAGTTTATTTTATAAAACCCGTTGGCAGAATTAAATTTTTAAAAGGCAATAATATAAAAGTTGTATATCAATTAAATAAGAGCTAATATTTGTAGCGTTATAATAAAAATAAACACTTATAAAAGAGATGCACAACTTGGCAACAAATTTCGGTAAAATTTTTGATATATGCGCTCAATTCGGAATTATAAACCGCAATTTCCGCTGTTCGCAAAATGTCGAAAACGAGTGGAAACGCTTTTTTCGCAGTTGGACGACCAGTTTATGATGGTACGAAATTATGCCAAAAATATTGATGGAATTTTCTCTCGCATGTCAGCGAAAATTGCGGCTACAACAGTGTTGCAATATATTAATAAACTGAATAACAAACCTATTGGACAACTAAAATATGCTCTTAGTTAATTCCGCCAACGGGTTATATTAAAATAATAAAGAAAAAATTTAGAAAAAAATTTGTCAACATAAAAATAATTAATAATTTTGTACAAAAAAAAGTACATGTTTAATTTTAAAATTTATTATTATGATAATAATTAGCAGCGCCGAATTTAGAGAAAATCAAAAATCTTACTTTGATAAAGTAGATCAAGGCATACAGATTTTAGTTAAGAGAAGCAAACAAAAGGCTTATAGAATAGTTCCTGTAAGCGAGAACGATATTTTAATAAGCAATCCAAGCCCAAGTAATGATCCTTATTTTCTAATTCCTGAAAATATTGAACGCTTGCAAAAATCATTACAGGAAGCACAGGATGGAAAAGTTGTTGAGGTAAAGCATGATGAAATAGAAGATATTTTTGATATTTGATTATGTACACATTACTATTTACCGTATCTGCTCAGGCGGATATGGATTTTTGGAAAAAGTCAGGACAAAAACCCATTCAAAAAAAATTGAAAAAGTTATTTTATGAATTGGAAGAACATCCACACATAGGAACGGGTAAGCCTGAACGATTGAGTAAAGATTTTGCAGGAACTTGGTCGCGTCGAGTTACTGGCGAACACAGATTGTTATATAAAATTGATGACAAAAACCACATTGTTGTCATATTATCAATGAAAGGGCATTATTATGAAAAATGAAAAAACGTTAATCGTTGATTATGGCATGAAAGGGCTTTATAGAACGTTGGTACAGTATTACTATGATAATCAAAAAATAAAATCATGACATTATCAACAATAATAG